>DLVL01000035.1:3610-3793 GCA_003444085.1 Kosmotogaceae bacterium | reverse complement strand
CTTGCGCTTCATGCATCGGTCAGAGGGAAAAGCTTATCCAAAGACGCTGCATTGAGAACCTCAGATCTCTTCCTCAAGAGGAGGCTTTTTAGAAAGCAAAGTGATGGTACGATCATAGATGGTGATTTCTTGAAGCTTCATTATCCCTGCTACTGGCATGATGATATTCTCTTTGGTTTGTCC
>DLVL01000035.1:0-3458 GCA_003444085.1 Kosmotogaceae bacterium | reverse complement strand
CAGAGAAGAAATACTACAGCGTTACAAACAAGCAAAAGAGCGGACGCTTGCTGGTTGACTGGGGCAAAGTAGGCAAGAGTTTGAACGAATCCGTGACTGTGGAGGCACTTCACGTTTTGAAAGAAGCTGGACGTATCAGATGAGTGAACCTGGAAAAGACTGATAATCTTTTTGGAGGAGGAATAACAATCTGGTTGCTGAAGACTGAGCCTGAAGAGTACTCCTGGCAAGATCTCGTAGAAGAAGGACAAAGCGTATGGGATGGGGTAAGAGCTCCTGCTGCCCTCAAGAATCTTAGGTGCATGAAGAGAGACGATAGTGTTTTCATATATCACACTGGACGAGAGCGAGCTATTGTTGGTATAGCTAGAGTTATCGCAGAAGCATATCCCGATCCTTCTGTAAACGATGACAGGTTCGTTGTCATCAAGATCGCTCCGGTTGAACAGCTGAACAACGCAGTAAGCCTGAAACAGATAAAGGAAAGTGAACTCTTCCCTGATTGGGATCTTATAAGACTTCCAAGGCTGTCGGTTGTTCCCGTGAGCAAAGAGCAGTGGGATTTCACTGTAAAACAGTCAGGAACTAACCCACAAAGCAAGTGATACTTCATTCTCTTTCATTCCATACTCCTGCCAGCTGATCCTCCCCGAAGCTTTTGGGTATATCATTATTACGCCAAGAGCAGTATTTGCGAACGATTATCTACAGGTTGTTTTTGATAGGACAACCTGGAGGTGAGGTCGATCGTTTTCGTAATCTAAAAATTCGCAGGTTTGAAGCCGCAGGGAGGACTGGTAATGAACATACTCGTCATATTAGTGGGCATTCTTGGACTGCTTGTAGGAAGTTATTTCCTTATTGCAGGCGTAATAGATAGAATCGAATCTTCTCAAGAGCCGCTTACCGGTATCCCAGGTGATGGGATTAGCGACGGAAATGCCGATGCTCCTCAGTATGGTCCCGGTGATGGAATTCCTGATGGTCCCGACGATGGATCGGGTTACGGACCGGGCGATGGAAGTGGGGAAGGTCCTGGTGGCGGGAAAGAATAGCGAACAAAAGACAGCATATGGCTAAGAGCTTATGCCCTGGAACGGCACACAGAAGCGAAACAGCCAGAAACATTCTGTGAAGCGGAGAACCAGGTTCAGGTCCGAAGCGGGACGGCCAAGAAAAGGTCTTGACGCGTAGTCGCAAGACAAACAGTGGCGAAGAAGATTTCTCGCAAGTCGGGATTCTCGCACGTCGTCTCTTGATTGTTTACTCTACCCTCTACCTGCCCTTCAATCCTATACCCTTGTTTTTGCCATACCCGCACCATCACAACCGCCCCCTCACAACCTGTAACCGCACTTGGTCTTCACACTTCAACTGCTCTCAGAAACTTCAAACTGCCCCACTTATTTTTTGCAGTTTTGAGTAGATTGAATTATGAGGCATCGTTTCGCGAATAGATTCTCATGAGACAAATCGTGGTAATATCTTTACGAACATCTGCAAAAACAAGATTATGCAGTTGTTTGTTTAAATAACCATTGAATGAGGTGAACTCATTGAAAGCAGAGAACTATCAGCTGCCCAAGAAGAAAATCATTACGGTAGAAGAACTCAAAGATATTGGATACAGCTATTATCAAGTCAGAAAACTCGTGGACAAGAATGTCCTTAAGAAACTGACCCGCAAGAGTTATGAAAACCTGACTTATCAAGGTGATGAATCGGATTACTACTACGTTAGAGCCTATGTTCCGAGGGGCGTGATCTGCTTGATTAGCGCAGCAGTCTACTGGCAACTCAGTACAGAGCGTCCGACGATGCTAGATGTTGCCATCCTGAGAACTGACAGGGTCTATACGATGCCAGAATGGCCTCAGATTAACTTGTACTATTACAACGACAAACGGTACAAGACAGGAATTCTGACTATCAAAGAAGACTCGAATTCCTTCATGATCTATGATATGGAGAAGACCATCATCGACATCCTGCACTACCGTGAGAAACTCGGCATAGAAGTTGCAAAGGAAGCGCTGGTTCAATACCTCAACAAGCATGCGCGAAACCTCAATATGCTATACAGATACGCGAAGGAGCTTGGTAACTCGAAAATACTGAGAACCTATCTGGAGGTACTGCTATGAACAAGGCAGCATCAACGAAAGCCAGACTGAGAAATCTTGCCAGAAAACAAGGCGGAACTCTCTGAGTCTTGGATCGATATAACTACCAATTAGCTGAAATGGTAGTATAATAGAACCAGGAGAGTGGGATTATGGATAATGCCATGGCGTTTTTCAAAAGGAATCGCGGGTATGCAAGAATGAAAGACCTCAAGGAAATAGGGGTTCATCCTAGAACAATACATAAGTTGCATGAGGGAGGAATTATCGAGAAGATCAAGCCAGGTCTGTACAGATTATCGGAGTTTTCAGACGTCAACTACGTGTCATTTGTTGATGTGTGTAAAGCAGTACCAAAGGCAGTTATCTGTTTGCTTTCGGCTGCTGACTATTTCGAGTTGACAACGTTCACGCCATGGCAAGTATACGCAGCAATTCCGCACGGGTCAAAAAGTCCAGAGGTCATATATCCACCAACACGCTTTCTGCACTTCAGGGAGCGCAGCTTTGTTCCGGGTATTGAGATAGTGAGAACTGAAGCTGGAAAGCTCAGGATATACAACCGTGAGAAAACAGTATGTGACCTCTTTCGCCTAACAGCTGTCGCAGGTGAGGACATCGCACTCGAAGCCCTCAAAAACTATCTGGCATGGAGCAAGAACAACACAGGAGAACTGAGAAGGTACATGAGACTGCTGAGAATCGAAAACAAGATTGCACCAATCCTGAAAGGTCTGACTCACTCATGAAAGGCCATTCATCAGACATAACTGCTTCAGTAAAGCGAGTCAGTGGGAGACATTTCTTGCAAGAAGCAGAGCCTCATCTAAGCATGACTTTCGAAGTGTTATGCGAAGAATAATAGACTTTGTTGTTCCGTTGATGGATACTGAAAAGGTGGCAGACTTAACATGGAGTCCCGAAGACTGGACCTGGAAGTAGTTGTGGTATGTAGACGAAGCCATCTTTAAGAAGAATATCCATATCAACCGCCGATATGACATTCATTACTTGCTTCTCCTGTAGAACTCCGAGAAGCCTCTGCAGCCTTCCAGGTGACATAACGGAAAATAGTATCTGACCCCTTTTCGACCGAGGATTTCGTCAGATTTCATCCGAAGGGTAACGATGTTGTTCCCCTACCCTACAGGTCCACAGAACCTTTACTGAAAAATGCTTATAGAACCGTAGTTTTCACATGCACGTCGCAAGCCGTACGTCGGAGTTCTCGCAAGCCGCATCTTTTTCTATCAGCTATTTCCTACTTGAACCTGTAACCTTCAACTGCATCTTAAACCTGCTCTCACAATACCCGCACCATCACAACCGATCCTC
>DLVL01000117.1 GCA_003444085.1 Kosmotogaceae bacterium | reverse complement strand
TTGCGGCACGTGGCTCCTGGCACATGGAACAACTGTGTATGCTGGATGTTAGCGTTTGCAGCAGCAAAGATCATGCCTGGCGTAAAGCAGTGAATAGTGAATGCTGAAGAGTGAATAATGTGAAAAGACAAGCTTGAAAGGTGCTACAACCCAAAAAGGCTGCTGCGCCTTCAATGTGATCTTCCAGAATCTTCTTTGCAGACGGTTATTCTGTTCTCAGTAAAATGGACATAGTACAATCTTTTGCCCATGTTTGGACGACCTTCTAATATCAGGGCTGAACAATGTTCAGCCCCTACACTACTTTGGGAAATGCTTTCCGCGTCTTTGAGGCAGAGGCATAATGCGTTATGCCCTTCGTTTGAACCCAACGTATATCGGGGCAGAATGGTATTCTGTCCATCGCAACTCTTGTTCGTATACTAGAGCAGTGTTCTTCCTCCACCCTACTCTGAATAGAGGTTTTGTCACCTGGTGTAGATAATACCGTTATGCTTTTCTTCTGAGTTTATTCGTCAATCATCGAGCCCCAGAAGGCACCAGGCTCATCAGCAAGGTTTTCGACCAGACTTTGTATCGGTTCTGGAAGAAGGTTGTATAACTTAACTTCCATTCTCTCAACCCAGATGAACTCAAGATGGCCTTCTTCTGACTCAACTACCACATGATGGTTGATGTCAGGACAAGATGCTTCGAAGATCAGATTGATCTCCGAGTTGAGTTCTTCATCCTTATACCAGGTAGCTTCAACAGCGCCAAGAAATCTGCCTGTACTGACTTCAAACCCGGTTTCTTCCTTGATTCTCCTGATCAGGGCTTTTCTTGCAGGTTCTCCGTATCCGATATGTCCTCCGGGAAGGAACGTATTGTTTGCACCGACTTGACGTGCTATCAATACACGTTCACCAGAGAAAATTACCGCACGTGCCAGATAATGAAATTTCGCCATGAGTTGTTCTCCTATCTGTGAATTATCCTCCAAGAGACAAGCTTACACCTAGTGATGACTAAAACTTGACTGACGTGAACTTTTTCAAAAGCCCAAAAGAGCCCGAACCGCTAACAAAACTGACAAACCATCAAACGTAATCAAAAAAGCTTCGCTCACTTTCTCGTGTCTCCTGTTTTGCAAGAAGCGAGACTCCATTTTCCATAACTGCTCTTTCACGGCTCTTTAAGCAATAGCCGCATCCTTTAGGGAATGAACGCTGCCTAAACTAGTCAGAATAGACCGTTCTACAAATTCTGAATCCCACGCGACTAAGAGAATCATCCGGACGAAACGGGTAACGAGCTGAGATGCGGCAGGTTAGTTCGGAACTTGACCAGCAACCACCTCGAGCCACCTTATATACCGCAGAATCGGAATTGTATGGGTTGATAGAGGAACTGCGGGAGTAGTACATACTGTCATACCAGTCGCTACACCATTCCCAGACATTACCACTCATATCATTGATGCCGAGTTCGTTCGAGCTTCTCCTACCCACTTCTCTTGTTTTGCCTCCAGAATTGTTGTTATACCAGGCAACAAGACCAAGGATATTGGATCCAGCGTATCTATAGTCTTTGCTCTTTGTACCACCCCGCGCAGCGTACTCCCATTCAGCTTCGGTGGGAAGTCTGTACCCTTTCACCTGTGAAGGATCACTCGTGGGAATCCCCTCCTTGTCGACGAGGTTCCCATCGCTATCGTAAGCGTGCGGAAGACCTTCCATGTCACTCAACCAGTTGCAGTATGCAACTGCATCCCACCAGGATATGTCAATGACAGGCCTGCTTCCTCTTCCCCATTCCCAAATGTCTCTGGGCTTCTTACGTCCTGTCGATTCGCAGAACTCGTCATATTCGTCGAAAGTCACTTCATATTTCCCTATCAAGAAATCGTATGTAATCGATACTTCATGAACGGGCAACTCATTTATATTACCTTCCTCCCGACTGTCACCCATCGAGAAAACTCCCTTTTCCACAAGAACCATTCCTGGAGACGGTCGAGGGACAACAAACCAGATCAATCCAATGACAAGTGCTGCGATCGCCACAATGATGATGAGCTCTCTCATAATCCGAATCCCTCCTTCTTATCAAGACCGGTTCACAACAGTATGATCTGCCGGAACAGTTTCTTCATCGTCGTTTTCTAATCGTCACCATGTCATTCTTCCGATAGAGACCCACGCGTTCTGGTATGCAAAGTCACGCAGTACGTCAGACAATCTGATATCAAGGTTTTGGCGAGGAACAACCGATCTAACATCAGTAAAGGGTATCGGTTCTCTATTTGCATAGACACCCGCAAGCTCAAACGAGACATCGTATCTCAGATCGTTGTGAACCGAGACTGTTATGGTCATGTCGTCAACACTCAGCTCTTGGAAGTATTCGTTGTATACTGCCCTGTTGAGCTTTCCGAACATTTCACTTGAGAATACCAGAATCAGGTTAATCTCTCCGCGATCGATCTGACCGCACACTACGACAAACATGCTTTCGGGGTATTCGCTCATGGCATAGTGAACGTTGTTGACAACGGGAACCTCTATACTGGCCACCACATATGAGTCAAATCCTTCCTTTTCGATTCTGAAATCCGTTGCCTCAGGGAATCCCTCTTTGACTATGGACACTATAGTCTGATCGAGTTCTTCACCTGGATGCTCGATCTTCAACGTACCGTAAGCCAAAAGAGATTCCCCCGCAGCTGCATCGATTATGTCGCGTACGTAAAGATCAACCTTCACATCCGTCTTACATGCACACAATAGAACAAGCACAAGCACCAAAACCATGAACAGTAAAGGCTTCCTCACAATAATCCCTCCAGAATAAGACGCTCTACTGGTAGACATCCACGATAGCTCAGCCAGGACAAAGGCTATAAGACAACTCCAGAACCCTTCTAGAACTCAAGTTGGTTATCCATAGCTGAAATGCAAAGGAATGCATCTTTCCCAAAGATATCCAGAAAACAGAAATAGGAGATTTGGAGAACCGTAAAAAAGCACTAACCTACTTAGATGTTAGCAAATCATCACTTCAAAAATGCCATAATCATGGAACCTCTAGCATCATATAAAACTCTCTTTCATGGGTGTAGAAGCAACAGTCAAGAACAAGGAGTGAGCTCTGCCTTTGCTTGCTGAACCTAGACGAGTTTCACTATTTCATCCTGAAGAGGTGCTGTCACAACTGGACCCTTTTCACGATCTATGTAAATGTTGGTCTCCAATCTTACTCCGAATTGAGGAAGGTATATTCCGGGTTCAACCGAGAAACCGATTCCAGGGAGCACTCTCCTGGTATCGTGAGTTTCAAAGTTATCCAGATTAACTCCCAGAGCATGAACAGAAGGTCCTGGTCCCATGCTATGCCCGGTCCTGTGGACGAAATGGCCACCATATCCTGCTTCTTCGATGTGTCGGCGAGCTACCATATCCAGTTCCCATCCTCTGAGTAGCTGTTTCTCATTCCAGGCTTCTTCCAGTCTTTCTATGACAAGATCACGCGCTCTTCTGACAACCTCAAAGACTTCCTGATGTCTGGAGGGGATCTCTCTGCCGGCATAAGC
>DLVL01000139.1 GCA_003444085.1 Kosmotogaceae bacterium | reverse complement strand
ATAGTATTCACCATCTTCAATATATGTTCTCACAAGCTTGGCTGATTCAAGGCTGGAAATATGATCGGAAACTTCTTTTATTGCAAGCTTTGTTTGCCTCACAACATCGACGAGAAGTTTTCGTTGACCCAGTACTTCTCTCAAGACCTTTATCGTGTTTACGTTTGACAGAGGTGAGAAAGTTTGAGCAACCTTCTCCATTGAATCACGTGTCGCGAAAGGAAACGGGAGGCGTTCGTGCCCGTATATGATGAGTGTTTCTGCAGGCATCTCGGCATGCTTCCGCCCAAATACAGTTTTTCCCGCGCCAATGTAAGCTGATGCACCAAGGCGGATCTCCTTTGCCCGCAAGTAATGAAGCTGAGAGACATAACACTGCATATCCTTGAGATAGTTCATGCCGCCCTTATCGACATTCTCCTTGAGCTGCTCCAGAGCTTCTCTTTGTTTCTTTCGTGCGTGTTCCTCTATCTCACTAAAGACGTTTTCGTTGTACCATTGGAGAAGATAAGTGAAGTCTTCTTTCATTTTCTCTCTGCTGGTGAAGAAATCAAATAGCTTCGCCTTTTCTGAAGCAGAGTAGAATGTGCTCTGACTGATGAACATAAGCGTCTCTTTGTCATCAAGGGAGAGCTTCTCGATCACCTCATCAACCTCTAGCGAAGACCTGTCTCTCAGTTCTGGACAGTATACGATATTAAAAAAGTGCCTCAAGATCTCCTTTTCGGATAATCCGGAGACATATTTCATGAAATCACGCGTCGACCTTATTTCGTGTTGAACGATGTCTGGCAGAAAAGAGAGTCCAAAGAAAGATTCACAGCTGAAGAAGACGTTCATGAGTTCCTTTATGTCATCAGGAAGCCTGGGCCAGGTCTCTGAAACCCATTTTGAGATTTCCTTGTCTTCTTTGAGATGACCCCTGAAAGGATGCTGCTTATGAATTCCTCTTATCATCTCATCGCAGTTTAGTCTGGCCATACTAAGAAGAAACTCAAACACTATACTGTCTTCGTAGAAGATTTTAGGCATCTTGCTCATTGTAAAGTCATCCTCCTCGTTATTACCGGTTGTTTCACTGATCGGTTCCCTCAAACAGATAAACTCAGTGCAGAAGCTACAATCTCTCTCATCTGCATATCTCCATGATACCCGAAACACTCGCTTCCTGACAAAACCACAGATATCAGTTGAAGGGCCTCACTCATCGTTAACCCTTCGTGGTAACCTGAGTTCACTATGAAGAAACTCAAAGAGTATCTGCATGAATTCTTTGGGTTGTTCCTCATGTGGCAGGTGGCCCGTCTCTGACATCACCACATACGTTGACTTTTCTATTAGATCTCTCAATCGTTCTCCATGCTCGAGCGGGATGAGTGTATCGTCAGAGCCCATCACTATCAAAACAGGGACAACAGTGTGCTTCAGAAGATCGGGATCGGGCCTCTCTTCTTGCGAAGACAGAGTGAACTGCCAGAGGGCTCGGTCCCACCCCACGACACGGAATGGCTTCATATACCTATCAAAGTCTTCCTCTGTAAGGTATCCAGAATCAAATGAAACATCGTCCAGTATGCCTGATCCTGATCTTGTCAGACGTCTCAACAACAAGGGACCGTATTTCCTTCCCCAGGGATTCCGCATAAGCCAGAGAAGGGAGTTGTTCGGAGGACCCATAACAAATACTGCAGGCGCAATCAGGACCGCCCCGATAACTCTGTCGGGATGGGTTATCATCGTTTCAACTGCAACAGCCCCACCAGCGGAATGTCCGACAAGTACCGCCTCTTCAATGCCAAGGTAGTCCATAAGCCTTATCGTTGCCTCTACCTGACCTGCCGGGGAGTACGGATCAATATCATCCCAGCGCCTTTGAATCACACGTTCCGTAAGTCCGAACCCCGGGCGATCAAAAGCAATTACTTTACCATATTCAGAGAGTGGGCTGACCAGATCTCTCCACGAAAACAGGCTTGCCCCAAAACCATGTAGAAGAAGAAATGTTGGTTCGCCCTCTCCATAAACCTTGTAGTGTATCTCCATGCCCAGAATATCTGCGAACATGCTGTCTTCTTCGGCCAGTTCTCTATGGGACAGTGCGCCTGCAGGTTCTGGAATCGGAACGATGAGCGTGGCCACAACCAGCGCTAACAGAGCGATAAGTATGTATACGAGTTTCACATAACACCTCCTGAAACAGACCTTTACACTATTCTACATCAGATGCCCAATCGGTCTCATCTGTCTCCTGTACAAAGAATTCTTGACCACTGTTCTAGTCTCTGGCGAGTACAGATATAATAGAAGTTGGAGGTAAATGCATGGCATTGCCTGATAAACTGAGATTCCACATTTCAACTGCTTATGACTTTCTCTTTTTCTCGTATAAAGCCAGGAATTACGATAGCTACCTGAAAGAACTGAAAGAACCCCCATTGGACGGGAGAACAGAGCCAGATGAGACCATAATGAACTGGGTAAGTCTCTTCAACGAGAAAGTGAGTGATAGTATTGACAAACTACTCAGCCTGTTCTTTGATGAAGAAGCTTTCTTTGGTCTCTGCACCATGCAGGAGATTTCGCTAAGTGGTATTCCAGATGTCAGTACATTCATGGATTACATTTCTGAGATGCCCGAAAAGGAAATACTGAGACGCTTTCTCTATTCTGGTTATGGGCCCCGTGGCGGTCAGACCATTCCCGATGACCTGCTGGACAGACTGCTACGAAATGAAAACGAGCTCCTTGAATTTCTGACAAAGAAGATGTCATTTCCTTCGCGGCAAAAGGCAGTGCTCTTTGAGTTCTTCTCTGATCCTGAAGGAATGAAGGTCAAGTACCAGTTCTTTCTGGAGTGGTTCTATGATGAAATGTACAAAACAATAGAGCCCATGATAAGAAAGAAGCTTCCCATTATGAAGAAAGGTATTGAGGATTTTCTGACTAAAGAGGGAGAGCGTGGGCTCGAGAAGATTTCCTGGTATGCGGTCGGAAAGGAAGGGACAAGACAGAAAGATATTACTATAGCCGTCGCATATTCACTTGAGACCGAACGAGCAAATGCAAGCCTTCCCGGGAAGAGTGAGTTGCTTGTGATCTGTGGGGCAAACCTGCTCGACAAACTCAGTATCGAGAAAGACCCGGACTTGCTTGCTACAGAAATCTTCAAA
>DLVL01000079.1:2791-5690 GCA_003444085.1 Kosmotogaceae bacterium | reverse complement strand
GTTACCGATCCTCTGGTCGTTCTCCTTCCTACCGGACGCGATGGCCGTGTTATCGATGGTATCGTCTATCTGGATCCTCGCCTGATTCTTGAGCTGTCGCTGGATGAGCTTATTCGTCTGCTTGCGCATGAGTTTCACCATGTGGGACGAGGTCAGATCAGACATTTTTCTGCAAGAGCAAAACCTGATTTTGAAGCCTATGTCGTGTCATGCATGGAGTCTCTAGAAGTCGAAGGTATAGCTGACCTCGTTTCAGAGATCACTGAATTCAAGGCATTTGATTCCATTCGGGAGAAGCGACGTGTCATATTTGAGAACTATGCCCGGTATCTCGAGGAATACCAGGAGGCTGTAGTCGAAGGCCATTCAGAGGCGTCAGAACGCACATTGTCCATGAAGAAGATATCGAACGCCTTCTACAAGGAAGGGCAAATGCATCCAGTCGGTCACCGAATGGCCACGGAAATACAGCGTGAGCTGGGTAAGGACGAGCTGGTTACATGCGTGGGCAATCCCTTCGATTTCCTTCGTTGTTACCAGATCACCGCACAGCGACGTGGGCTCTTCGTGTTTGACGAGCAATATATCTCCATCATGAATGCTCTGGAGAAGAAGGAAAGATCCAACAAGTGAACCCCTTTCTGCCCGTAGTTCCTTGTTCAGAGAAGGTTATGGCGTACGTTGTCCGAAAAAGAGCAGAAGTTTCACAGCTTCTCGTATTTGAGCATGTTGATACATCAGATGCAGGTGTGCAGATACCAGCTGGCACGGTAGATCGTGGGGAGAAGCCTCGAAAACGCCTTTCTGGAATGAAGAGACACGCAAGGAAGAGCGCATCTTCATCGGGCACAATTTGGCCATACTCTGATAATCCCGGCAGAAGTTCCGGAGCAGCGTTAAGCAGATAGGCGACGGCTTCACCATTCACAAAAGCAAACCTTCCGCAGCTGTCTGAACATTTCCTGAGAGAGATCGTATGAACGCTTTCTTCGCCAGAAGGAAAGTCTCTCTGTCTATTGGTTTTCGGAAGTTTTCCGGTCTCTCCTAGAACAGGCAGCAAGAACAGCTGAAGGGATAGGCAGGGAATTAGGGTGCGTGAGTGATCGATTCTTCTGTAATCTCGTCGATAAACAGCTCCATATTGATACCCCTCTAAGAACGCTCAACCACATTACTCTGTACGGTTCAATTCTCCCCTGTAACGCACTCTCAATCCAAAAGAGTAGCTTCAATGGCTCAAACAACCTGGAACGGTGGACCTTGAGAGCTCAGTAGTTTGAGAATTGCCTGGCTGTGATTCAGAATTGTTACTACAATGACATCTTATAATTACGTTTACAGATATTCCAGGAGTTTTCTACAAGTCTTTCTGATGGCTACTTTCAAACTCACTCATCTGGTCAGACCACGCTCTTGGCTGCAAGATCAAGGTCTGGGCGGTATCTGAAGTCTTAAAGAGCACTCCGAACGCCATAGAATATGAAAGAAGAAAGATTACCTCAATAAACGCTCTCCACTATTCCTCATAGCCCAGGAAGGGCTACAGTCGCGGTGACATTGCAGGACAATAGGATGTATAAGTCTTTCAACAACTAATAGGCAGGGGATTTCTTGATGATCGTTGGTTTAACGTACAATCTGAAGAAGAGCAACTCAGATGTTGAGGATTGGGAAGCTGAATACGATAGTCCACAGACTGTTATGGCCATTCAGTCTGCCATCGAGCAGGCAGGTCACGATACAGTCTTGCTCGAGGCCGTACCAGAACGCATCCGTGACTTCATTGACTGTGGTTGCGACATCGTCTTCAACTTTGCAGAAGGACTGGAGGGAAGAGGAAGAGAAGCGCAAATCCCTGCTCTTCTGTCGTTTCTTGGCATTCCGTACACAGGAAGCGATGAGGTTGCGCTGGGTATTGCCCTGGACAAGACTCTTACAAAGCAGCTTGTAACCGCAAACGGAATTACAACACCAAAATTCCAACTTGCCACCCGTGCTACAAAGAAGATCAAGAGAGATCTGAGATTTCCCTTGATTATCAAACCGAATGCTGAAGGTTCAAGCAAAGGTATACGAGAGAGTGCTGTTGTCAACACCCCGGAACAGGCACTTCAACTCCTGTGCGAACTCTCACACGTATATCCGGGAGATTTCCTGATTGAAGAGTTCATCGAGGGAAGAGAAGTAACAGTTGGCCTTCTGGGTAACGGTGACTCAATTGAAGTGCTTCCAGTTCTCGAGACGCTCTTTCCTCATGAAGACAACTTCTATAGTTATCGTGTTAAGAAGCATAGTGACGTCTTCTTGCAGTATGATTGCCCTGCACAACTGGACCGGCTAACACTCCAGAAGATTGAAAAAGCTTCGCGAACCGTCTTCTCTATTCTACGGCTTCGAGATGTTGCAAGGATGGACTTCAGAATCGCTTCTGACGGTATTCCTTACTTCCTTGAAGTGAACCCAATCCCAGGGCTCGCACCCGGTTTTTCTGATCTCCCGAGGATATGTGAG
This sequence comes from Kosmotogaceae bacterium, assembly GCA_003444085.1. Classification (GTDB taxonomy): domain Bacteria; phylum Thermotogota; class Thermotogae; order Petrotogales; family Kosmotogaceae; genus UBA9910. The sequence continues at coordinate 3,179 of DLVL01000079.1, read as the reverse complement.
GCTTCAGGGATTTCCTATGACTCACTAATTAACAGAATTCTTAACACAGCTCTTGTTCGACTGGGATTGATGGTTCCGAGCACTGTGCAGGTTACCTGAAGACCATTTTCAATTTTCGCTGGGCTGCGGTCGAGATCCATTCGAGGCAGTCCACTTTTTGTTGTAAAGTTAATTCTTCATACGAGTTCTTACAGGAAATTCACTTAGTCAGTTGCCCATGAAAAGTGATTCATGGTATTATTATTATGTGCTATTGAGAGGTACTCTCAATAAGGGGGCTTTAGCGGATGAGGCATGACGGACATTCAACCTTACCACGAAGACGACTATTCGGACGTTTCACGTGGCGTCATAGAGGGCACAGGCACACTTTTTCTGAAGATCATAT
>DLVL01000079.1:0-2722 GCA_003444085.1 Kosmotogaceae bacterium | reverse complement strand
CATATCCTTCCTGCAAAGAAGATTGCTTTGGTTGGGAATCCTAATGTCGGAAAAAGCGTTCTTTTCAATGCCTTGACCGGTTCATATGTGTCCGTATCCAACTATCCAGGCACAACGGTAGAAGTGTACAGGGGCAAGACGAGATTAGATGAGAACGTCTTCGAGGTAATTGATACTCCTGGCATGTATTCTCTGTCATGCATAACTGACGAAGAGAGGGTCACAAGGAACCTGCTCCTGAAGGAAAGGCCTTCGGTAGTTCTTCATGTTATGGATGCCAAGAGCATCAAGAGAATGCTACCACTTACACTTCAGCTCATTGAGGCTTCACTTCCAGTGATTCTGGTGCTCAATATGATGGATGAGGCCGAACGCGAGGGTCTGTCTATTGAGGTTTCGGATCTTGAGAAACGACTCGGTGTTCCAGTTGTTACAACTATCGCAGCATTGGGAAAGGGTATAGATGAACTCAAGGGAAAGGTATCCGAGTATGTCCGGGCAGCATAGACTTGTCTACGACGAACGAATAGAAGACGCGGTTAACAGAATCTCTGCTCTCCTTTCAGATAGCTACTTTCTTTCAAAGCGAGCGGTCTCACTGCTTCTTCTCCAGGAAGACGAAGACATAACTCAGCTTGTTGAAGCCACTGACAGGAGCAGTTATGAAGAGATCAGCAGTATTGTTGAAGAGACAAAACAGGCTTTCGACAGACCTCTGAGCTATGTAATCGGTCTGACGATGCACGAGGATGCACTGAACATTACCGAGAGATCAGTTACGCGCAACAGGAAGATGAGAAGAAGCTTTGCTTCCGTCTTGAGTGACTTGACGATGCACCCTATTTCGGGAATTATCATCCTTCTTCTTGTGCTCTATTTTGGTTTATACAAGTTTGTTGGTGAATTCGGTGCAGGAACTATCGTCGATTTCCTGGAAGAAAACATATTTGAAGGTTACATTAATCCATTCCTTACAAGAGTGTTTGAGGTACTGATTCCCTGGAGATGGCTGCAGGAACTCTTCGTTCATGAATACGGAGTTTTGACACTGGGGATGCGATATGCGATTGCGATTATATTGCCTATCGTCGGAACATTCTTCCTTGTCTTTTCGATCATTGAAGACAGTGGATACCTCCCGCGTCTTGCAATGCTTGTTGACAGAATCTTCAAGAAGATCGGGTTGAACGGCAGGGCAGTCATTCCAATGACTCTGGGCTTTGGTTGTGGCACTATGGCTACAATCGTAACGAGGACGCTGGAGAGCAAGAGAGAGAAAGTAATCTCCACCCTTCTTCTGGCACTTGCTATTCCTTGCTCTGCACAGCTCGGTGTTATCCTGGCAATGCTCTCTGTATCCTTCAGAGCTCTGGTGATATGGATGGTCTTTGTTGCCCTTTCGTTCCTGCTGGTAGGATTTCTGGCTGCTAGACTGTATCCTGGGAAGAAACCCAGCTTCTATATGGAGGTTCCTCCACTCAGGATCCCCAAGATCTCAAATGTTCTTTCCAAGACGCTGGCCAGGATGAAATGGTATCTAGTCGAAGTCATTCCGATATTTCTTGGTGCAAGCGTTATCATCTGGATTGGTAATCTTACGGGCGCGTTCAATCTTCTGGTTCGAGCGTTGCACCCTGTGATGTCTTTCGTGGGATTGCCGTCAGAGTCTGCACAGGCTTTTATATTTGGATTCTTCAGGCGAGATTATGGGGCCGCCGGGCTATATGACCTGCAGCGTGCCGGTATTCTTGATATTCGTCAAATCCTTGTGGCATCGACCATCCTCACCTTGTTCGTGCCCTGTGTTGCGCAGTTTGCGGTGATGATAAAGGAACGGGGCCTTAAGACTGCACTGTGGATTGCTAGCTTTGTTTTCGTCTTTGCATTTGCAGCAGGCGCGGTGCTTAACGTTGTTCTGCAGGTAACGGGGATCCTGTGATGATTGTCTGCGCCCTGTGTGGAACAAAGTTTGATGAGGACGTTTCGCGAAGCGCATGTGGCCCCTGTCCGCTGGTGAAACATTGCCACCATTATCGCTGTCCGAATTGTGGATATGAGAATGCTCCGCCAACGAAGCTATTTGACTTCTTCAAACGAAAAGGAGGACACAATGACAATGCTCAAGAGCGAAAACCGTGAAGAAGTGGTTCTACCACTATCTCAACTCAAAAAGGGTTCCCTGGCAGAGGTCCTCCGCTTTGATATGACTGATAGGAGCACACTAAGGAAGCTTCTCTCCCTGGGAATCGTTCCTGGTACAAAGATCAGGGTTGTTCATACATTCCCCTCTTATGTGATTGAGTTCGATTCGTCGCAAATAGTCTTTGACAAGACCATCGCATCTTCGATAAGGGTAAGATTGCTTGATAACGCCTCTCTTGAAGGAGCCTCCACATAGCAATCGCAATACTGACGTTTCTCATATAACTCAATTATCTTAACTAACAGCCATTTCACGCCTTCCAGTTAATCTAACGCCAACTAAATTCAGTTAAGTTTGCCAATCGTGAGTATGCTTTTCCTTTCGTGTGCTACATGCTATAATTGCATTGGACGATACGAAAGGAGGGATGATGACATGTGTCAACATGAACACATTGTGGACATCCAGGAACTGGTCATCCCAACGGATGAAGAACTGAATCTACTCGAGGTTTCCTTCAAGGAAAGAAAAGTTGATCTTGGTATAGTTATCTAGTTCTTGTTACTTGACAAGACAATC
>DLVL01000028.1 GCA_003444085.1 Kosmotogaceae bacterium | reverse complement strand
GTGTAGAATACAGGAAGAACAACGGAGGTAGAATGATGAAAGCAGTTGTTGCTTCAAATCTCACAAAGAAATTCAGGAACCTTGTTGCTGTAGACTCTGTAAGCTTCTCAGTCGCAGAAGGAGAAGTGCTGGGGTTACTCGGCCCCAACGGTGCGGGTAAGTCAACAACAATACGTCTGCTTTCCACCCTGATAAAGCCAACGTCAGGAACGGCAAGCGTTTTTGGATATGATATATGCACAGATCCTGATAAGGTCAGGGCATGCATCAGCCTTGTGACTGACAGAATCATTCTCTATGAAAGGTTGACTGCCTTTGAGAATCTGGTATTCTTTGCGCGGCTTGCGGGTCTTCCAAAGGAAGAAGCAAACAGAAGAAGCATTAATCTACTTGAAGAGGTCAATATGATCAAATGGAAAGATAAGCAGGTAAGATTCTTCTCATCAGGAATGAAGCAAAGAATCAATGTAGCCCGTGCACTAATTAATCATCCCAGGATCCTATTTCTGGATGAACCAACAATCGGTCTTGATCCCAGATCAACAAGTAATATGCGCAAGTTGATTTCAAGCCTCAAAGAGAACGGCCAGTCAGTGATACTGACGACCCATCTCATTCATGACGCAGAAATCCTCTGCGACCGTATTCTCTTGATACACACAGGGAACATAATCGCATCTGGAACCTTTGAAGAGCTTAGAAGCTTAGTAAGACGCTATAATGATTCCGAGCCTGCTTCACTGGAAGATGTCTACCTTCTGCTAATGCCTGAGTGATCTTCGGTGAACAACGTACCACTTATGAGAACGATATGTTACCTGCGGTGTTACAAGCTGATATAATGGTGTGGCAAAATTACAGAATACATAAGAGGTGTAGCAATGAATAACTACAGAATTTGGAAGAAAGAGCTCTTCGGTAGAGAGTTGATAGTTGAACATGGGAAAATGGCCAGACAGGCCAGTGGTGCTTTTGTTCTTCGATACGCGGATTCAATGATCCTGGTAACAACAGATTGTTCTGATGATCCACTGACAAACGCTGGCTTTCTTCCACTTACCGTGGAATACCAGGAGAAATTCTATGCAGCAGGAAAGATACCAGGGGGATTCATCAAAAGAGAAGGAAGACCAAGCGAGAATTCCATTCTCAGCGCGAGAATTGTTGACAGATCTATAAGACCTCTCTTTCCTGACGACTTCTCGCACGAAGTCCAGGTAATAGTTACAGTGCTTTCTGCAGATCCTGACAATCCCCCCGATGTCTGGGGGATAATGGGAAGCTCTCTTGCTCTGAATGTGTCGCGTGTTCCTTTCGACGACCTAACCGCGGCAGTCAGAGTTGGCCTTGTTGATGGAGAATACATCTTTTTCCCAACTGCTGAACAACTCAATGAAAGTAAAATGGATATAGTTGTTGCCGGAACAGCTGAATCGGTCACCATGGTAGAAGGCGAAGCAAAGGAAGTAACCGAACAGGAAATGCTTAGCGCGCTCTCTCAAGCACATAGAGCCATTCAGGAGATTGTCGCTTTCCAAAAGGAGATACTCGCTTCATTTAACATAGAAAAGCTTGAATTTGATGTCGCACAAGCACCTGAAGGATTTGTTGAAGCTTTCGCAGAAATGATTGACGACCGTAAGATACTTGCACTCATGGACGTTCCGGGCAAGCATGCAAAGGACAGAGCTTTCAAAGAGTACAGAAATGAGCTTATTGATAAGTATAGAGAACCCCTTGCGGAGACGATCGAGCAGGATCAGTTTGACGAAAACGCAGGCTTCCTTAAGGCGTGTTTTGAAGAAAGGCTCAAGAAGGTTATGCGGCGCTCCGTTGTAGAGAACGACAAGAGAATGGACGGACGAAGACACGACGAAATTCGACCTATTTCGTGCGAACTCGATTTGCTTCCCAGAGCACATGGCTCCGCGCTGTTTACGAGAGGGGAAACTCAGAGTTTGGGAATAGTTACACTCGGTGCTCCGATGGATGAGCAAATAGTCGATACGATGTTCGAAGAGGGTTCTAAGCGCTTCATGCTTCACTATAACTTTCCCCCGTTCAGCACTGGTGAGACCAAAAGACTGAGAGGACCAGGCAGACGTGAGATAGGTCATGGTCACCTCGCAGAAAGGGGCCTGAAGAACGTCATTCCAAAAGACGATGAGTTTCCATACACAATACGCGTTGTTTCAGAGATTTTAGAATCCAACGGATCTTCATCGATGGCAACTGTCTGTTCTGCTTCATTGGCATTGATGGCAGCAGGAGTACCCATCAAGAAACATGTTGCGGGTGTTGCAATGGGTCTTATTCAGGAGCCCGATAGCACTGTCGTCCTCACCGATATCTTGGGAAATGAAGATCACTTCGGTGATATGGACTTCAAAGTAGTGGGAACGTCTGAAGGAATTACTGCTTTCCAGATGGATGTAAAGATAGCCGGTGTTACTGAAGAGATAATGCTTAAGGCGCTGATGCAGGCGAGAGATGCACGACTAAGTATTCTCGAGATAATGAACACAACCATATCTGAACCCAGAAGCGAGCTTTCTGATCATGCCCCTGCAATAGAGACGATTTCTGTCCCTACAGAAAAAGTTGGGGAGCTCATTGGTCCAGGTGGAAAGACCATCAAGAGACTAAGCAGCGAGTATGATGCAGAGATATTCATCGACGACGCAAAAGGCATTGTGAAACTACTATGCAACAACAGAAGCAAGATGAGTAAGCTGACGAGTGTCATTGAAGCAATCATTTCGGATGTGAAACCCGGACAGGTCTTTGAAGGGAAGATAACCAGGACCGAGCCATACGGAGTCTTCGTTGAACTCGCGCCGGGTAAGACAGGCCTGTTACATGCTTCGAAGATCGGCGAGAACATCCGTGAATTCCTCAAAACCCATGACGTTGGTTCTACGGTGATGGTGGAAGTCACCGGAACAGATAACATGGGGCGGATTCAGATCAAGAAACAAGGTGTAGAAGTCAAGGAAGATGATAGAAGGAGTGACAGAAGACCATCACATCGTCCACCGGGCCGGAGTGATAGAGATCGAGGTAGAGACAGGAAATGATCAACAAGGCAGAGGCGGGAAGCTCGGTTTATTACGAATTGGACAATGGATCTATCATCGTTGGAGAGAGAAAACTCGACACAAGAACAGTGTCACTCGCCTTCGCTGTGAAGGGGGGCTCTGCAGACGAAAAGGATGATGAGAGCGGGATTTCTCATTTTGTAGAACATGCTCTCTTCAAGGGAACAACAACAAGAGGCGCTTTCGATCTGAAGGAACCTATAGAACGCGTTGGAGGCGGTCTCAATGCTTACACCAGCAGGATCTCCACGGTGTTCTATGCGAAGGTCCCGGATACTCATGGACAGATTGCTCTGGAGATACTCGAAGATATGATAAGGAATCCTCAGTTTTCAGATGAGGACATAGAACTGGAGAAAAATGTTGTCCTGGAGGAGATCGCAACCTCTGAGGATGATCCATTTGACAGGATTTATGATATGACGGTAATGAACATCTGGGACAAGGACTTTGGACGTCCTATACAGGGTTTTGCCTCATCCGTAGAGAGTTTCACAAAGGATACCGTTCTGGATTACTATGGCAGGGTTTACAATTCAGGAAGATTGATGTTCGCAATCGCTGGAAACTTTGATGATGATCTGCTCGATGGTGTCGCGGCATTCATGGAGTCCTTTCCTTCGGGAGACCGTGTTGACTGCAGGAAATCTCCCATCATGAATCACAGACCGATTTACCTCGAAGAGAAGCGAAATGATCTTCAGCAAGTTCATATACTTCTCTCGAAACAGTCGCCGGGAAGATCCTTAACGAAAGACTTTGAGGCCTTCAAAATAATCAACACATTGCTGGGTAGTGGTATGAGTTCGATCCTGTTCCATGAAATAAGGGAGAAGCTTGGACTTGTTTATCAAATAGATTCTGAATTTGTTTCTTACCACCAGAATGGAACGTTATTCGTGAGCGCCGTCACGGGTTCAAAGAACCTGGAAAAGTTTCTAGTCCATCTTGAGAAGGAACTGAAGAGACTCGTTGATCATGGCGTGACACCCGCCCAATTTGACTATGGCAAAGAGCGTCTGAAGGGTAAACTGTTGATGTCTACAGAAGGAACACTGCAGATCCTTAGCAGAGAAATCGATGAAGCTATTCTTTGCGGAAGGCCAAAGACAGTCGAGGAAATGCTAAAGACACTCGACGAGATTGACCGCGCCGATCTTAACACAGTGCTGCAAAAGTATGTCCCGGGGAAATGGAACTGCACACTCCTTCTTCCCCAAAGTGTTGAAGCACCAAAAGACCTTGTCTTTTCAATATAGGAATTACCCGGGAATTGGTTTCACACATCTGTATGAAATGAT
>DLVL01000110.1 GCA_003444085.1 Kosmotogaceae bacterium | reverse complement strand
TCCCGGGTCCAGGGTTACAAAGACACAGTCCAGGGTCCCGAGTTCCAGGGTCCGGGGTTACGAATTCAGGGTATAGGGTGCAGGGTTTGGGGTCTAGTTGGGATCTAGAAGAACAAGACCAGATATTTCTACGGATCTCAAGAACAGTGAGAGACGCTCACGGCTTCATGGTTTTTTCTCAAGTCGGAGTTTTCGCACAGTGGAGTTTTCGTACGTCATGTCCCGATCTCGTAGAGCCAAAACACAATCTTGAATTCGACACGTTAGATATTGTATACTGAGTAGTAAGTTACTATCCAGTAAACAATGGAGATAAGAGTGTGGATTTCTTTGACCGGAAGAGAGAAGTTGAATTCCTGAAGAACATGAAAGACAGAAAGCGCAAGACCATGATCGCAATTTATGGACGAAGGCGGATTGGAAAAACTGCGCTTCTGCACAGAGCTTTCCCTGATGCCTGCTATCTTTTTGTTGATACCCGTTCCAGTGAAACAATGCTCAAAGATTTCTCTCATCAACTAAGTGAAGCTCATTATGACTCCTGGGAAGTCTTCTTCAGGAATATGCTAGCTAAGGAAGAAGTAATAATCCTTGATGAATTTCAGAACTTTCTAAGGGTTGATAGTTCTGTCTTCTCGGTTCTGCAGAAAGTGTGGGATGAATACAAGGGAGACTCTTTGTTGATCCTTTGTGGTTCGTATGCAGGAATGATGAAGAGGATCTTCAATGACTCCAGAGAACCTTTGTTCGGGAGAGCAGACCATCTGATTGAGCTCAAAGCTTTCGCCTTTGAAGACGTTTACGAGATGCTTTCCAGCTTTGGTTATTCTCTAGCGGATATTGTGGAGTGGTATGCAGTTCTGGGTGGTGTCCCGCATTATCTCTGGAGGATTCAAGAAAAGAAACTCCCTGGCACTTCGCTTGAAGAACTCTTCTTCAGCCCTTTTGCACCTTTCAGGGAAGAAGGAAGAAACCTGCTGATTACTGAATTTGGTAGTGAGCATCCAGGTTATTTCGCTGTGCTCAAAGCCATCGGAACCAACGACAGGGATGCTTCAGAAATTGTTGATAGAACTGCTATGGAACGAACAAAAGCAATGAAATACGTTTCCGAGTTAGCTGACCGCTACGGCATAATCGAGAAAGTCGAGAATATGCTTTCCAGTTCAAAGAGAGGTCTACGATACAGAATAGCTGACAACTTCCTGAGTTTCTGGTTTGGTCAGGTCTATTCCCAGACGGAAGAGATTGAATTCGACCCTGATCAAGCACTGACAAACACGATCAGAAGATTACCGCAAATCACAGGAACCAGATTTGAACATGTTGTCAGGTCTCTCATCCCCAAGCTCTTTGACGCAGGGATGATTCCCATTAAACCTAGCAAGATGGGCAAGCACTGGGGGAAGGTCCCGGGAACAAGAGATAAGGCTTATGAGATTGACCTTGTTGGGCAGAACGAAGACAGCGTGCTCTTTGTGGAATGCAAATGGACCAATAAACCTGTTGATTCAAAGACCGCTCAGGCTTTTCTGCAGAAGTGCGAGTATCTGAAATCGCCTAAGAGCAAGACGTATGCCATGGTTAGCAGATCGGGCTTCAAGAAGAGTATCTCCCGGGAAATCATCAAGATCAGCATGGATGACCTTGATCAGGTCCTCAGTGTTACGAGGAGTCGTTAACTGCGAAAGAACGATGCAGTCTGACCAATGCCGTCAAAGGAGACATCTTCTCCTCTGTTCTTGGCGAACCTTTCCAACCCATACCCGAGTCTGTCAAACCGATCTACCCAACCGCACTCGAAAAAACATAAGTTTCGAGTCCAGGGTCCCGGGTCCAGGGTTACAAAGACACAGTCCAGGGTCCCGAGTTCCAGGGTCCGGGGTTTACGGTACGTCGGGAGTCGGATTTCATCCGAAGGGCACAGCATGCTGGTGCCCCTACACTACTGAAAGCGTCTTCCAAAAAAGGATTAACGTAAGTCGGAATTCTCGCACAGCGGAGTTTTCGCAAGTCGTATCTTTTTCTGCCAGTTGTTTTCCTACTTGAACCTGTAACCTTGAACCTCTAACCTGTGGCTGCTCTTCAAACCCGCAATTGATCACCCGCACTTGGTCTTCATCTCGTTGAATGTATTTTGCCTGAGCTGATAATGCTGTTATACTAGCCTTATCCATATACAAAGCCAAATCTGATCTCTTAATATGGGTTAAGGATGCAGAAGCGATTCTGCCGTCACCGCTCCCCGGAAGGAGGAGAAGTGCGTGGAGAATAAATCATGGCCACATTCTCTTGAAGGCCATTCAGGTCCTGTTGCCTCCGTAGCGATAACTCCTGACGATAAGTACATCGTATCCGGATCAGAAGATACGACTATAAGAATCTGGGAGCTGGAAACAGGAAGAGAGATAAGGGTACTTGAAGGGCATACAGAACAAGTGAACTCGATACTGATCACTCCAAACGGCAAGTTTGTCTTGTCCGGTTCACGTGATAACACGATAAAGGTTTGGAAACTGGAAACGGGAGAAGATATAAGAACATTTGAAGGGCACGACGAAGGGGTAACGACACTATCAATAAGCCCGGACGGGAAGTATGTTCTTTCCGGCTCAATCGACAAGACCATCAAAGTTTGGGAACTGGCTACAGGAATAGAATCGCGTGTGCTGAAAGGACATTCCTCTGCCGTCAATTCCATAGCAATAAGTCCTGATGGGAAGTATGTAATATCTGGTCCTGAAGACGGGGCAATCAAAGTCTGGAAGATGGCTACGGGATGGGAGATAGAGACGCTGAAGGGTCATAATGCCGCCGTTACCACAGTGGCTATAAGTCGTGACGGCAAGCATGCAGTCTCTGGCTCACGCGATGGATCGATACGAACGTGGGGACTGCTAACAGGCAGAACCCGGGCATTTGAAGGTCATTCAGACTGTGTGAAATCGATAGTAGTGAGTCCTGATGGAAAGTCTATTGTATCTGGATCAGAAGATAAGACTATAAGAATCTGGGAGTTGGAAACAGGAAAAGGCATAAAGACACTTGAAGGCCATAAAGCCGCAGTGAACTCAGTAGCAATAAGCACCAGCGGGGAATACATTGTATCGGGCTCAAGTGACAACACTATTTGGGTCTGGAAGATGCCTATTCAATAATATCGACTGACGATCCTCCAGACAAAAAACCGCCCTTACCGGCGCAAAACGACCCTGATGATCAACCTTGCTCGCGGGTTATTTGCAGGCGAAGCAAGTCTCGAGTAACACATACTACCGTGAACAGCATCTTGTTAGCATGGGTGTTACCCAAAAGCTTTCTCTGCAATAATCACGAATCGTCATACTATTCTGGTAGTTGAAGGGGCAGACTCAAAGCATTCACAGCAGAAGATTCAGATGAACCTCCTGGACTTCTGCGAAAACCTTCATCCGGAATCAACCGGGCATCTTAAAGAACGGTTTTGGGTATTCTGGGATTCTTTCAGGGAGAATAGCATTTGACCCCCTTTTTTGCTCAGGCTGGTTATTTCACACTGCACTTAATCTAGAGATAATACCAGAGACCAAAGTAGGGCAATGAAGATCTTCGCTTATTGTTCATGATTTCGTTCTGAATCTCTATCTCTCTATCTCTAGTAATCTTCTTCTTATTCATGCTTCTTCTCATTATCTTCAATTCCTCCTGTCCCTTAAAGGTCGAGCTATTACTCTGCTCTTCCTGGGTTTTCTGTACCATCGTCGTTGTGTACATGAAGAGATGCTGTCTTGCTCATCACCTATACACATACTCTTGGCCATGCGAGCCAACCGTATCTCTTTGGCTTCCTTCATAAGCTCCTCGATTCTGTACTCACATAGTTCGTAAACAAAAGGGAACATCATGCCCTACCCTCCTGATGTGATCATATGTCTTCTTAAGTGAGAAACCCTGTCGGAGTAGCCCGAGTTTCGGCAGTCCGCTCCTCCGGAAGACACAAGTGGCAGTCGCCTGCATTTCACTCTGAAATACGTTTTTAAAATGTCGCGAAGTGGACTGTTCTTAACTGAGTCAAAGCGGATCGCACCACTTTGCTCAGACGGGAGTAGAATCTCAATGAGGTGATTGCTGTGCTGGGTGTAAAGTTAAAACTGGCAAAGGGCTCCTCGGTTCCGATATCCAGGCAGCTTGCGAAACAGATCTCTGAAGCGATTCTTAGAGGAGAACTGCGGTCGGAACTAGGCTGCCTTCACACAGACAACTGGCGATAATCCTGTAAGTAGAAGCGTCGTGGTTAAGACTTACCGTGAACTGGAATACGATGAGCTTGTTGACTCGATCAGTGGAAGCGGCACCTATCATCCGGAGCAAGAGAAGTTGATGAAAACAAGTTTGACGCAGTCGCGTGGACCGCCAGGCTGAGAAACCTCGAGAGCCCAAATGTAAGAAAACAGAAATATGGGCACTTCAGCACAACTCTTTCTGACAAGAAGTTGATCCGTTTTGATTCTGGTGCTCCAAAACTGACTGATCTACCTGCAACCCTTATGGAACATATCTTGCAGGACTTGAGTGCTGACGAGTTCACGGACATGATGAACTATTCACATCGTCAGGGTCTGAAGCAACTGACGAAAATCCTCTCGATACGGATAAGGCAGTCAGGCCAACAGCTCTCAACAGTGGACCTGATGATCACTAATGGTGCTCAACAAGCTAGTTACGTGCTTTTCAGTGCTCTTTCGTCTGCTGAAGATCATGTTGTCATCGAAGAGCCTAGATACTGCCACGTGATCAACCTCGCGAAGACGGTGAAACTAAGAGTTACTCCCACACGAAGAACCAGAGAATGAATCAACACAGCAGAACTCGAGGAGGTTCTGAAGAGATCTGAGGTGAAGTTCATATATATGATGAGTTGCTCTCACAATCCGACAGGATCTAATATGCCTGAGCACAGAAAGGAAATCCTTGTGCGCCTAGCAGAGAATTACAGAGTACCTCTGATAGACGACACGGTCTTTTCGGAACTGCAGTATGAAAGACCTTATCCGACAACCTTAAGGTGTTATGATTGTTATGATCGCGAGGGATGTGTTATTGAAGTAGGCAGCATATCGAAGACGTTTGCGCTAGGGTTAAGAGTTGGCTGGATTATCGCTCCAAAATCACTGATTGACAGGCTGAGTCTTCTGATCAAGATATCCATTATCTGCGTTCCTGGGATTAACCAACTCATTGCTGCCAGGTTCTTATCATCTGGTGCATATGATGAACATAGAGATTAGCTCATCAAGACCTATGCACAGAAACGAAAGCTGATGGAGAAAGCATGCAATGAACATCTTCCAACATTCATCAAATACAGCCCTCCGGATGGAGGATACTTCTTCTGGTTAGAGTTTCCCGAAGGATTCGACACGGACAGAGTGTGTGTTATTGCAGAAGAGAAGGGGGTCCTGGTTATACCAGGCAGATTATCTTTCTTCAGTGATGACAGAAGAAGCAACATAAGGCTCGGCTTCGTCTTCGTGTCTTCGTTGGAAGTCGTAACGGGCTTGCCCAACCGAACTCTCTCAACCGCACTTGAAAAAACATAAGTTTCGAGTCCATGTTCCCGGGTCCAGGGTTACAAAGA
>DLVL01000056.1 GCA_003444085.1 Kosmotogaceae bacterium | reverse complement strand
GAAGATGCTGAAAGACGCTATTACGTGTACGAAGGAGAGCGTCAGGAGCTCGATATCTATTACCTCACACAGTTTCTCAGCAAACCGATCATCAGTGCTGGTTATGACCTCAATGACAGACGCGCTGCAAGAATCGTTGAAGCAATCATCTCAACGCAGCGTCCTGACAGAGGATGGAAGGTGTTCTGGGAAGCAGAAAGTGACCCTTTCTATACCTGTAGAACCATCGAAATGCTCCTTCTCATCAACGCCATTCCCAAGTCCGCTGTTCGTGAAGATCTAATATTATACTATAATTGAGTTCATGAATAACCCGTGCATCGTGGAGCAACGCGAGTAATTAGATACACACGCCTCTCATATCAAGATCAAGTACACAGTGAGAGTGAAGTATGCTGTAATTAGAACAAACAACATTAAACTCTTTTGCATAGATACTCCTGGAGGTTAGAAATATGTCCGAAGACCGTTCAATGAAGAACTGGCACTCAATGGAAATTGATGAAGTAATCAATGAGGTAAAAGGAAAGAAGGTGGGGCTTTCTAGCGGCGAGGTTGACAAAAGGCTACAGGAGTTTGGACCGAATTCGCTTGAAGCTGGAAAGGGTATAAGCCCTCTAAGTATTCTGCTTCATCAGGTAAATAATCCGCTGATCTATCTTCTTATCGGTGCAGCACTGCTTTCTCTCTTCTTGGGACACAGTGTGGATGCAATAGTCATTGCAGGAGTCATTATCCTGAACACATTGCTCGGATTCTCACAGGAATGGAAAGCAGAAGGAGCTCTTGCTGCCCTTAAGAAAATGGCTTCTCCTCATGCTATGGTTCTGCGCGATGGAGAACCAAGAGAGGTAGAAGTAGAAAACATTGTTCCAGGCGATATCCTGCTTCTTGAGACAGGAGACCGTGTTGCGGCCGATGCAAGGATTATAGAAAGCGAAGATCTTCAGATTGACGAGTCTGCGCTGACAGGTGAATCAGAGCCGGTGTCCAAGTCCCCAAAGAAGATTGAAGAAGACACCCCCATGGCGGATCAGAAAAACATGCTCTGGATGTCAACGAGTGTAACTGCCGGTCGGGGAAAGGCTGTTGTCATCGCCACAGGCATGAATTCTGAAATGGGCAAGATAGCAGGCGAGATCCGTTCTACCGGAAGGGAGATCACTCCTTTACAGAAGCGAATGAACAAACTTGGGCTCATTCTTGGTATCAGTGGGGTGTTTTTTGCTGGGGTTGTTTTTCTGCTAGGTTATTTGAGAGGATTCGATTTCGTTGAGATCCTACTTTATGCAGTTGCAGTTGCAGTATCCGCAATACCAGAAGGTTTGCCAGCCGTAATAAGCGTCACTCTTGCCCTTGGTGTAAGGAGGATGGCAACACGAAATGCAATCATTCGAAGGCTTGTCGCTGTAGAGACTTTAGGATCCACAACGGTAATCTGCTCTGACAAGACAGGAACACTAACAAAGAACCAAATGACTGTGAGAAAGATCTGGACAGGTCAGAAAACATTTGAAGTTACAGGTGAAGGATACCAACCAGAAGGAAGGATCGTAACCCCTGATGGACAAGAGATCGATGAAATTCCGAATGATCTCGAACTGCTTCTCAGAATAGGAACTCTTGCGAACAATGCAAGATTGAAGAAAGACAACGATCACTGGATTGCCGAAGGAAATCCAAGTGAGGCTGCCCTGTTAGTCGCGTCACAGAAAAGTGGTTTGGACATCAACAAACTCAGGAAAGAAACAGATCGTGTTCACGAAGTTACCTTCTCAAGTGATCGCAAATACATGGCTACACTACACCAATCAGACAATGGAAAATCTAGAAGAGCTTTCGTAAAGGGGGCTCCTGACAGGCTAGTTGAGTTCTGCACCCATGTCCTGGTTGATGGTGAAGTCGTTGAGCTGGACGATAGTAAACGTGATGAGATTAACAAGATCAACGAAGAGTTTGCATCAGGTGCTCTGAGAGTTATGGCTGGGGCCTTTAAGGACTTCCCGGGTGATAAGGAGAGACTGGAGCCTGAAGAAGTCGAAGAGGGATTAACCCTTGCCGGCCTATGGGGAATGATCGATCCACCCCGGGAAGAAAGCAAAAAAGCCGTTTCTGAAGCCAAGGAAGCGGGTATCCATCCTGTTATGATAACCGGTGACCACGCAGCTACAGCCATAGCTATTGCCAGAGAAGTTGGTATTTCCGACAGTGGCAAGGCCTACACGGGCAAGGACATTGACCAGATGAGCAATAAAGAACTCGCGAAAGCCGCGCTTGAAGTTGGGGTTTTCGCAAGAGTCTCGCCTTCTCACAAGCTCAAGATCATGCAAGCACTCAAGGAAGAGGGGCACATCGTTGCCATGACAGGTGATGGTGTCAACGATGCACCTGCCCTCAAAGGGGCGGACATAGGAGTAGCGATGGGAGTCACAGGAACTGAGGTTGCAAAAGAAGCATCTGACATGGTTTTGACAGACGACAACTTTGCAACCATCGTGCATGCGGTTGAAGAGGGTCGCGTGATCTTCAGTAACCTCAGAAAAGTTGTTTTCTTCCTGCTGACCACAAATATTGGAGAGATACTCACATTGATAACAGCCCTTGTCATTGGTTTTGATCTTCCGCTCACGGCGGTCATGATCCTTTGGGTCAATCTGGTGACTGATGGAGCTTGCACAATCCCAATCGGTATGGAACCCGGACACTGGGAGGTGCTTAAAGCCCCTCCTCGCGATCCAAAGGAGTCCATTGTTCATGGTCGTCTCTGGATGAGGATATTCCTGTTAACACCAGTAATGGCTGCGGGTACCCTTGGCATGTTCTGGTATGGTCAACAGTCAGGAAGCATTGATTATGCCAGAACCCTGGCTTTCTGTACAATGGTCGCCTTTCAGTGGTTTCAGGCATTTAACGCAAGATCAGAAAGACAGTCAGTGTTCTCAATCGGATTGTTTTCCAACAGGGCAGTGTTGTTTGGAATAGGAGTAGCTGTCGCGCTTCAGATTCTGGTTGTCCAGACACCTATTGGGAATGTGCTTTTCGGAACCACCAGGTTAGGACTTCTGGACTGGGCGATAATCGTTCTGGTAGCAGCCACGATATGGCTTGCAGACGAAGTGCTTAAGCTCCTCAAGGTTTACGGAAAACCAGGATACAGATGATTGACAAGGATGATTGCTGTTTTGAACTCATAGTTAATGGATTGGAGTAATGCACCATGCTCTGCGGATCTTTTGTTAAGAAAGTGAGTTGATTCCATGAGATGGCAAAAGGAAGGAGCTCTTAGTCCTCTCTGGTTACTGTTGATTATCCCCGTTATCGCGGCAGCAGGAGTCTCACTATGGCTACTGACTCCGTATTCGCCGACAGAGCAGGCGCTGCGGGCACTTGAAAGTGACGATATCGTTTCTGTCGATACGTCGAGATGGCTTGTATTTACCCCTCAAGAAAAGGACGTTCAGACAGGTCTTATCCTTTACCCGGGTGGAAGGGTCGATGAGAAAGCATATGCCGTACTTGCCAGATCAATTGCAGAGGCAGGTTATAAGACTGTAATAGTGCAGATGCCGTTTGGCCTTGCCGTGCTCAATCCTTCTGCTGCCAGAGATGTTATACAGGAGTTTCCAGATATCGGCGAATGGTACATTGGAGGTCATTCGCTGGGTGGAGCTATGGCAGCCCGGTTTGCTTATCTGAACATTGAGAGCATATCTGGTCTTGTTTTGATGGCATCGTATCCAGCGGGCAATAATGATCTCTCCGGTGTCGATTTTCCTGTGCTATCCATATACGCATCCCTCGACGGCGTTATCGATCAGGAAAATCTGGAGAATTCCAGGAACCTGCTTCCTCCAGATACTGTCTGGGTTGAAATAGAAGGTGGAAACCATGCGCAGTTTGGACACTATGGTGCGCAGCGAGGGGATCTTGAACCCAAAATCTCCCTAGAAGAGCAGATGAAGCAAACAATAACAGTTATTCTCAAATTCCTAGAGTGACGAGTGTGTCGCTAGATTTCCAGGAGGAGTTGAGTGTCATGACAGATGCAGTACAAGCAGAAGAAAGATCTGGTCAGAAGCAATCAAATCAGGTAACTGTAATACCGATTAGACTTGACTCCCCCCTTTCTCCCGAAGAGAACTATGGAAACTCCGGCGAGTTCATTCTTTCTGCAATAGGCAGGACTGGAGTGGAAATCGAGCAAGGTGACGTAATCGTTGTAACATCAAAGATTATATCAATTCTCGAGAACAGGTGTTTTAAACTTGAAGAAGTCAGACCGTCTCTCAGAGCGAAACTACTGGGGAAAGTCTTCGGAAAGTCACCCAACAAGGTAGAACTGATCCTGAGAGAAGGTCCTGTTTCTGCCGTGATTCCGTTCAAGTGGGTGCTTAAGGATAAGAGAATCAGTGAGAGGATTTTGGGAAGCTCGTTTAACGTATCCGACAGTCTCAAGATCATTGACACATTCAAGAATGTATTTGTGGTTAAGAGATACGGTATCTATCTTGATGAAGCTGGAATCGATGCCTCGAATCTTCCTGAAGGTTGGGCCGGACTTCTTCCTGTTGATTCTTGCAGAAGCGCAAGAGAAATCCGAGAGGTGATTGAATCAAATTTGAAGAAGCATGTTGCTGTGGTGATAACGGATACAACTTCCGTTCTTGGAAGAACCGGATCAATTGATATTGCACTGGGATTCTCAGGAATTGATCCAATTGGAAGAGAACATGCACGAACAGACCTGTTCCACAGACCCAAGTCAGGTGGAATGGATGTCATTGTGGACTCAATATCGGCATTTGCAGGTAGCGTAATGGGTGGTTTCACTGAATGTACACCCATCTGTGTGATCAAAGGTCTCCGTTACAAGCGACCAGACAGAAGCATGGGTATGAGTGATCTTCTGTATCCCCCAGGCGTCAAAACGAAATCATTCCTCAAAGCGCTCTTGCCGAACCTGCTGCTATGGTTTCTCTTGTTTGTTACCCTGCCCTTCTCAGTTTCTAAGAATAGCAGGAGCTAGCTGGTATGAGTTAACGAATAAGCTGCGTACATTCTCTTGTGTTTTCCCTTCTCAGATGAATTTATACTCCCCAGACATTCGGAGACTAGTGCGATTGGCAGGATGTTCTAACGGATTGTCAGTCAGTTGCAACCAATGCACCACTCTTGATGCGGAAGCCTCTTGTGGCTCTTGCTGAGTGAAGAGCCCGGTTTTTTATGTTGTAAACCTCGGGTTGTCTGCAAAGCGCTTCCTGTAATCTGAATATGCTATATTCTCCACAAATGTGCACACTGATGCCTCTAAAACATGTTTCCAAGAATGATTAGAAGACGAATGAGGAGGAGATTTTGTGAAAACGAAGTTTCTGGTTCTGTTTTTTGTGAG
>DLVL01000083.1 GCA_003444085.1 Kosmotogaceae bacterium | reverse complement strand
CGGGGCGAGTATTGCATATGTGGATTCTACCCAACCTTTCTACCAGTCTATGGGCTTCAAACTGGTTTACAATACAGAGTGCTGGGTGAAGCGCTGGTAAAACAGCTTGAACCTTGTCGAATGCTTTTGCAGAATAATATCGGAAATCTTTCCCCATAGTATCGAGGGTTGAGCATCAACCCTTTCGCTCTGTTGTTAGATGAAAAAGGGCACAATGTATTGCAGTGTCCACATCACTGAAAGCTCTTTTCAAGAAGGAACTATCGGAAGTCGGAATTCTCGCACACCAGAACTCCTTTTAAATGGTATGGTAGGGGTTGAACATGTCAAGCCTGATACAGAAGCAGAATAACGCAAACCCTTTCCCACACGGTTCTAAGATGAGAGGGGCTTTTGTGTTAAGGGTGCATGGGAGTCTCGAATGAAGGAGTGTTTTGATTTCAGTGATATGTATCAGAGAACTGACAGAAAACGATATGAGACAGGCAATGGAACTGAAAGTCCTCTGCTGGGAAGAGGAGCTTGCTGGTAAAGCAGAAACACGATTTTCCTGGATGAAGAATACGCGTTCTGGACCAGCTGGATTATTGAAGCAGAAGAACACAATGACGTTCGCTTGCGGCTGGGTGCCTTTGAAAATGAAAGAGTGCTTAGTGTTGCATTTTCGAGCTTCGCTGAAGAATTCGACATTCCTGAAAGAGAAATTGAACTCAATGGCATCTGGGTATACCCTGAACAAAGAGGAAGAGGGGTCGCCCTAAGATTAATGAACTGAACAACGTACTTGACCACTTCTTGACATTAGGTATGAAAGAAATCGTCATATACTGCCCTCACCATGTTCCTTCGAACACCTTCTACCGAAGATTTAATGCTCAGGTTAAGCGACAGGAACATCAGATGGACGGAAAGCTTTTGGTTGATGTCTTTCATGCTGACGTAAGAGAAATGAAAGCAAGCATCGAACGATCACTACGAAAGTACATGCAGTCCGAATGAAGCAGGTTGTCCACGCAAGAGCTTTGAATAATTAGGGCACAGAAGAATGACGCACTAACACAATTTGCCAGAGAAACGGACGGCAGATAGCGTGCGTAAAGTGAAGCCACAAGACCTGTGTCACAGCTGAGAACCGGGAACAAGAACCTGGGAACGACCTTGCAATGCTTCAACCTGTAACCTTCAACTGCACTTCAAACCTGGTTTGAACCCTATACCCTCGCTCTTAGAACACCTGCTCTTGAAACCATCTACCCTTGTTTTTGCTATCCCCGCTCCTCCATCTCCAGCGAGAAATCAACATATTCCACTTCTGAAGTAAGCTTACCAACGGAGATTACGTCAATCTCATCACACAGGAACTCAGAAACACTGTCCTGGCTTATGCCTCCTGAGACCTCAACAAGAATAGCCGGTCTCTTGGACTTAGCAAGTTTGGCAAGGCGCATCGCCTCTTCGGCCGTGAAGTTGTCAAGCATTATGATATCTGCGTCACTGCCCAGAGCTTCGAGGAGTTCTTCTTCTGTATCTACCTCGACCTCGACCTTCTTTGTGAAAGGGACAACCCGCCTTACCTGCGCAACTGCTTCTGAAATGCTTCCATAGAGCTTCTTATGATTGTCTTTGATCAATGCTGTTTCACTCAGGTTGAGCCTGTGTGTATCTCCGCCACCATGAATAACTGCAAGCTTCTGAAGCTCGCCGAAGAGCGGAATCACTTTCCTTGTGGCAGCAAGCTTTGTGTTATATCCTGACTGCTTAAACAGGTTCACCAACTTCCTTACCTTTGTTGCAGTTGCAGACATAAACGAAAGAACGTTCAAAAAGGTCCGTTCACATATAAGAAGACCATAAGCATCCCCGCTAACCCAACCTGTGATTCTCTTGTCAATCACATCACCATCAGAGAGTTCTAAGGTTGCAGAGACACCAAACTCACCAAGCAGGTTTTTCACTACCTCTCCACCAGAGAAGACGTAATCCTGCATCGAGTCTGTCAAGTCAGACTTCATGAGAATCTTTCCATCTGCAGGTTTCCCTTTGAGAGCAAAAGAGGCAGGATCAAAGAGCCCTTCGTCTTGCCTTATCCAGTGCACCAGCTCGTGGACAATTCTTTCGTACAAGGCAGCCTCCTTCACTTCTTCACACTGAAGCTTCTCATCAGGTCGAACATCCGTTCTACAGCTCTTCGAGCTCCTCCGACCAATTCTTCATCGACAAATACTTCATTACGCTCCTCTGAAATAGCAGAAAAAGTCTTCCCGATGGAATTGAGCTTCATGTCAGTACAGACCATGGAATCCACGGCAAAGAATTCCTTTCCTGGATGCAGGTTTCTGAGCTTCTCGACCATTCCGATCTCCGTTACAACTATGAACTTTTCGCTGTCAGCTTCTTCTGGGTATTTCTCCATCTGTGAGGTGCTTCCCACGAAATGTGATTCTCTTCGTATCTCCTCGTGAACCTCTGGATGAGCCATAATCAAAGCGTCTGGATGCTTCATCTTAATAGTTCGTATCTCATCAAGAAGCACCCGATCGTGGACATAGCAGAAGCCGTGCTCACCGGGAACAGGGATAATATTCTTCCCTGTCTTCTCTCGGACAAACGAAGCAAGGTTCTTGTCAGGACCAAATAAGACTGTGTCTTCCTCCATCATCGAGACCACATCGACAGCGTTTGCCGATGTGCAGACCAGATCAGCAAGAGCCTTTGTCTCGAGTGTGCTATTAACGTAAGCAACAAAAGGTGCTGTGTACTTGTCCTTTGCGCTCAAAATATCTTCACGAGACAGTGTAGCGGCCATAGGACAGGTAGCTGATGTATCTGGAACAATCACTTTTTTGTGAGGATTGAGTACCTTTATCATTTCAGCCATGAAATCAACACCCAGGAAAAGAATCTTCCCTGTATTGATCTTCGTCGCATGGACTGCGAGCTGAAGAGAATCTCCTACAATATCCGCTATCTTCTGAAGATCTGGTATCTGGTAGTTGTGAGCTATGATAACATAGCCCTTGTCCTTCGCCAGTCTCTTAATATCATCAGGTGTGATGCTTGTCCTATCCAAACGTCTCAACCCCCTACTACTAACCTGTCGAATCTTCTGTTTATGCACGAAGCCAACGAGAGCGCTGCCAGATAACTTGTCTTTGGATTTGGCGACGGTTTGTTTTCATGAACGATTTTATAATCACCAGCAGAAGACTTCACTTCTACCTCATGCGTATTTCTATCTATTGTCGGATCAACCACGACCTTAACTGTAACCTTGGCACTTTCTCCCACTGCGAGCAGCAGGGTAACTGCAACATTGACATTCTGAGGGAATCTCTCAATTGCTTTTTCAACGCGTCCCTCGAATACTACTTGTGGCTCTGAGAAACGCTCCTTATAGCCGAGTGAAGAAGGTGGCTTCGTCATTATGAGTCTAACAGAGGATATTCGGGTCCTCACTGCCCTGATTATATCAAGGCCTCCGATAGCACCTGATGGCACGAAAACTTTGGAAGTGCTGCTCTTAAGATGGTTAAGGAGCTCAGTAGGAAACTTGGGATCTGAAAACGCTCCCGAACTGATTATGTAGAGATCTTTTCCTGCCTTGATGGCTTCGATCCCGTGTTGCTTGACTGCATTTATTCCCGCACACTCAACAACGATATCTGTAACTTCGGGGATTAAAAAGGATTCCAGAAAGGTGGCCTCCAGATCTGTCTTTCTGAGATCATGGTAGTAGGATTTTCTGATTCTGTGTCCAAGTTCATTGAGCAGGATATGAGCGATGTTGCCTCCACCGATCAGCAGTACGCTTATTTTGTCCATATCTTTCTAACATGCACCTTCTTCGTTAACCAAAGAGTCTGAACAGCTAACATGTTCCTTCTGACAT
>DLVL01000033.1:9367-9786 GCA_003444085.1 Kosmotogaceae bacterium | reverse complement strand
CTCGAGGCTCTTGACAATATCCATCGGTCCTCCAGCATCAAGCGTTCTTCATCGAAACCACCGGGAACATCATCGTCCAGATTCATCAGTGCAAACCTTGCAGCATTCCAGATCTTGTTAGCAAACCTTTTGTAGGTGTCAAAAAGACGAGGATCAAGGTTTATGTCTCGCCCCTGGGCAGCAAGCATGGCAAGAGTGAAACGCATCGCATCACATCCGTATTCATCGATCACATCAAAAGGATCGATTCCATTGCCAAGGGACTTTGACATCTTTCTTCCCTGAGAGTCTCTCACCAGCTGGTGGATATACACATCGGCAAAAGGCTTTTTCCCCGTGAAGTGGTAACCGGCCATAATCATTCTTGCAACCCAGAAGAAGATGATATCGAATGCTGTTATCAACACGGAAGTGGGATA
>DLVL01000033.1:0-9150 GCA_003444085.1 Kosmotogaceae bacterium | reverse complement strand
CCCCACCATAGCTGTCTGGAAATGCACCAGTCCCTGATATCATTCATCCAGTTGAGATAGACTTTCTTCCATCTGTGAGGGAAGAAGACGATTTCACCATCTTCAACAGCTTCAATCGCTTTGTCGGCAATCGGTCGTGTCTTGACAAACCACTGATCCGAAAGAAGTGGTTCCACAACTGATGCACACCTGTAGCAGGTGCCCACTGAATGATCATAATCCTCGATCTTTGCAAGCAAGCCCTGTTTGTAAAGATCTTCGACAACACGCTTTCTGGCTTCTTCTCGTGTCAGAGATGCGTAAGCGCCACCGTTTTCGTTGATGCGAGCCGTTTTGTCTATGACTTCGATGACAGGAAGCTTGTGTCTAAGGCCTATAAGGAAATCATTAGTATCATGTGCAGGGGTTACTTTTAGGGCGCCTGTCCCGAATGATGGGTCCACATAGTGATCAGCAATGATAGGAAGCTCTCTATTCATAAGCGGCAGGACTGCGACCCTTCCAACAAGCTCTCTGTAACGTTCATCAGAAGGATGCACAGCAACGGCAGTATCCGCAAGCATTGTCTCTGGACGTGTTGTGGCGATTACGAGGGAACCCTCGTTGTTCTTGAGGGGATACCTTATGTGGTACAGCTTTCCTCTTATTTCAATATACTCGACTTCTTCGTCAGAAAGAACTGTTCCGCATCGCGAGCACCAGTTCACAATGTACTTTCCCCTGTATATCAATCCTTCATCGTAGAGCAGAACAAAGGCTTTTCTCACCGCAACATTCAGTTCTTCATCGAGGGTGAATCTCTCCTTTGACCAATCACAGGAGCAGCCAATTGCCCTGATCTGACTGGAAATCATCTGGCGATACTCCTCAGACCATTTCCAGGCTCGATTGAGAAAGGCTTCCCTGCCCAGGTCCTCTTTTGAAGTGCCGCTATTCAGGAGATCTTTCTCAACGGCGTTTTGAGTTGCTATTCCTGCATGGTCTTCTCCTGGAACCCACAGTACCTTGTGACCCTGCATCCTCTTGAACCGCGTGCAGATATCCTGAAGAACCAGGTTTAGAGCATGCCCTACATGGAGAGCAGCAGTAATGTTGGGAGGGGGGATAACGATGGAAAAAGGCTCTCCCTCACCTTTCGACTCAAAACTACCGTTCTCTTCCCATCGTTTGTACCACTTACTTTCAAATTCCTTCGGATTGTATGTCTTGTCAAGTTCTTTCATACGGCTACCTCCGGGGTTTTGCTATGGATTATAGCACGGTAAGAGAGACTGAATCATAAGGAAGGATTAACCTTCAGAGGTACAAAGAGACACATCAGGAAGACTACCTGTAGACAACAGACCATTCAAAGAGAATATCCAGATCTCTTGCGAACCCAATTACAACTGCATTCCATATACCTGGCTGAGTCATTGTCACCTCATTCGGTTTGCTGCTGTCACTGAGCGGTGAACCTTTCCAGGGAACCGAATCAACCACTCTTCCATTCGGATCGACAATTGCTACTGCCATATCGGCTTCCGAGCTGTAAACGGAGTAGGAGTAGCTCAGAATTGCTGAACGACCAACTCTCAGATCAGTCACATCAATACTGGTTATCGTCATGTGATTGTGAACAACACCTACGCGTGTTCTGGCAGAATCTGAAAAGGTCCTTCCCGGAAGCGAAAAAGTCCCTGTTCTCAAGACACCCTCAGCAAAACCCGTACAGAGTATGATAAGAACGGCACACCAAAGGGCAAGTGATCTTCTAAGAGGCTGGTGAAGCACAGAGTAGTGTCTGCTGTCATTTACATCTGTTTTTTCGTCTTCCGCCATTTCAGACAGTCCTCTGGCCCTGTTGCGAATGAAGAGCACAGACAATACAACCAAACATATGCCAACAACTGGAAGAACGGTGGTCCAGATGTTTTCGAGAGCTCTTGCAGATCGCATTCCCATAAGTGGTCCCAAAAACAGGATAGTTACGTTGCACACCGCGTGCAGTGCCATGGCGTTCCATATAGACCCTGACAAAAGGGTTACATAACCTGCAAATAGTCCAAGAAGAATAAAGGGGCCGATGCTGCTAACACCATTTACCACGTAAAGCAGACCACAAAAAATCCCGGAGTAGACCCATCCCCTGTTTATGCCATAGACTTCGAAGGATCGTTGCATGACACCTCTGAAAAAGAGTCCTTCACAAAATGGGGCAAGAAGAACCAGTCCGAAGACGACGGTAAGCTCCAGAGGCATCTCAAAATAGTTCACGCGATCCATGAGTAATAATGCAGAAGGTGGCGGCCCAAATAATCTGGCAAGAAGGCTTTCGATCGCAGGAATTGCCGAAGAGGCTATGAACCCAATACCAAGTCCCGCAACACATGAAAACAGGAGTATCAGGTATCCAGGTCTCCTGAATCTGAAGACACTAATGATATCCCAATTGAAGGCTGTAGCGGTCAATGCAACAGGCAAGAAAACGAAGAGTATCTGATTGATCCACAGATTCAGTTGAAGCCCGAACCACTCAACAAACCATATCCCTGAAATCAGGGACAGGGCAAGGATTACGAGATACAATCTAACAGCATGCTGAGGCTCTGGTAGATTCCTGGACTTGCGAGAACCCCCATCACTGATCTTCATGTGCTCCCCCCAAGAGGTTCAGTTAAAGAGGTAACAGCTCTGTATTCACTCTCCGCAATGTGTTTGTGTCAGACGATTACGTTCATCTCAGTCTTCAGTCACAGGTTCTTCCTCAACTGGCTCCTTTTCTTTCGAGGTTATTTCACTCATTTCTCCTCGTTCTTCTGCTGTGACCCGGAGAGTGATTCCTGTTCGCATTTCTTCCCCGATCTGTATCTCCACAAACCCGGGGATCATGGAGATCTTGGTACCTTGCTCCCCCAAAAACCTTGATGCAATTGCGACCGACTTGACAGCCTGGTTGACCGCGCCTGCCCCAATGGCCTGGAGCTCCACCTGGTCTGACTTGGAGAGAACACCAGCAATTGCGCCAGCTACCTTGTTTGGATTCGACTTGGAGCTTACTTTCAGGATCTCCATATGACTACCTCCTACGACGTAAAGTGTGTTCACAGTATTTTACCATGGTGAAACCAAAAACCAGCGCTTCGTAATACTTCTTGAAAGCGCTGGTTAATCTGGGACCTTTTACAGTTCGATAATCTCTGATTTTACCTTGGTAATGCAGTCCAGCATCTCCTGTGGTGTTATGAGTTCCCCGCTTACCTTACTCAGAAGCTCAAGCTTGATTCCTCGCTTGTTAAGCCTCGACACTTCGTAGACTATCTGTCCAAGGTTCATCTCTGCCACAATCACCGCGCTGACACGTTTCAGCAATTGCCTTAGCCTGGTTGCGGGGAAAGGCCAAATCGTTATTGGCTTGAAAAGTCCGATATTGATCTTATCTTCTCTGGCCATCTTTACAGCACGCATCGCTGTCCTGGCTGTCGAACCATATGCAATGACCAGGAGGTCGGCATCTTCGGTCATGTATTCATCGTAGATAACTATTTCATCAGCGTGGAGCTTAATCTTGTGATCCAGGCGTCTCAGAATCCTGCCAACATCATCAGGTGTACCTATGGGAAAACCTGATTCGTCGTGAACCAGACCAGAGACATGAAACCTGGACTTACCCATCGTTACGAGTGGGGACGCCATCATTTGATCATCTCCGTAGAACGGGTGAAAAATATCATCGTCTTCGAGTTCGCTTTCGCTTGCTCTGTCTATCTGAACGAAGGCCTCACCATCCACTTTGAAACTCTCCCGCATATGTCCCAGGACCTCATCCATAAGGAATATCACAGGAGTCCTGTATATCTCTGCATAGTTAAAGGCTGTTGCGATGTACTTGTATACTTCCTCAACTGTTGAAGGATAAAGCGCAATAATCTGGTGGTCTCCATGTGTTCCCCAGCGTGTCTGCATTATGTCACCCTGAGCCACCTTTGTTGGAAGCCCTGTGGAAGGACCTCCGCGCTGCACATTTGCAATCACAATCGGAGTTTCTGTCATTGCTGCATACCCTATCGATTCCTGCATTAGACTGAATCCAGGTCCACTTGTTGCAGTCATGGATTTCACCCCAGCCAGAGAAGCTCCTATGATTGCTGCAGCACTGGCAATCTCATCTTCCATCTGAATGAACGTTCCACCATGCTTTGGGAGCTCGATCGACATAGTCTCGGCTATTTCAGTCGCCGGTGTAATCGGATAACCCGCAAAAAACCTGCAACCAGCCTTTATCGCTCCGAGAGCACATGCTTCGTCTCCCTGCATGAAGAGGCTTTCATGCATCTGACTTCACCGCCTCGACCTGTTCTATGTCAATTGCGAAATCGGGGCAGGCGTTTTCACACATAGAGCAACCAATGCATTTGTCGTGATCAGGTACCGACGGTTTGCCGAGATCACCTTTCAGGATTGTTTTTGTTGGGCAGATCCAGTAGCAGATTCCGCAGCGTTTGCAGTAGCTGTAGTTGATTTTCACTTTGTAGTGCTTCTTTTCACTCACAAGAATGACCTCCCGGTCTTATAGTAGAACGGAGAGAAAGACCCCTGCTGCAATAGCAGAACCAATAACACCAGCTACATTTGGACCCATGGCGTGCATCAGTATGTAATTGCTCGGGTCTTCTTCCTGGGCTATTCGTTGGGACACTCGAGCCGCTGTCGGCACCGCTGAGACCCCCGCGGCACCTATGAGCGGATTGACCTTGTTTTTTGAGAAGAGATTCATAAGCTTCGCAAACAGTATCCCGGAAGCCGTTGCCACGGTGAAAGCGACTGCTCCCAGGCCGATAATCATCAGGCTTTGGGGGCTCAGAAATACTGAACCGTCAGCTTTTGCCCCTATCGATACGCACAATAGTATTATAACCGTATCCGAGATATACTTTCCAGAGGCTTCCACCAATCTCTTGGTTACGCCACTCTCTCTGAAGAAGTTTCCCAGCATCATCATACCGATAAGAGGAAGCGCCCGAGGTACAATCAGGGAAATGAGAATTGTTGATATTATGGGAAAGACGATCCGTTCCTTCCTGGAAACTTTCCTTAACTGCATACCCATTTTGATTCTTCGCTCTTCTTTTGTCGTGAGTAGCTTCATAACAGGAGGTTGCAGTACTGGAATCAATGCGATATACGAGTAAGCGGCTATTGCTATGACTGCCAGATACGGTGAATCCAGAAGACTTGACACATAGACGGCCGTGGGACCATCCGCTCCGCCGATGATACCGATGGAAGCGGCATCTGCAAGGCTGAATCCCATGAGCTTCGCAACGATGAACGTGCTGAATATGCCAACCTGGGCGGCTGCCCCCAGGAAGAGGGTTTTGGGGTTTGCCAGCAGAAAAGAGAAATCTGTTACGGCACCGATTCCCAGAAATATCAGCGGGGGATATATGCCCAGTTCAAGTCCTTGCATGATAAACCAGAGGAGACCGCTGCCAGGCTCGAACAGACCGGTGGCCTGCGGTGGAATGTTTGCCATGATAATTCCGAAGGAAATCGGTATAAGAAGCAGGGGTTCGGCATTCTTTGCAATAGCCAGGTAAGTCAGCACCCCCGCTATAACAAACATAACCAGATTCTCCCAGGTGATCAGGGCAAAACCCGTCGAGGCCGCGAAATTCGCCAAGGCTTCGATCATTGAGACCTCCGGAAAAGGCCATCTCTGCTAAGAGATGGCCCATAATCAACTACTACTTGTTCTTTAGCTTTGCGTGTGCAGCAGACAATCGTGCAACAGGTACTCTGTAAGGAGAACAGCTAACATAATCAAGACCGACATGATGACAGAACTCAACTGAAGAAGGTTCTCCGCCATGTTCACCACAGATTCCGACCTTCAGGTCTTTTCTGGTCTTTCTTCCTTTCTCTGTACCTATCCTTACTAGCTGCCCGACTCCTATCTGATCCAGTTTTTGGAAAGGATCGACCTCAAGTATACCTTTTGCAACGTAATCTCCGACAAACTTCCCGTAGTCGTCCCTGCTGAAACCAAACGTGAGCTGCGTGAGATCATTCGTGCCAAAACTGAAGAACTCAGCCTCTTTGGCAATCTCATCTGCAATCAGGCAGGCTCTCGGAATCTCAATCATGGTTCCGACGGTGTATTTAAGATCTACCCCTTCTTCCTCTATCATCTTGTCTGCAGTCTCGACGATGGTCTGCTTGACGTAACTCAGTTCCTTCCGGATTCCGACAAGAGGTATCATAATCTCTGGAATTACCGTTTTGCCTTCTTCCTTCAGAACCTGTATAGCGGCACCGATAATTGCCCTGGTTTGCATCACTGCGATTTCTGGGTAAGTCACAGTCAGTCTGCATCCGCGATGACCCATCATGGGGTTAAACTCGTGAAGGCTTTCGACGACCTCCTTGAGCTTATCGAAAGAAACGCCCATTTCTTTGGCAAGTTCTTTGATGTCGTCTTCTTCACTCGGTAAGAACTCATGTAGAGGCGGATCCAGCAATCTTATTGTTACAGGATATCCCTCCATTGCCTTGAAAAGTCCAACGAAGTCCTGCTGTTGCATGGGTAGAAGTCTCTCAAGAGCCCTTTCTCGTTGCTCAACGGAGCTGGATAAGATCATTTGTCTCACAACAGGGATTCTGTCAGGTTCAAAAAACATGTGCTCGGTTCTGGCAAGACCTATGCCTTCCGCACCAAAACGCTTCGCAGTCTCCGCATCTTTGGGTGTGTCAGCATTTGCCCGAACGCCAAGTCTCCTGACTTCATCAGCCCAGCTGAGAATCTCAGCAAGAGGACCTTCGAGTCCCTGGGGCATTACAGTCTCAAGCTTTCCTTCAAAGATCTCCCCTGTCGTTCCGTCGATGCTAATCCAGGAACCCTCTTTGAACTCTTTTCCTCTGGCCTTCATGATACCTTTTGCTCTGTTGATTTCGATGTCGCTGCAACCAACAATACACGGCTTCCCCATTCCTCTGGCCACAACCGCGGCATGAGACGTCTTGCCTCCAGTAGAGGTGAGAATACCTTCTGACGCAGCCATGCCAGCAATGTCTTCAGGAGAAGTCTCTGGACGTGTAAGAATCACCTTCTTATTCTCTTCCTTCACAAGCTTGTCAGCTTTGTCTGAATCGAAGACCAGAATACCTGTTGCTGCACCAGGGGAAGCAGGGTTACCTTTTGCGATAAGCTCCGCACTGTCCTTTGTTTCCTGGGTGAAATACGGATGCAGCAGTATCTCAATATGTTCCGGAGAAGTCTTCAGAAGTGCTTCTTCCTTTGTCATGACGGATTCCTTGACCATGTCAACAGCGATCTTCACGGCTGCGTAAGGGGTCCTCTTACCGTTTCTGGTCTGAAGCAAATAGAGCCGACCTCTTTCAATCGTAAACTCCACATCCTGCATATCGTGGTAATGCTCTTCAAGTCTGCGGAAGATGTCGATCAGCTCATCATAAATCTTTGGCATCTCCTCCTGGAGCTTGGAGATTGGTTCAGGGGTTCGAGTGCCTGCAACAACATCTTCACCCTGGGCATTAATGAGGTATTCCCCGTATACAGTTCGTTCACCTGTATTCGGGTCTCTTGTGAAAGCAACTCCAGTACCACTTGTATCACCCATGTTACCGAACACCATGGTCACAACGTTTACAGCGGTTCCCATCAACGCGTTTTCATCAATGTTGTTCAGTTTCCTGTAAGTGATAGCACGCTCGTTCATCCAGCTTCCAAAGACGGCATCTATCGACTTCCAAAGCTGTTCCCATGGATCCTGCGGGAACTCCTTACCGGCCTTCTTGTATATCTCTTTGTATTTCTCAACCAGCTTCTTGAAATCGTCAGCCTCTAGTTCAACATCAAGTTTGACGCCTCTGTCCTTCTTGATCTCTTTTAAGGCCTCTTCAAAAAGCTCGTGCTCGATCTTCAAGACCACATCTCCGAACATCTGCAAGAACCTTCGATAGGAATCGTAGCAGAATCTCGGGTTATCCGTGGCCTTGATCATACCCTTAACAGTGGAATCATTCAGTCCAAGATTCAGAATGGTATCCATCATGCCAGGCATGGAAATTGCGGCTCCCGACCTTACTGAAACCAGCAACGGATTCTCTGAATCACCAAATCTCTTCCCCATAGTTTTTTCGACAACTTTCAGATTATCATGTAATTGACTGATAATTTCCTGCGTCAGCTTCTTGCCATTTTTATAAAACTCCAAACACGCTTCAGTCGTGATTGTCATTCCTGGAGGCACCGGCAATCCGATATTGGTCATTTCTGACAGATTAGCTCCTTTACCCCCTAATGTTTTTTTCATTGAAGCATTACCTTCTTTAAATAAATATACCCATTTGTTCATGTAAAATATCCTCCTTTTAAGTTTATTGTTTATTGTTTTTTGCTATTATTGACATAATAATGCTGGCGGTTTCTTCTATCGCCCTCTGGGATACATCTATCACAGGGCATTTTAGCCGTTGAAATATCTTATCGGCATAATCAAGTTCTTCTAGAATTCTATCAAGATCAGCATATGATGAGTAGTTGGTCACACCCATATCTTTTAGTCTTTCTTTGCGGATATTGTTGAGAAGATCAGGACTGTTGGTCAGACCTATAATCCTCTTGACTGGTATTTCAAATAATTCTTCAGCCGGTTTTACTTCAGGTACAAGTGGCAGATTCGCCACTTTCAAGCTTCTATTCGCAAGATAAAGGCTTAATGGTGTTTTGGATGTACGGGATACTCCTATGAGCACAACATCGGCTTTTTTGAATCCTCTAGGATCTTTCCCATCATCATACTTAACCGCGAATTCTATTGATTCAATTTTATCAAAATAATGAGATGTCAGTCTCCTATTCAAACCTGCCTCTCGTTTTGGCGGTACTCCAGTCAAGGATTCCAAGGTTGTAATGATTGGCCCCAGCAAGTCTATCGCTCTTATGTTGTTAATATCAGCTTGCTGTTTAAAATATTGTTTCTCTTCACTCATGACCAACGTATAAAGGATTAGACAGTCTGTCACTTTTGCTATACTAATTATTTCATCCATCTGATTCTTATCCAAAACAAAGGAAAACTTTCGAATTGCTGTCACTGCATCTGAAAATTGTATCTTAGCGGCTTGAGCTACTAGCTCTGCAGTCTC
>DLVL01000140.1 GCA_003444085.1 Kosmotogaceae bacterium | reverse complement strand
ATATCAGAAGAGGATGTTCGCGCGGCAATTCTATACGCACAGAAGATAATCGAGAGCGAAACTGTCATTGTATGAAGCTTCTCTTTGACGAAAATGTGCATAACAAAGTAGTTGATCACTTTGCAAGTGAACGTAAGTATGAGGTCACCAAGGTCTCTTCATTGATCAGAGGAGCACCAGATTCCAGAGTTGCCGCCCTCGCTGAAGTGTTTGTTGCAGAATGTAATTGGTTCTTCCGCAAAGTGTTTGACTAGAGCATAAGAACCTTTGCTCTGAGTAGCTCAAAGGAGCATCTGCCATACATTATCCGCTTGATCACCTTTATCTTGTTTATGATTCCCTCTATTACGCCGTTATTGAACTTCATTGTAATTGCGTTGTTCACAGCACTCAAGTCACGTTCGATACCACGGACGAAACGGGAGAGTTCCGGGATCCGGTATCCCTTTGTCTGCTCTATCCATTCTTCAAGGGCGGTGTCGTCTTTTTCCTGGAGGATCTGTCTGAATCTTGATACTGCTGCATAGAGGTGCTGTAGCTCCCTGTTGGATTGGATGTAAGCTAGAGCATTGCATCGATCATTATCTTTGAGATGTGAGATATCTTTGTAAAGGAGAGAGACCAAGCGTCTTCGTTCAAGAGTGAGACCAATACATGGCTTTCTCTTCTTGGTGAACGCTAATTGGTCAGCATACCTGTCCACGTATGCACGCAGGTTTGAATATGATCCAGTGTATCCTTCTTTGCAGATAGCATAATAAATCTTTGTTCTGTTGTATCTTTCGTTATGCATGGTAATGATGGTCTCTTTGTATGGATCAAGGTTGCTCTTTTGATGTGAGCCTTTCTTGGGATTTTCGATTCTGCCATGATGGTTGATGTATTTCCTGGCTGTTTGGTAGGAAATCTTCATCTCTTCAGCTACCATGGTTGCTGAATACCCCTGATCGTACAAGTCCTTTGCTAATCTTACACTTTCGTTTTTCGATTCTTCTTTCTGCATCTGACGCAACTCATCACTGGAAAGCTTTGTTACTGTCAGGGTCTGATCATCTTCGTTGTCGTCAGAAGCATTGCTCATCCTGATTCTTCCTGGTATTGTACGCTGTATGTAGTTGCGGGCACTTTCGATGAGGTTCTTCACAAGGTGAAATCGATCAGTTACCTGTTTCGCTTTTGGTAAGGCTTCTTCAATAGCCCTTGCGTATCCTGTAGAACCATCGCGTGATACAGTCTCAATATCCTGGTATCCTCTCAACCATTCGGTAACCGATCCCGTATCTCTCGATGGAATCATATCTACAACCTTTGAGGTTTCATAATCCACCATTAATGTGCCGTATTTTTGCCTCTTCTTTGTTGCAAAATCATCGATGCAGATATTTCTGACTTGAGCTCTTATGAGTGGTCTGTCGTTTTTTTTAGTATCCTCAAGATGGTGTCATCGGATATGTTGGATATGCCTTCGTTAACTACTTTCTTAGCACTCCTTGCACTCATGTTCATCGCGATCTCTTTGATCTTCTTGGTCAACCGGTTCGTTCTTCTTCCATATCTGTCAACAAATGATAGTGTTTCAGAAAAGAGTGCTCTGCTGCAGTCTGTGTTCCTGCAAAAGAAGAGTCTTTTGTGAAGTATGATCTTGACCATCTTCTCCTGAATTGGTAAGTCTGAAATCGTCTTACGATAGACTGAGTGAACGCTCTTTGATGTGGCTCCACAGTAAGGACAGGTTTCTTCGTCAGTCTCTCTCTTTGCATGAAGCTCTATTGTCTCTTCTCCAACGACAGCCTCGATCAGTACCAAATCCGAATCCAGTGACTTCAGTAGTTCTTCCATCTGCTGAATCCCCCTCTTAACCTAAATAAGAATACCCTAATTGTACTCCTTTTTGTCAAGAATGCAGCGTTTTCGCGGAAGAACCGAAGTAAGACTGACAGACTTTGCGAGCGGAATCTCTTCTCCATTGGCAAGCCTGTCTTCTATATGGAGGCGAACGGCATCTTCGATATTTCTTAGTGCTTCTTCATATGTTTGCCCCTGGGTGTAGCAACCCTGGAGTTCAGGACAAAAGGCAAAGTAGCCTTCCTCATCCCTTTCAATTACTGCAGCAAACCTATACAATGCCATACATGATCACCCCTTAGGAGGAAACCTCTGCTGCTAATCCTATCATACTACCTTCTTGGAGAAGATGCTGCGGAGTTATGGGGCTCATCGGAGATACACTCTTCTGAAACAAGCACACAATGTTCTAACCTTTCCAAAAATGGCGACAGATAACATTTTTCTGTTCCCAGTTCCCGGTTCCCGGAAAGGCTGACAGATCCGTTTTTCTGGGCATAGCGCCCCTAGAACGAAAAATGGTTCAGTCCCCGTGTCATTCAGTCCCCATCTCAGAAGACAGATCTGCTGGTATGTGCTATGAGGAATACGCTATTAGCCGGTTTGTTCAACAGGTGCGTTTTTCTTGACACAGTATCCCTAGAAGGAAGAACCGTTCAACACCTTCATTGATGCTGGAAATTCGCTAACAGTGTTCTGTCTTCTGTAGCATCGAATACAAGGGGATTGACTGAACCCGAATCCTCTCCGTCTTCTGACCAGTTCACAAACTCATATCCTTCCGCAGCTTCAGCAAGAAGCATCACTTCTTCGCCATGATCGAACTCCTCACAGAAGAAGGTCTCGCCGTTGATAGTGCCGCCCTTTTCAGGCTCAGCAGTGGCAGTGATTGTGTAACTCTTCAAGGCAAAATGTGCAACAAGATCTCTATCTTCTAGTGCAATAAAAGTGAGGTTGGGCTCTG
>DLVL01000131.1:1642-3058 GCA_003444085.1 Kosmotogaceae bacterium | reverse complement strand
CTTTCACATCGATCTTTCTGAACCCCCAAAGAGCAATTGTGAAGAACACCACTGAAGAAAGCATTATCAACAAGGCGTTTCCAACCATCACCTTGTCATGCTTGATCGTCTCAACAAGGGGTATGTAATTGAATACTGTGAATCTACCAAGCCACTTGATCTGCTCAAAGATGCTGCTGAGGGTGTCTCCAAAGTACATGAAGATCACAAGACCGATTGAAAGTGAAATCGTCACAGAACTCTTCTGACTCAGAATAGCTATACAGACGATATCCCTGCAAAGAAAAGCTGCACAGCGAGTGCATAAAGGCCAAATCCATAGAGAAGCCTGACATTGTAGCTAACACCAATAAACACTGAAAAAAGCCCAACAACAGAGAATGTGAATGCAGATATGAGAATAGCTGTGCACGTTAACAGTACAGCAAGTTTCGACAAATATACAGCAGTTCTGGAAACAGGTTTGACGAGAAGATACTCTATCGTCTTGTTCTCAAATTCCTTGGCAAAGAGCGAATTGGCCATCATGGCTGCGAAAATAGCTGAGAGGATGTAGACAAAGCTCATACCCTCGCCGCCGAATATCCCTTCAGGTCTGGTCATTATCTCAGTATCCAGGTGGAACATCTGAAGCAACACTTCTGGCAAGCGCTCCATGAACTGGATCATATCATCGGCCTGTGCAATAAGGTGATCGGTGATCAGAATGTATATCAGAGCAAATGCAACGAAAATGATTATCCATATGAGCAGACTCTTCAGGTTCCAGCGAAACTCTTTCAGAAACAGATTCAGCGTTCTCACGACCGCTCACTCCCGCTGTAATACTCAATAAAGGCTTCGGTAAGCGAAGGATTCTTGATCTCTATGTCTTCAAAAGATACTTCACAGAGTTCTTTAAGGAACTTCTGGAGTTCAGATGGTCTTACAGAGAATGTCAGTCTATCTGTTCCTTCTTCAACGATTTCATATCGGTCCAGGGCTGCAGCATTTCTAAGCCCAACGATTGTAACTCTCTTTGTAGCAAACTCTTTGAGCGAGTCGACCGTGAACTCACGTAAAAGCTGACCCCGCTTAATAACTCCAACGCGCTGACAGAGGCGCTCTGCCTCCGAAAGAACATGAGTTGAGAAGAGTATAGCCACGCTCCGGCCTTCTCTTTCGAAAGCAGTTGATACAGCTTCTCCTGCAAGAGTGGATCAAGGCCGTTTGTTGGCTCATCCATTATCAGGTAATCTGGCTTATGAACAACCGAGTGGAGTATCCCAACCTTCTTCCGGTTTCCCTGGGACAGTTCTTTAAACCTCTTCTGTGTGTCAATGTTGAGATATTCGATCAACTCTGCCTCATATATGGAGTCTACATTTGTATAGAACCTTCTGTTGAAAGAAAGAAGATCTCTTACTTTCATATCAC
>DLVL01000131.1:545-1585 GCA_003444085.1 Kosmotogaceae bacterium | reverse complement strand
GTAGTAGTTGACCTCTCCAGGGAGATAACCGACAGCTGCCTTAACCTCCTCAAGCTAGGAGGAAATCTTCTTATCTGCTATCAGAACATCACCGGCATCGCGTCTCAGTAAACCTAGAACAGAACGTATGGCGGTGGTCTTCCCCGCTCCGTTGGGACCGATGAGCCCATATATTTCCCGGAGGTGAATCTCGAAACTCAAATCTTCAACACCCCTGTGTTTGCCGTAGTGCTTTCTGAGGTTCTGAACCTTTATCAAGGATAACAACTCCTCTTGTTTCCATACTTGCGCACAGCCCCTTCACAGAAACAAACT
Organism: Kosmotogaceae bacterium; assembly: GCA_003444085.1. Lineage (GTDB taxonomy): Bacteria > Thermotogota > Thermotogae > Petrotogales > Kosmotogaceae > UBA9910. The sequence goes on along the minus strand of DLVL01000131.1, from coordinate 1,270 downwards.
GACTTGATTCACAGCAGGACAACAAAACGGTCGGCCGAGTCAATTATACAGCAGGTTGGCGTTCCCTAACTCTGGCTCTTGTCCCAGTTTTTCTCGCAAAAAGAGTAAGCTGTACGAAAACATTACTGCCGTAGTTTGTAACGTTTCAAGGAATAATCAGTATCGTATAAGTCGTTCGCACCATACTAATAAACCTATCTCCAGTGGCAGAATCCCTTTTGGATAAGAGCTTATACGTCGGTCAATGCTCTAGTGTGCAGATAACAGAGTCTCATCATAAGAAACAATAAATAAGTCACTTGATCTAATAGTGTGTATACATCATACAGTTGAAACATACGTTGCTTTCATATATAATTCAAACGCTGGACAATGTAATAGAAACGGATAGTCAGGGAGGGCTGACTCATGAGAAACATCAAGCGAAATTTCACTTGTTACGGACTTCTTACAGTCCTTATAGCTATTGGTATTCTTTTCTCCGGGTGTTTAGTTGCACCCGCGGAACCTTCAGAAGTAGTTTTTGAAACAGATCCCGAAGAAATCCATATTACTATCAACGGAGAAGCACGCGAATCTCCGAGTTCTGTGGTGGTAAGAAAAGGCTCCGAGCTTGTTGTAGTGGTCGAGCCGATGGAGAGAATGGAAAGTGCTTCAATACCTGGGAACGACACAAGATATGTGTTTGATCGCTGGGATGATGGAGATAAGACCAACCCACGCAA
>DLVL01000131.1:0-338 GCA_003444085.1 Kosmotogaceae bacterium | reverse complement strand
ATTGAGCTGACTTCGAACTCTCCAAGTGAGGTCGTTGCAAGATACAGGGAGATTGATCCAACCCTGTCTGTGAAAGCCGCTCCGGTTGAAGACGTTGAAGTACTCATAGATGGGCAAGTCATGGAAACGCCGACGAGCGTCAGAAAGAAGTTCAACAGCCAGACAACTGTTGAGGTTGCCTCTGTGATTGAAAGAGAGATTTCAGACTTTGTCTCTGGTATCGACGGTCGCTTCGTTTTTTCAGGCTGGGAAGGAGCAGACGGTTCATCCAGTTCACTCTCTTTTAGAATCCGAGAGAATACAGAACTGACTGCCGTCTATGCAGTCGAATACAAAGT
>DLVL01000053.1 GCA_003444085.1 Kosmotogaceae bacterium | reverse complement strand
TGACGGTGTGTATAGTTCTCCGAATCCCCTGGATGCAGTACAGCACCTGCTCTCTGGAAGAGCTCAACTATCAGTATTTACTGACCTCACCGTTGCCTCTCTTATTAGAGATGCAGGCTACTCCATGGAGGATCTCGAAAGACTCCTGGAATTGCAGTCAAACAATTTCTACATAGCCGCGTCCAAAGGCACCGACCAGGAGATTGTTCTTCAGTTTAACAAGATGCTTGACCAGATGAAGCGAGATGGCGGCTTTGAGGAGATCGTACGCGAGTATACTCCACATATGCTCATATCTTCTCTCATATGGGAATCGACAACCCCCAGGACAACAGAGCTACACTGGATGAAGAATGTCCTCAAGCAAGGCGAGCTCGTCAGAGTTTCTCTGGAAGAAAATGCAAGCACTGGATACGTGTGGGATGTCACGATTTCTAACCCCACTGTGCTATCAGTCATTTACAAAGGCGAGGTAATTGATTCGAACCCAGCCGATTCAAGAGTGATAATAGTTGGTTCCCCATATAATGTTGAGTGGGTCTTCCGCGCAGAGAACCCGGGAGAGACAGTTGTTGTGTTTTCTCTGAGACGCCCATGGGAGAGCTCACACCCAATAAAGACTTTTGCAGTGAACGTAGTGGTTGAATAAGAAGAGGGGGCCTTTCCCCCTCTCTGTCAGTGTCATCCATACCAGGTATCCGAAACCCTTCGTAATTGTCAAACTACTGACGAAGCTGTTTTACTGATAGACTTAGTGCTTCTCAACACTCGCTTCTCACTTTGCTGGATAAATCTGACTCCTTCAACAGCGGTATGCCGTATGTTGTGGTACTATGTAATAAAGTCCTTCTATTTCCACAAGATGTCTATCATCATAGTGGATTGAGTCGAGAAGGCTTACCTTTCAGACTATCTCGGGAGTTATAACTATGGACGACCATGTAATAACTGACGTAAACCAGGTAATCGAACTCTGGTCAAAGACATACAACAGTGAAGGGAAACCTGATTGGTCTCACATACTGCCCTATTACGACGAAGACATTCTATTCAGAGACTCGATCCAGGAATTGCGTGGAATAGATGAATTCAAGAGCATGACAGAAAGGCTTGCCAAAAGGTCAAAAGAACTAAAGATGAGGATCGTTAGAGCAATCATGGAGCAAAACATAGTTTTCGTCGAATGGGAAATGACTATCCTCTTCAAGAAAACGCGCACTTCAGTCCTTTACGGAACGAGTCGCTTGCTCCTGAGCGAGAAAGGCAAGATCGTCGAGCAAAGAGATTACTACGACCTTTGGGGCGACATCTTCGACAATATCCCGGGCTTCCGACGGATGTACAGGCGTTTCATGAGAAAGAAGTTCGGATAGGTGTCAATTCATGAAGAAGCAGAAGAATTCTGTATTCAAGTACTGGAGACAATATAAGTGGTCGAATATCTTCGCTATGATGAGAAACAATCGGGGCAATCCCAGCATCTGCAGCGAAGACTTCACGGGTGATCTTCTTGTAATCACCGGTGCAACATCAGGAATCGGGTATTACACAACCAGAAAGTATGCAAGTCATGGTGCTAGAGTTCTTTCCATAAACAGAAACAGGGAGAAATCAGAAAGGCTCTGTGAAGAACTTCAGCAAGACTTCGGCGTCGAGTGTTCATACTTGATAGCAGATATGAGTCGTATGGATGATGTCAAGAGGGTGGGAAAAGAGCTATCTGACATGAATGAGACAATAGACGTTCTGATACACAACGCAGGGGTCTATTTGACCCGCAAGTCTTTGACTGAAGATGGATTCGAGACAACTTACGCCGTGAACTATTTATCTTCATTCATCCTGAACTACCTTCTCAAAGAGAAGCTCAAAACCCAGGATAGATCGAGGATAATCATGGTCAACTCGGAAGGTCATAGATTTGCAGTTTGGGGAATAAAGCCAGATGACATGAACTGGCAGAAGAGGCGATACTCAGGGCTTCGTGCCTACGGATCAGCAAAGACTGCACAGCTTCTCAGCATGTTGATCTTTAATGACTTCTTCAAAGGAAGCATTGTTACAATAAACGCGATGCACCCGGGAGCGGTCAAAACTGCAACAGGTAAGGAGAACAGTCGTTTATACAGACGTTTCAAGAATCTCATCATAGACAAAATGTCGCGCTCTCCAGACATCTCTGCTGAGGCGCTCTATTATCTTGGTGTATCAAAGGAAGTCGAAAGTACAAGCGGCAAGTTCTTCAACCTGACCACAGAAGAGAAACCAGCACCGCCTGCGCTGGACAGAGAGATTGCAGAGAGATTGTGGTCAGTAAGCTTACGTGACGGAGGTTTCGACGATGGAAAGCTATGATGCCATTGTTGTTGGCGGAGGAATCACTGGCCTTACCAGTGCTGTATATCTCGCAAGAGGCGGTGCCAAAACTTTGCTTCTCGAAAAGAACGACAGGGGCGGGGGACTGGGTAATTCTTTCATCAGAGAAGGGTTTCTCTTTGATGGTGGTGTTAGGGCTCTTGAGAGTGCAGGGATTATTCTGCCGATGCTGAAAGAATTAGGGATTGACCTCGAGATAGTCAAGAGCCCGGTTTCTGTTGGAATTGAAAACAGCATAATACACATAAGCTCAAAGGAAAACCTGAAAGACTACGAGAATCTTCTCAAGAATCTCTATCCAGATCATGGAGAGGATATCGATAGAGTCATCTCTGTTATCAAAAAGATAATGAAACACATTGAGGTCCTGTACGGTGTGGACAACCCTCTGTTCAAGGATCTGAAGAGCAACATGGCTGAGTTGGGAAAGGTCTACCTTCCATGGCTCTTCAAGTTCCCTTTCACACTCAGAAGCATTAACAAGCTGAAGATGCCTGTTGAAGACCTTCTTGGAAAGATTGTGAAGGACAGGTCCTTGAACGACATGATAAGCCAGCACTTCTTCAAGAATACCCCTGCCTTCTTTGCAATGAGCTATTTCTACCTCTATCAGGACTACTTCTATCCATTGGGTGGAGTAGGAGGGCTCGCAGAATCAATTGGGCAAAAGATTCAAGAGTTTGGAGGCTCGATAATAACACATAGAGAAGTGAGGGAGCTTTCTCCTGACACACGAACCATCGTCGATCACAAGGGTAGCTCCTACAAGTATGATCAGCTAATATGGGCAGCTGATCTCAAGCAGCTCTACAAGGTAACGAAGACAGAAGGACTGCCAAAAGAAGTGGCGCAAGAGATTGATGAGAAGAAGGATCAGCTGTTATCCAAACATGGTGCTGAATCAGTCTTCAGTGTGTTTATCGCAGTTGATGAACCACCCGAGTCCTTCAAGGCAATTTCTAATGGTCACTTCTTCTATTCCCCTTCCAGAAAAGGACTTGGCGAGATCCATCGCTCCGAACTCAGGAGCCTTCTCGAAAACTTGTCAGAAACCTCGCAGGAAGACATCTCAAGCTGGTTAGACAGGTTCTGCGAGTTTAACACCTACGAGATTTCCATCCCTGTTCTCAAAGATAACGCTGCTGCTCCAGAAGGAAAGACAGGTCTGATAGTAAGCTTGCTTCTTGACTACAATCTTGCCAAAAAGGCAACTGAGCAACTGACCCACAAAGTGTTCAAGGAAGAATTGGAAAATAGAATGATAAGTACCCTGTCAAACTCTATCTATCCTATGTTGAAAGACAAGATAATCTTCTCGTTTTCAGCAAGCCCACTAAACATAGAAGACTATGCCGGAAGCTCCGAAGGGTCAATAATTGGCTGGTCTTTCGAAGAGGAGATCCCGGTCACTTCGAGTCTATTGAAAGGCAGCAGCTCGGTGAATACACCAATCCCGAACGTCCTTCAGGCCGGAAAATGGGCTTACAGTCCTTCTGGTGTTCCCATGTGCATACTAACAGGCAAGCTTGCCGCTAACAGAGCACTGAAGCACAAGAAACCCTCTCACAAGAAGTGAACTGCCTGATGTGATAGATCATCAGGCAATTCAATGCTTATCGCTTCACTGTCTTCTTGCTAGGCTCTGTGACGCACGGAAAGCGCTGATGCTGTCGCTTTCTGCAAGCACCATTGACTTCATGCAGTTACTGCTTATCGACACTGTTTACGTGGCTACTCTATAATGAACCCACAAATAGCCTTGGGGTTCCACCTGGGCAGTGATCATTTCCAGTACAACCTGACTTCCCGCCTGTTTTGTAACTAGGTTTCTTCGAAGGTATCAAATGATCCTGATTACAGTCTCTTGTGGGCTTGCATTTCGTTTGTTTAGTAGGTATAGTTATACCTATTGAGAGGAGGGAACGCATGGCTTATCGTGTTCATGTAACGAACAAGGATACTGGGGTTACCTACGTTTATGAGGGAATATCTTACTGGGATAAAGAGAAGAAGCAGCCACGGAATAAGAGAGTGTGTATAGGAAAGATCGATCCTGAAACAGGCGAGTTCATTCCCTCAAAGAGACTTAATCCTGAACAGGCTGCTGTAAGAGATCCCGCAGTTACTGCTACTGCAAAGATTGTTGGTCCTGCAATGGTGCTTGATGCTGTGAGCAAAGAACTCGGCCTGGAAAAGGTATTGAAGAGCTGTTTTTCAAAGTTGTATCGGCAGGTTTTGTGCATGGCATACTACCTTGCTGTGCGTGAGGGTCCTCTGAGTCACTGTGAAGCATGGAGTAAGAGTCATGGTAATCCATACGATGCTATACTCACAAGCCAGAGAATAAGTGAGATATTGAGGTCTTTGGGCGATGATGAAAGACAGACCTTTTTTGCCAGGTGGACAAAGAAGGTGGTTGAGAACGACTATATGTGTTATGACATCACATCGGTTTCCTCATACGGAGAGCTTAACGAGTATGTGAAGTATGGATACAATAGAGATAGAGAAAAGCCGAAACAAATCAACCTTGCACTTCTTGTTGGTCAACAGAGTCAGTTGCCCGCATATTATCATCGCTTACCTGGAAACATCAATGATGTAAGTACCTTGCATCATTTTCTGAAGACATTCAGTTACCTTGAACTACCCAAGCTACATCTTGTCTTGGACAAAGGCTTCTACAGTCAGCAAAACATAGACGAACTACTTGCTGCAAGAGACAAGTTCACTCTAGCCGTTTCCAACAGTCTCAAGTGGGTTAAGGGCATCATCGATGAGACCCGAGATAGTATCCAGACCCCAGAGAATTATTGCAAGGTCGATGGAGAGATCCTGTATGTACACTCAAGACTTTTCCCCTGGGGCAAGGATAGGCGGCGCTGTTATGTTCATCTTTACTACAATGCACATACAGCAGCTACTGCAATGGATACATTCACTGAAGAATTACTCTCTTACAAGGAAGAACTGGAAAGTAAACAGACTGTAAGTGGTCATGAAGAGGCATATGATACCTTCTTCATCATCAAGGAAACACCCGTCAGAGGGAGGAAGGTGTTGTTCAATAATGAAGCGATAATGAAATACCGCGATCGTTATGCAGGGTTCCTCGCAATCTTGACCAATGGCATTAAAGATCCTGTAGAAGCACTAAGGGTATACCGAAATAAGGATACGATCGAGAAGTTCTTTGATGACTTGAAGAACCAGCTGGACATGAAACGCCTGCGCATTCACAGTGCTGCTTCCATGGATGGTAGACTCTTTGTTCAGTTCGTTGCCTTGATCCTGATGAGTGCTTTGAGAAAGAAGATGAGAGATACGAAACTCATAGAGAAATACACCGTACGAGAACTCCTTCTCGAGATGGAAACATTAACCCAGGTACGATATTCAGGTAAGTACGGTCATATCCTTACTGAGATTACCAAACCACAACGTGAAATACTCCAGAGTCTGAACATTCAACCAAAGTCATAGGTATAATTTGTCCGGGAAATTAGGCCGACAAGGTAAACACGCCTGTCGGAATGAATGTTCTGGCAGTCAACCCTGATGACATCAGCCTGGTCGCGGCTCTCG
>DLVL01000032.1 GCA_003444085.1 Kosmotogaceae bacterium | reverse complement strand
CCCGCCGAAGCCGGCGCTGGCCTAGCGAAGCTAGAGCTGGCCCGCGTGGTCTTCGCGGAACTGGCCTTAATTGTGGACTGAACCGTTTTTCGCTCCAGGGGTGAATGTTTTCTCTTGTGTTTTCCACGCGACTGTCCATGTCGCGTACTGGCACGATCGTTCTTTGATCGTACTGGCATCACGAAGTGATACTGTGCATCGATCATGCTGTCTGATCGATACTGTGCAACGAGCGCAGCTCGGTACTGGAACTGGCATTTCTTAAGAAGAAGACTGTCCGGTTTTTCTTTCACCAGATCTTCGCCTGATGCTATAATCCATATTGAATGAGGAGGTTACTTGTGGAAGATATCCGTGCAATCCTGAACAGATTGACACCTGAACAGCAGAAGGAAGTTGAAGACTTTGCAAGATTCCTGCTCGAGAAGGAATCAAAGAAAAGGAGAAAACCATCTTTCAGTTGGAAGGGTGGATTGCGTGATGTTGCCAGAAACAAGTCTGCACTTGATCTCCAGCATGATGCTTCAATATGGATGACCAACAAGCGAGACTCCTGATAGACACCAACATATTTCTTGAGATTCTTCTCGAACAAGATAAGTCTGAATCCTGTACAGCGTTTTTTCGTGATCACGACCTTTCATCGTGCTTCGTCAGTGATTTCACATTGCATTCCATTGGTGTAATACTCTTCAGGTACAAAAGAATGCATCTCTTCGAGGAATTCCTGAAAGACTTCCTGATTGATACCGGTATAGGCGTTCTATCTTTGTCTATACAGTCTCTCAGCACGATCGGCACTGTCTGTGAAAAGCTGAACCTTGACTTTGATGACGCTTACCAATATGCTTGTGCGAAGGAGAATAACCTGAAGATCTTGAGTTTTGACACCCACTTTGACCGAACTGACCTTGACAGAATAACCCCCTGAAAGGCGAAACCGAAGAAGCCCGCTTCGACGAACCGTGCATTTGTAATGGAAATGCCCGCTAGAATATGTTAAGGGCCACGTTTCAAGTGGTTTTCTTGTGGGTCCCTGAGGGGTGTGTAGCTTTGTAGGTTTTTGCCCGGCGAAGCCCATGCTGACCTGGCTGTCCTGCCAGCACTGGCCGTCCGTAATGGTAGCAAAGAAACAGCTTGAGATCGATGATCTTTGTTCTAGGTTTTCGGATCTGGTTCTAGCCGGCAAAGCCGAACTGGCCTACCTGGGTTTGGTAGAGCTGGCCCACGATGGGCCTCGTGGAGCTGGCCTGCTCGGGTCTGGCAGAACTGGCATTCTTACAAATATGGTAAGATCCCGGTTTTTCTTCAGCCTATTCTGGCTGTCACGCCTCTCGAGCGATCTCTGCTCGACAACGCCTCTTGCGGCTGTCTCCCGCAACAACGCTTCTCGGCAGATCTTGCCGACATCGCTTCGATTCACTGATGATGAACTCCCAGCTGCTATGATATTACACCTAAGTAAAAATAGGAGTCTGTCACCATTTTTCGCTGCTCTTGTGGCAATAAGAGTGTGTAAGTGGGCCAGAAGCTACTGTCTCTTGTCCTTTTCACAGCCTGTTTGTGGTTGTACTGGCATGACCGAGCTCTGGTCGTACTGGCACCACCTGATCCGGGTGGTAGTGCACCGCCCGCTCCTGGCAGTACTGCGCACCACGCAAAGAGTAATACTGACGGTTCCCTGAGGGGAAGAAAATTCCCTTAAAAATATGGTAAAGTCACTGTTTCGATGTTCTTTTTCTTCTATATATGAAGTCCCTTAACATCTTCAGAGAGTAGCGGAGTTCCTTTCTGTACATTATCGAAGCTGCTGTAAGACCAATCACAACACTGCCTATCTCGAGTACTCTACTGTCGATGAATGTGTTAATAAGAGCAACGGACACGCAGCACATAACAGCAATTGTGAAACGTGCTAGTCGATAGTCTACTGGATAAAGCTTACGAGAAATCAGTGTCCTTGAGTAGAAGAAGATTATGTATGATAAACCTGTTGAGAGCGCCGCTCCTCGAGCGCCAAAGGTTGGAACGAACAAGATGTTTCCTACGAGATTCGCGGAAGCAGCGATCAGAGCAATCGCCATGTGCCAGTACGTTTTCTTAAGGAAATTGATCCCCATTACTGTGGTTTCAGAGACCGTGTACATTATCGGGTGGAAAATCAAAAAGGGCATTATGCTTGCTGCAGGCAGATAGGCCCTATCAAGAATTAGGATAATCAAGTCTTTGAAACCAATTACCAGCAAACCCATAATGAACATTACAGCTGATAGCAGGCCAAACATCTTCCCAAAGAAGACAGAATCCTCAGGTTTCTTCTCGAATTTCTCGTAGGCTACGGGCGTCCAAAACGTACTGAACCCCGCCTGAATTAGAAGAAGCACTGCGACAACCTTGTTTGCTGCGGCATAAAGGCCTATTTGATCAAAGGTTGAGAAAGATCTTAAAGCAAGCTTGTCCATTGATTGAAACAACCACGTAACCATGAAAGCGGGAACAAAGGGAAGCCCATATAGAACGGCTTCTCTAATCTTGGTTTTGGAGAGAGCAAAGCCCTTCTTCCAGAAGCTTCGCTCCATATACACAGAGACGATAAGAACAACCACATGACTTATGAATGTCCCAAAGATCACAGCGTAGAAATTCCTTGCGACAACCAGAGCATAGAAGATCAACCCACCAGCCTGTGCAGCAGCATGAACGACACGAAGAGAGGAGAATGCTATCCCTCGCTTCTTCATTCTCAATACCAAGGTTGCAAACCTTTCCAGAACAGCGATGACAATCGTCGCGATCATAATGAATACCGGCATGAGATGGTCTGGGCTGTCAAATAACAACAAAGAAACTTCTCTCTTCAGAAGTAGCAGTAGAATCGCTGCGAAAGCGCTTATAGTAAGCGAAGGTGCAAGACAGTTCCACATCAGAGTAGAACGATCTGCTTCTTTGTGTTCGCTGAACATTCGAACGAAGCTCTGGTCAGTTCCTAAGAGCACAACTTGAAGGATTAGACTGAAAGCAACTGTGTACATGGAAGCCTTACCAAATTCTGCTGGGATGATTAGATACGTAGTTATAGGGGTAGCAATGAAAGATATCAGAGCAGACAACCAAGGACCTGCAGAAAACTGCAGAAAGGATTTAATGAGGCTGGTCCGTTCTTGAGTTTTCATGCAGACAAGCGCTACTCTCTCTCAGAATCGCAGGTTGGTGTTGAGAACATGGAATAGGCCAAGAATAGCTTTCCACAGGGTATAAAGCAGCATAACTGCTGCAAATTCTGGGCTGTGAAAGCTCTATCTATTGCTGGGGAAAAGGTCTGCTCGTTGTTCGGATCTAGATAACTTGTTGAGTTTGCTTCAAAGCAAGCATCGTCACTTTCAAGAAACGCCTTCTTGTCAGTTGACTTGTCTATGACAGATTGATTGAGCAAGGCGTTATTGAAGCGCCCTGCTGCTTCAAGACTTTGGATGTGAGGACTGGAAACAACAAAACTATGGCTAAACCGCTTCATGCTCTTTGTAAGTATCCATGTGAAACGCGGCAAGGTGATCTCCTCAATTCATCAACTTTTGGACAGAACATCTCTATAGACCTCGATCTCCTTCCGAACAGTTACTGACCAATCAAATTCCACAGCTCTTGCTCTAAGCTTATATGGATCAAGTGGATTATGCAAGATTTCAGCTACCGCTTCTGCAAAGCGGTCTTCGAAGCTTTCACCATCGGCGACGACAATACCTCCGTCTCCTATGGCCTCAGGAACACCTCCTCTATCGCTTCCAACAACCGGCACACCGCATGCCTGAGCCTCAACAGCAACACAACCAAAGCCCTCACTTCTGCTGGGTAACACCAGAACGTCCAGAGCGTTCATGTATTTCGGCACCTCATCCGGAGAAACCCTGCCTGCAAAAAGAACTTCCAGTTTCTCTGAAGCACATTGCTGTTCGATGATTTCCTTTAGAGGTCCGTCCCCCACGATTACGAAGCCAGCATTGTCTCTAGACTGGACTCTCGAAAAAATCTCC
>DLVL01000080.1:1897-6381 GCA_003444085.1 Kosmotogaceae bacterium | reverse complement strand
GGAGTTCTCTTTTCCTATATGCGCTTTTCGCACACAGAACGCATAACGGAAAGACTCTCATGGTCAGGATATCCCGTATATTTTGATGGCAAGCGCTTCATTCCTTCAGACACTTCTTTGTATTTGAGAGAGCGTTTGGCAATACTGGCTCCAGGATTCTATGCGGGAGCGCAGCTTGGTGATCTGTATCTTTCTGCTTCCGTCCACTTGCCTTTCCTAACGATTGGACGTTCTTATAGCGATCTGATCATCTCAGATGGCTACAAGAGCGTAATTCGTTCGCTTAATCCGGGCTTTTCCGAAGGACTCTCCATAGATATGTCTGTTTTCTCGTTCTACTTTGGAGTATCTTTGCAAATACTATAGTTGTTCACCTTTTTCTGTTCAAAACCAAACAACCTAAGGAGGTGTGTAGCATGAAGAGAACGATACTGTTAATAAGTCTAGTCATCCTGGTACTTGGAGGGATGGCAATTGGACGAGCACTGACAGTTGGAACGAGTGCTGACTTTCCACCGTTTGAGTATGTAGAAGACGGAGAATTCGTTGGATTTGACATGGACCTCATACGAGCGATAGCAGACGTGGCTGGACTGGAGATCGAGATTGTAGACATGAGCTTTGACTCACTCATACCAGCACTTGCAGCAGGCCAGCTAGACATTGTAATAGCGGGCATGACAATAACAGAAGACAGACAAAGAGCAGTGAGCTTTTCTGATCCTTACTGGACAGCGGACCAGAGTGTCGTAGTGAGAGAAGACTCAGAAGAGAACCTGACCGTACTCTTTGGCAACAAAAGGATAGGTGTTCAGACAGGAACAACAGGAGACCTGTGGGTAGAAGAAAACCTGCTTAACACGGGCATACTAACAGGAAGACTCGTGAGGTATGACACCTTTGTCATGGCGATGACCGACCTCGCGAACAGGAACATCGATGCGATAGTTCTTGACTCACCTGTTGCAGAAAGATTTGCTGCCCAAAGGCCCGTAAGAATCGTTGGCATAATCGTAACAGGAGAAAACTACGGAATAGCAGTAAGACGAGGCAACCAGGAACTCGTTGACACCATAAACGAAGCACTGAGAACCCTTGAAGACACAGGAAAGATAGGAGAACTGGTAGAGAAACACTTCCAGTAAAAACCATACCCACAACAAGGTAGGGGAAAGCGATCGACCAACTGACACTTATACTTGACTCATTACCTGCTCTACTAAAAGGACTAGTAGTAACACTGAATCTCACAGTACAATCATTGGGGCTGGGGCTGATTCTTGCCCTGCCCCTTTCATTTGCACAGAACTACGGACCAAAACCAGTGAAAATAATCGTCTCAGCATACGAAAAAATCTTCAGAAGCATACCAGAACTCGTAATACTCTTTCTGGTATTCTATGGCCTACCAAGAATAGGCTTCAGAATACCTGCCTTCACCGCCTTTGTCCTGGGCTTTGGATTAAGAAGCGCAGCATACCAATCCCAGATATTCAGAGGAGCCATACAATCAGTCAGCTCCTCGCAAATGCGAGCAGCGCGATCCATGGGAATGAGCAACCTCCAGGGCTTTGTACACGTAATCCTGCCCCAAGCATCCAGAATAGCATTACCCCCGTGGACAAACGAATTCACCATAGTCCTGAAAGACTCCTCACTTGCATATGCAATTGGAGTAACCGAAATGCTCAGACAGGGCTCATACATCATAGCGACACACTACGAACCCATGCTCATATACCTTACCGTTGCAGGCATATACCTTGGAGTGACCCTGACAGCCAACAAAACACTTGGATACCTGGAAAAGAAACTGGCCTTACCAGGCTTTGAAATGAGGGAGCCGATACGATGAGCGAAAAAGAGCCACTACTGAAAGTAGTAGATTTACACAAAGCCTTTGGGAAAAACGAAGTACTCAAAGGAATCTCCTTTGAAATGAACAAAGGAGACACCAAAGTAATAATCGGCCCCAGTGGCACAGGAAAAAGCACACTGATCGCGTGCATAAACCACCTGGTTGCCCCGGACAGGGGTGAAATATGGCTAGAAGGGGAAAACACAGTAACTGCAAAAAACATAAACAGAATAAGACAGAAGATAGGATTCGTATTTCAAGACTTTGGACTATTCAACCACCTCACAGCACTGAAAAACGTAATGATAGGACTTGTAAAAGTCAAGAAAATGCCAAAAGACAAAGCGCGAAAACGTGCCATGGAAGAACTCGACAGAGTGGGTCTGTCAGACCAGGCCAAATCATACCCCGCACAACTATCGGGGGGACAGAAACAACGTGTGGGCATAGCCCGTGCACTGGCAATGGATCCCAAAATAATACTCTTTGACGAACCAACATCAGCACTGGATCCTGAACTGATCGGAGAAGTGCTCCATGTTATGCAGGATCTTGCACAAAGTGGAATGACCATGCTCGTAGTAACACATGAAATGGGATTTGCACGAACAGTATCTAACGAAATCATATTCATGGAAAACGGCGTAATCGTTGAACAGGGCACTCCGGAAAAACTCTTCAAAAACCCTGAAAACAAGAGGACAAAAGAATTCCTCTTCAAACTCGAAGACCTGTATGGAGAAGGTGAATAACCTTGTTCTCCATAATGGCAGAAATAATCACCAACCACTGGCAGACATTACTGCGTGGCCTTGGGGTAACACTTGAACTCACCCTGGCTTCTGTAGTCATAGGCTTTTTCATAGGAATCTTACTCGCACTTGGAAGAGTCTATGGGAATAGACTTATATATGGGATATGCACAGTCATCGTTGAAATCATTCGCGGTACCCCCCTGCTTGTACAGCTCTTCATCCTGTACTACGGATTACCAGCATACGGGATACGCCTTGGAGCTGTTACCTCTTCAATCATAGCCTTTTCCATAAACAGTGGTGCTTACCAGGCAGAATACCTGAGAGGATCGATACAATCACTTGAGAAGAACCAGATGCTTGCTGCGAGATCAATAGGTATGACAAGACCTCAGGCGATAACACTGATTGTGCTCCCCCAGGCATTCAGAAGAGTTATCCCTGCATGGACAAACGAGTTCATATATCTGCTGAAATACACCTCACTGGCATACATAGTGGGAGCACCAGAACTCATGGGTGTAGCAAAGATCATAGGCAGCAGAATTTACTTCTACTTCGAGGTATATCTCATTGTCGCTTTCATCTATCTGGCCGTTGTGATTGTCTTCACCAAGATCTTCGATTTTGTCGAAAAAAAGTTCAAGATTCCAGGCCTGGAGACTATTAGATAAGGATGTGAGTAATCTGACAATCATAGACGGGCGCAATCTTAGAATCGATGATGTTTACAGAGTTGCCAGTTTGGAAGAAAACGTCGAAATCGATGCAAGAGTTGAAGAACTGCTTGCTGAGAGGAGAACATCGCTGATCGACCAGATCTCGGATCAGGTTATCTACGGGGTCAACACAGGCTTTGGTGCTCTCGCAGACAAGAAGATCTCTCAGTCAGATATTGACACCCTCCAGAAGAACATAATCATGTCTCACTCGGCTGGCGTGGGCGAGCCGCTTGCTGAAGACCTTGTGCGTTCTATAATGCTTGTGCGTGCCAATTCTCTATGTACTGGCTGCTCGGGCTGCAGGATAGATGTTGTCAAACAGCTAGTGGATATGCTCAACAAAAAAATCACACCTGTGGTACCATCTGCAGGATCTGTAGGGGCAAGTGGCGACCTGGCTCCCCTTTCACATATCGCCCTGGCTGCAATAGGTATGGGCAAGGTCATTTTCAACGGGAAGAGAATGCCTGCCATTCAGGCAATGAACGAAGCGGGCGTTGAACCTCTGGTACCAAAGGCGAAAGAAGGTTTGAGTCTCATAAACGGCACAGCCTTCATGACTGGAATTGGGGCTTTTGCACTTCATGTGTTTTCGAAGCTCTTTGAACAGGCTATCCTGATTGCTGCGATGTCGACTGATGCACTTCTTGGGAGTACCTCGCCGTTTGACGAACGGTTAAGCCAGGCCAGACCTCATCCTGGTCAGGCCTATGTGGCACGAAGAATGAGAGAGATTCTTTCGAACAGCGAAATCAGGCGATCCCATCTTGATTGTGACCGCGTTCAGGACCCCTATACATTGAGAGCGATTCCCCAGGTCTATGGAGCAGTTCACGATACCTACTTACACGCACTTAATGTAATCGAGACGGAAATGAATTCAGCCACCGACAACCCACTTATCTTTGACAAAGATGTGATCTCAGGAGGAAACTTCCATGGTGAACCGGTTGCATTTGTCCTTGATTTCATGTCTATTGCTCTCAGCGACATGTGCAATATGATGGAAAGAAGAATCGACAGACTGGTTAATCCTGCTCTAAACGATTTTTCTCCGTTTCTTGCAGCTGGCAAGGAAGGGTTGAACTCTGGCTACATGCTGTGGCAATACACTGCGGCCGCACTTGCGTCAGAGAATAAGACGCTTGC
>DLVL01000080.1:0-1758 GCA_003444085.1 Kosmotogaceae bacterium | reverse complement strand
AAGCTCTGGCAGATAATCAAGAACTGGGAGAGTATTCTTTCAATAGAAGCAGTTCTTGCATACAGGGCCCTGGAAGCAAGAAGGCCGAAGCATTCCGGGGAACAAATCGAAGATCTGTTCTCACAATTATCGGAGATCTTGCCCAAACATGAAGGAGATAGAGACTACGGGGAAGAGTTTGAGAGTGCTTTGAGACTCCTCAAGAAGCGCGCCTTACTGTAGTAAAAAAAGGGCCAACGGCCCCTGGTGCCGGAGGCGGGACTTGAACCCGCACAGGCGATATGCCCACATGAACCTGAATCATGCGCGTCTGCCAATTCCGCCACCCCGGCAAATCCAAGACAAGTTTACATTAGCACACTTGTGGTGTCAACTCTGTCAAACTCCGAGCTCCCACAAGCAAGACTGTTTTTCAGATTATCTCTCCTCTTTCCAGAAGCTCTCGGAGTTTCTTGATTTTATCAGCACTACCGAGTACTACCAGTTCGTGGCCAGGTTTGACGATAGTTGAAGCGCTCGGGTTGAACTTGCTTGTCGAACCGTCGTTCACTGCTATTACAATCAACCCCACTTTCTTGGGGATCTGCATCTGATCTAGCGCAATTCCTTCAGAAGGTATGTTGTCAGGAACCTTGAGCTGCTCGAAGACAATTTCTCCATGCTCCGCTTTCATTATCGAATCAAGGAAACCTATAATTGAAGGGTGAAAGAGCATCGAGACTATACGTCTTGCTCCTATGTCAGTTATCGGAACAACCTTGTCTGCACCTGCGTATTGAAGTTTACTGCTGTTATTGCGGTCATTCGCCTTTGAAATGATAGTAACTTCCGAAGAAACTCGTCGAGCTGTTAACACCACAAATACATTATCTGCGTCTTCCGGAAGCGTTGTTACAAGACCAACGGCCCTCTTTAACCCGGCCGACAGTAAGGTGCTTTCGTCTGTTGCATCTCCCTGCAAGAATAGCTCGTTATCTTCAGCTTGTTCTCTGAGCGCAGAAAGCCGAGCCTCATCTTTTTCGACAATCACAACTTTTCGGCCTGCTCGTGATATTTCTCGCGCCACCGTCTCACCAACGTCTCCTGCACCAACAATAATGTAATGGCCGCTCACTCGCTCAATATCCTTCAAAAGTCGTCGCCTCCTGACAACCTCATTCACTCTCCCCTCAACCAAGAAGGCAGTAATGTTGGAGATCGCGTAGATGCCACTACTAACCCCTGAGAGTATTATTATGCTGGTAAACACTTTCCCTGTCTCGGAAAGCTCCGTGGGTGTTCCGTATCCAACCGTTGATATGGTTATCACAATCATGTAGAAGGAGTCCAACAACCCCCATCCTTCAATTAGCACGTATCCTATGGTGCCGACAAGAAATACTGCTCCTAGCAACAGCAATGAACGCACTATCCCTCTCGTACCAACATCTTTTTGCATTGGCATCTCCTCTTCATACAATATAGCAGAATCTGACCTTCACCGTGAAAACTCTTGTGGTAGAATCGCATCTGGGAGGAAAATATGAAGCGATATACACTCAAAGCACACAAATTGCCTTCTCACATAGAAGACGCTCTGGATGAGGAGCAGCTGGATTCAGTGGTCAAGTCTTCGGGCAGATCGCTGATAGTAGCTGGTCCGGGTTCGGGCAAAACACGCGTTATCACTTATAAGATCGCCTACCTCGTCACCCAGGGAATTAAGCCAGAGAACATACTGCTTGTCACTTTTACACGTGCTGCTTCCAGGGAGATGAT
>DLVL01000072.1:3812-10191 GCA_003444085.1 Kosmotogaceae bacterium | reverse complement strand
ATCTTCGACGAATCTCACCCCTCTTTCATGCAGACAAGATCAAGAGTCCCCTGCTAGTCATACAGGGAGCGAATGATCCGAGAGTGCTAAAAGTAGAATCTGATGAAATCGTTGAGAAGGTTCGTAATAACGGTGTCGAAGTGGAGTACCTCGTGTTTGATGATGAAGGGCACGGTTTCAGGAAGAAGAAAAACCAGATTCAAGCTAATGATGCCGTCGTCGAGTTCTTGAAGAAGCACCTTTGAATCAGGCAATAGATTACCTGTTCATAGTTGATGGTATTGTCTTTCAAGAAACTGTCGATTTCCAGAACCACGTGAATAATTTGGGAGCACTCCAGCTGCCACGATTGTCTTTTGTAGATTTTCACTCACTTGCCGTTTCTTTGAGCTGCGAAGAAATCCTGCTAGAATACTCTCACCAGTGAAGCAAGTCGATTAACAGAATCATCCTTTTGATGATCCTTAAAGCATCGGGGGCACCTGGATTTACCGCTAAACGTGCTGGACAATAGCGAGGAACCACTCCCAGGGGTCCCCGTCCTCTTTTAGTACTCCAAAGTATCTTTACCATGTTGTCTGCGTTTTCTAGCTTGCTCAACTGCTTCTTGCACCTGTTCCTGGATTAGTCCGAGCTCCTCCGGGTCCAGTTCTGTTTGAGAAATAAACGAGCGTACGTTCCCATCTTCAATGATAAGAAGTTTCTTACCGTGTTCTACAATAAAATGCCTGTCGTGGCTAATGAAGAACATTCCTCCAGGATAATTGGCGAATAATTCATCGAGCAGCTCAAGTGATTCAATGTCCAGGTGATTTGTTGGTTCGTCAAGGAAGAGAAACTCCGCCTTCTCAAAGACCGCTTTCAATATGGCTGCTCGCATCATCTCCCCGTAACTGAGGCTTCTAACGGGTTGGTAGACCTTGTCTCTTCTAAATCTTGCAGAGCCCAGAGCGTGCCTGGTTTCTTGCTCATTATAGCCTTCAGTTGACATGAAGCTAAGAAGTGATTCATCATCAAACAACTCCCTGACGTCTTGAGGAATGTACTTCCACTTAACGGACGGGTTCAGCTTTATCTTCCCTGAAACAGGCTCGAGTATTCCAATCAGACATTTCAGCAATGTCGTCTTTCCTGAACCATTTGCACCGATCAATCCCACATGATCCCTGGTTGTAAGCTGCGTCGTTGCATCTTTGAATATCGCTTTGATACCATAAGAGAATGAAACGTGGCTTGCATCGACAACAATCTTGTTCGGAACTTCGTACGCAGGGAAAGAAATAGAAATCGGTTTCTCTACAAAAGGTTTTTTCTCCTTGAGTTCATCAATGAACTTCTCAGCCTTCTTTCGAGTTTCATTGGCGCGCTTGGCAAGCTTTGCTGCTCTGTGGCCGATATAGCCTTTGTCTACCCCCGCACACTTCGTGGCTTCCTTCTGTTCTGACCAGTTCTTCTTGCGTGCAACTTCCTCTTCGAGTTCACGGATCTTCCTGTTGATCACTCTTGCCTCATGTTGTCTTGCTCTGAAATCCCTTGCGAGATGATCCAGCATCTGAGTGTACCCACCTGTAACAGTCTCAGCAACGCCACGTTTTAGGTAGATTACCCTGTCTGCAACCCTGTCGAGGAAGACCCTGTCATGACTGACTACGAGCAGTCCTGTTCCCTTCTTTACAAGGTCTTCGATGATTTTCTCAAAGCGGAGACATGCCTCAATGTCCAAGTGATTTGTCGGCTCGTCAAGCAGAAGAAGGTTGACTCCCTGGAGAAGAGTCCTCAGTATGGCTATCAGGCGCTTTTCACCTTCAGATAGATCAGATACTGTTCGTTGCAGATCATCAGGTTTGAGACCAAAACGCGAAATCTCGGCGTTAATTCGATGTTCCATGTCAAAACCACCGATTTCCATATATCGGTTGATAGCATCTGCGTAATCCATTGGTTGCTCCAGGTTCTGAAGATGCGTGTAGGCGTTATGAATGTCGGGGAAAGCTTGAAGGATGAATTCCAGAACCAAACACGTCTCAGTTATGTTCTCCTGGGCAACAAAACCGACAGTGACATCCTTCTGAAATGTAATGCTTCCTGAAACCGGGGTCTGCTCTCCCAACACTGCCTTCAGCAGACTGGTTTTTCCTGAGCCGTTTGGTCCAGTCAAAGCAACAGCTTCTCCAGGATTAACATCAAGACTAACACTGGTAAGAATATCGTTCGGTCCGTAAGAAATGTGCAGATCTCTGATTTGAAGCACGATAACCACCTCCTGTTGTTCTGAATCACAAAAGCTTTGCCCACACTACCACGGGCATCAGACACAGTTTCAGGCGGTTATCTCACATCTTCTCACCTTCAGTTTCGCGAAGATTACAATGTATATCTTATTACATGTTATAGAGGATTCTTCTACGTCGGTTCTGCGTAAACATAAATACCGAAGTCGTATTTTGATATCAAAAGGACAATATAAGATGAGTCGGATTCTCTGTAGCGCTATTCAGCCGCTTAATCTGGCATTCGAGTTTGACTGCGTAAAAGTCCGACTCCGCAGGAATAAGCATAGAAGGGATAATCGGGATTAACCCGGCGTCAGCACGATCATTGGCCGAACGATGTGTTTGCAGACGAAGCACGTTCGGTGCAATACTGAATAATATTCGGTAGACGCAGAAATTAATTCGAGGTGATGTAGACAATGATGTCAAATTCCTTTCTAATCGATGGTGCCAAAAAGGGCAGAATCGAGAGGCTTGAAATCCCAGACCCTGGCTTAGGCGAAATCCTTATAAAAATCCGTGCAAGTGGAGTCTGTACAACAGACAGGCGGATTTTTTCAGGGGAGATAAGAGTCCCCACACCTGTTCTAGGCGGTCATGAGATTGCTGGGGAAATTGTTGAGTTGGGTCCGGGAGTCAAAGGTCTTAGTGTTGGGGAACGTGTGTCTGTTGATTCAATAAACAGATGCGGCAGCTGCTACTTCTGCAGGAGAGGTCTTGATAACCTGTGTATCAACTCCCGAAAACAGAATAAGCTGGAAGACGTATTCATGATTGCTGGGGGTTTCTCTGAGTACATGGTTGTCGAACGAAAGAAAGTTTTTGTAGGTGCAGACGATGTGCGGTTCGTTGATCTTGCGATGTCAGAACCGCTTGCATGCTGTATTAATAGCGTTGGGAAAGCTCCCCTGGACGTCGGGGACAGTGCGCTGGTTGTTGGTGGTGGGACGATGGGACTTCTACACGCGATCCTTCTGAAGAATTCTGGAGTAACAGTTGTGGTAAGTGATCCGGCCGAAGAGCGAAGATCGATTATTGAAGATAACGGTATTGAGGCCATAGCTCCTGAACGAATCGCTGAACTTGCATCGTTACAGAATGAAGGGAACGGTTTTGACGCAGTCTTCTTGACTGCCCCGGCAATCGAGACTCTTGAAAACAGTATTGGTGCAACAAGAAGAGGTGGAACGCTGGTTCTTTACAGTTCTCTTCATCCAGACAGCAATGTCGGTATAAGTTGGAACGCTATACATTATTCCGAATTGAGCATTGTCGGTACTGAAGGCCGTAAAGCAGCGGATTTTCGCAGAGCAGTATCATTAATATCAAGAGGTATGGTTGACTTGAAGAGTGTTGTCACGAAAGAAATACCTATAGAAGAGCTTGAGGAAGAGCTCTTAAGATCTCCATCGGGAAGCGATCAGAGAACGATTGTAGTATTCTGAGATTGGAGGGGGAGATTTCATGGATACATTCAGTTCAAGAAGGATGTTCAGGATTTTCAGGGAAGACCAGAAGAGCCTTATTGTTGCAATGGATCACGGGAGTGCAATGAATGTCTTTCCAGATCTTCTAAATACCCAGAGAATAATTGAGGAAGTAGTTGAAAATGGGGCCGATGCATTTCTCACAACATTTGGGATAGTAAAGAGCTTCTGGAGGTCGATGAAAGGCACGGGAGTGATTATGAGACTTGATGGTGGGGTTTCAAGCATAAAATCTGAAGGCAAGTCTTACAACCAGCTGTTTGGTGTTGAAGATGCCTTGAGTCTTGGAGCTGATGCGGTTGCATGTATGGGACTTCCTGGAACTGAGGATGAACCAAATACGCTGACATATTTGTCTAAATTAGCTGCGGAAGCTCATTTGTGGGATGTGCCACTCATGGCGGAGATGCTTCCGGGGGGGTTTATGAATAAGGAAATGCATACACCCGATCTTATTGCCCAAGCTGCAAGAATGGGTGTAGAGCTGGGAGCCGACTTTATAAAGACCGATTATCCTAAGGACATCGAAAGCTTCAAGAGAACTGTTCAAGGTGTTTTCAGACCAATAGTTGTACTTGGTGGTTCACGTTCAGACGACCCTCGTGATCTGCTTGCTATGGTGAAAGATGCGATTAATGCTGGTGCATCAGGTGTTGCGATCGGAAGGAATATCTGGGGATATCATAAGCCGGGGCTAATGACAGCTGCTTTGAGGAGGATTATTCACGAAGGTGCCTCAGTTGAGCAAGCTGCCGCAATGCTCCAATAATTAGGAGGTGCAACATGAGAAAATTTGTTTTACTCACAGTTCTTTTGGCTTTCCTTCTTACAACAGCAGGTTTCTCTTATTCAGTTGTCTTGATGATCACGGGTGAGGTCGGTGGGAATCCGATATATGAGATGATGGTTGCTGGCGCTGAAGAAGCAGCCGAAGAAGCCGGATTCAGCCTTCGGGTGGTAGAAGGTGGATATAACCCCGCTAACTGGGAACCAACTCTCATTAGCCTGGCTTCTACGGGGCTGTACGATCTTGTCGTGACATTTTCAGAAGGAATGCCTGAAAGTGTTGTCAGAGCAGCAAGAATGTTTCCAAATCAGAAATTCGTTCTTATGGAAGCAGTCATCAAGGATCCTCCACCGAATGTGTATTCCTTTGGTTTTCGGGATGAAGAGATGACGTACCTTGCAGGTTACTTCGCGGGGTTGGTGACCACCAGTGATCTTCCTCGTGCGAATCCGCAGAAGAGGATAGGACTTCTTGCTGGGGATATCTATCCTGCCATGACAGACATAATGAGGCCTGCCTATATCAACGGTGCACGTGCTGTTGATCCTGAGATAGAACTGGTATTCTCTGCGGTGGGTTCCTGGGCAGACCCTGCAAAGGGCGGTGAACTTGCTCAAGCTCAGTTTGAACAGGGAGTAGACATTATTCTGGCAGTGGCTGGAGGTTCAGGAGTTGGCGCGATAGAGAAAGCGGTAGCAATGGACAAGTACGTTATCGGCGTAAACTCAAATATGATCCATTTTGCTCCGGGTACCATACTCGCCTGCACTTTGAAGCATGCGGATATTGCTATGAAAACCGTATTATTACGGGGTACAGCAGGAGAACTGGAATTTGGCTCCTACGATAGGTGGGGAATCAAGGAAGGTGTGCTCGGTTTCACGCTCGATGACCCCAATTTCCTTGCCAATGTTACATACGAGATAGTAGAAGAATTAAAGGAAGTCATTGCTGCATTTGAACGCGGCGAAATCGATCCACTGCAATAAATGGTCTTCGAGTGTGACCTGCTCGTCAGGTCACACTCTATTCTTCATGAGAGGTTGAACTGATGTGGATGATCTTGCTCTTGTGATGACCGGAATATCCAAGACATACGAGGTGAACAACGTTAGAGCCCTTAAGAATGCGGTATTTAAAGTTAAGAGGAATACCGTGCATGCACTTGTTGGAGAAAACGGTGCTGGGAAGACCACGCTGATGAAGATTCTTTGCGGGCTGGAACGAGCTGATTCGGGCAGAATAGTCTTGGACGGCAAGGAAGAGACTATCAGGAGCGCAAGGGATGCATTTGCCCTCGGAGTCGGCATGGTTCATCAGCATTTCAGACTGATAGAAGACTTTTCAGTGGCTGAGAACGTTGTCCTTGGAGCGGAACCATGCAAACGGTTGGGTGTTGTGGACAGAGACCTGTCTCGAAAACAAGTTGAGGAACTCGCTAGGAGGAGCGGCCTCAGGATCAATCCTTCCGAGAAGGTGTCTCGACTCTCGATCGGCCAGAGGCAGAAAGTGGAGATTCTGAGGGTGTTGAATCGAGGAGCGGATATCGTAATTCTTGACGAACCAACATCAGTTCTCACTGAACAGGAGATTGCCGACCTCTTTCAGGCAATTAGAAGACTAAAGGAGAACGGAAAGACAGTTGTATTTATCAGTCACAAGCTTCAAGAAGTAATGGCTATTTCGGACGAAATAACTATTCTCCGCGAGGGAATCACTATTGATAGTGGTGCAACTTCTTCCTTTGACGCCGAAAGAATTTCGTACTTAATGGTCGGTGAAACTGTTGATCTCAGAACCGAACGTCCACAGACTGTGAAAGATGAGTTAGC
>DLVL01000072.1:0-3566 GCA_003444085.1 Kosmotogaceae bacterium | reverse complement strand
AGAAAACTGTCATCGGGCAGAGTGTTGATAAATGGGAAGGACGTCTCGAAAGAAAGCACGAGACAACGACGAGAAGCAGGGCTTGCATATATACCTGAAGACAGAATCGCCTTGGGTACCTCGGCCTCTGCCTCAATAACAGATAATATTATCGTTGACAGGTATTTCAAGTCAGACTTTTCAAAAGCTGGATGGATAAGGTACTCCTTTGCCATGACTCATTGCAGGGAACTAATTCACAGATTCGATATCAGGAGCCCAAGTGTTCTATTCCCTGTGGGGCTTCTTTCAGGTGGAAACATACAGAAAGTGATACTGGCAAGAGAATTCACTTCTGATCCCTCGATTCTTGTCGTTTGTGAACCCACGTGGGGCCTTGATGTAAGGAGTATCAGATTCGTATACGACCGCATAAACGAGATGAAAACGAAAGGTGCAGGGGTTCTTCTGGTCTCAAGTAACCTTGACGAGATTCTGACTCTTGCTGACAGGATACTCGTGATGTGTGGCGGGCGAGTAGTTGCTTCGCTAGCTAACGATAGGGCTCTTGCAAGACGCGAGATAGGAGAGTACATGATGGGTATAGCATGCCAGCCAGAGTTTGAGGAAGTGGAGATGAGTAACAGGCATGCGTAAGACCCTCATATCACTCATGACGGTGGCGATTGCCCTGGCAGTAGGTGTTCTGGCAATTGCCCTCACAAGCAGCTCGCCACGAGAAGCACTCAAGTACTTCTTCACCGGGCCGTTCCTCAATGCATACTTCTTCGGAAACATGATCACAAGAGCAATTCCGTTGATTCTGACAGGACTTGCTGCCAGCATTGCCTTTTCTGCTTCTGCGTTCAATCTTGGTCTCGAAGGGCAGGTCTACTTCGGGGCAATAGCCGGTACCTTGTTGGGACTAACAATGGGATCAGTCCCTGTGTGGCTTACCTGTGTGACCATCATGATCGTTTCATTTGCTGTCGGAGGAGGTATCGCAGCTATTTCGGGATACCTCAAGGCAAAGTGGAAAGTGAACGAACTGATTTCCTCTCTTCTAGTGAGCTATACATTGATAAACATAGGAGATGCTTTACTGGAAGGACCTTTCAGGGATCCTCGCGCCGGTCTGGCTGCAAGCAGTTACATGGATTCGGCAATCAGATTTCCGCGCATCCTGATGCCCTCGAACCTCCACGCAGGTTTGTTCCTAGTTCTGGCAATAGCTGTATTCGTTTTTCTCGCGATTAGATTCAGCAGGCTTGGTTACGAGATAAGGATCACGGGAAGCAACATATCGTTCGGCGCATATGCGGGTATTCACGTTCGCAAAGTAGTCATTCTTGCCATGGCCATCAGTGGTGCTCTGGCTGGGTTGGCTGGAATGGTTGATGTCCTTGGTGTGCACGGCAGAGTAATCAGAGGTTTTTCATCCGGGTACGGGTGGAATGGTATAGCGGTTGCACTAATTGCGAGGAGAAATCCGATTCTGGTTATTCCGGCAGCTCTTTTCTTTGCTTTTTTGACAAGCGGAGCCGAAGTCAGCTCTTTCTTCACTGACATGAGTCCCGAGATCGCGAGGATAATCCAGGCTTCAATCTTCTATCTTGTGACGGCAGAAGGACTTCTCACGTTTCTCAAGAAGCGAAGAGAGGCGACATCATGATTGGCAGCTTCATGCATACCACAATTGTAATGATGACGCCAATCCTTCTTGCAGCTCTGGGAGGGCTATTTACAGATCTGAGTGGCATGCTAAACATCGGCCTGGAAGGCATGATGCTGATGTCTGCCTTTGTGTCCGTATATGTGGCAAACGCAACGGGTAGTCTCCTGATTGGTGTTCTTGCAGGAGTAGTCTCGGCCTCTCTGCTTGCCGCTATTATGGCAGTTTTCAGCCTGAACCTCAAAGCTAACGTTTTTGTGGTGGGACTTGCGACAAACCTTATGGCTGCAGGAATGACAGTCTTCTTAAGTGGCTGGCTAGTGGGGACACGCGGAACGATAGTTTTTCATGAAGCTCCACGATTGAGCAGAATAGATGTCCCTTTGTTGGGAGATATCCCAGTAATTGGAAGAATGCTAACAGGATACAGCGTGATGGATTTTCTTGCGATTGGACTGACGGTGGCATGTTTCTTTGTGATCTTCAAGACTTCCTACGGCTATCACTTGCGCTCTGTAGGAAGGGATTACAAGACTGCAGAGAGTGTTGGGATATCTATATATAGGCATCGATTTGCTGCTTTTATAATTAGTGGCGTTTTTGCTGGACTTGGTGGAGCAGCTTTGTCACTTCCTTTGAGAGCCTTTGTTGGAGGGATGACAGGAGGAAGGGGGTGGATTGCGCTCGTCGCTGTTGTTCTTGGAAGAGGAAATCCTTTCGGTGTATTGATTGCATCTCTCATATTCGGGGCAGCTTCCGCGGTGTCAAATACGCTACAGGCGGTCACAGATATTCCACCAAAGCTGCTTCTGGCTGTTCCATTTGTAGTAACACTTGTTGCCATGATCATCCACGCGGTCAGGAGGCATGATTCGCTTGAACAACAATGATAGCATCTTTCACAAATTGAAGGATACGATGCCCTATATGAAACCTGCACAAATGAGAATAGCTAGTTTCATAAAAGATAACCCAAGAGCCGCTATGAAGTTAACGGTTGCGGAGTTTGCTGACGCTACGAAAACCGCCGCCTCCACCATCGTAGAGTTCTGCAAGAAACTTGGTTACACAGGATTCCGTGATCTCAAAATCTCTCTTGCTCAGGAAATCGAGCTCGTTGAATCAATGACACTCGACTTTGAGCGTGTGTCAAGAATAGCTGGTAACCTGGTCGAATTCGTATATGCCAGTGCTTCTGAGTCGCTCTCTTCACTCTGCGCATCAGAACTTGAGACTGCCGCAAAAGGGCTACTGCCAGCAGACAAGGTAGAGATCTTTGCTTTCGGATTTGATGCGGTTGCGGGACTTGATTTCTTTGTGAAACTGAAGCAGTTGGGCTTTCAATGCAATTTCTATGAAAACCCCTTCATGCAGAGCATCTCAGCCTATCATATGACTTCTCAGAGCGTGGGCATTGCGATATCAAGCAGTCATTCTTCAAGAGATATTCTGGATTCCATTCAGTACGCGAAAAAGGCCGGCTCGATGGTCATTTCGATAGCAGCTGCTGGATCCAGAATAGCCGCAGCAAGCGATGTTGTGCTTCCCACATACTCAAAGACAAAAATTCTTCCTGAAGGAGGGATTCTGACCAGGTACATTCAGCTGCTCATGGTTGATTCTCTCTTCCTCAAGCTTCTCGAAATGGACAAGGAGAGATTTGCCAGTGCATACAGACAATTCGAAGAGATCATCAACTACAAG
The DNA here is from genome assembly GCA_003444085.1 of Kosmotogaceae bacterium. GTDB lineage: Bacteria > Thermotogota > Thermotogae > Petrotogales > Kosmotogaceae > UBA9910. Next base: position 211 of record DLVL01000072.1, on the reverse strand, counting down.
AGGAGAGGCGATCGTGGAGTTATCTGACCTCATTCTTGCAATTGACATAGGGACGACAAACACAAAACTCGCACTTTTTGACTGCGGAGGAAAGCTCATTTGGAAAAAGCAGCAGAAGACCAGGGTGATTAACCACGCCGGTCGTCATGAGGCAGATCCAGAATCGTGGTGGACAATGATATGCGGTTCGCTTTGTGGTATCGACAGGACT
>DLVL01000065.1 GCA_003444085.1 Kosmotogaceae bacterium | reverse complement strand
AATACCATCTTAACAACCGTTTCGGCCGTCACAATCGTACCCAAGAAAAGCAATGCTAACAACAGTACAAGAATGCTTCTTTTCATCTGTTTGCCTCCTTATGTAAATAGACGCGGGCATGTCCTGGAGAACGCCACTGAAAACTCAATCAATGATTCTTGCCCCAGTCTTTTGATAACGCAACTTCAGTTCAGCCGGAATTTCGTCGGTGATGATTGCTGTGACATCCTGAAGGGCTGCTACCCGCGCTCTCTTTGTAACCTCAAATTTACTGTGATCGACAATCACGTAAGTCTCTTTGCTCCTTCGCATAGCCTCTCGGGAAACTTCCGCTTCCTCGAAGCTCGAGAAAGATATTCCTCCGAACTGTGAAACACCGTTGGCGCCCATGAAAAAACGATCAATATTGAACCCTCTGATCATCTTGTGGGTCATCTCACCCACGCATTCGTAAGAACCTCTCACGTTCAAACCGCCGGCCACAATCAGTTTAAAATCTTTCCTGCTCTCAAGTATCAACAGAGAAACGTTTATTGAATTAGTGAGAACGGTTAAGTCCGAAATACGCGAGTTTATTGCCTCGATAGCCAACATAAAAGAAGTGGTCCCACCACTGAAAGCTACAAATTCTCCATCATTAATAAACTTCACAGCCTTCTTCGCGATTTTCTTCTTCTCTGCCTGCATTGTGCTGTGGGCTGAAAGAAATTTGGCTTCAGGCTGAGTTGTGTTCATCAAAGCGCCACTGTGAGTTCTCTGAATGAGGTTCTTGCTGGCAAGAAAGGCAAGGTCTCTCCTTATGGTACTCTCAGAGACCCTGAAAGTTTCTGAAAGCTCCTCTGTACTGGCGCTTCCATTGTTCTTGATGAACTTGAAAATCGCATATCTTCTTTCTTCAGCTAGCAAAAGATCACCTCGATCACAAACGGTCACTAACGCGTCACTTAATTGCACGTTTATGATTATATATACTGCGATTCGTATCACCAAATATTCTGAGCTCCCCTTGTGGTCAATCTGAGACGATAAAAGGTGATTACGTTGCGAATCCTTGCAGAGAATGAACCGCTTTCGCTTATCTTGTGCTGTTTTCGCACTGAGTATCAACTGCGCCACTGTGGTATGCTGTTCTTTAAGGTGTTAAGGGGCTCCTCAACGAAGATTCCGAGGCCCTATTACAAGAAAGGAGTAAATCATGAGGTTGTGTGAGAATCTGTATATAGTCGGTAGTGGAGAATACGGTATTAGTCACAGGTATGATTGTTCGATCTATTTGGTCGACACAGGGGATGAGATGATCATGGTGGATTCTGGCTGCGGGATCGAGCCAGAAAGGATTATCAGGAATATCGAAGCTGAAGGACTAGATCCACAAAGACTTGCTGCTGTATTCCTTACACATTGCCATTATGACCATGCCGGTGGAGCGAGTTTCTTTCATAAGGAGTTTGGAACAGATATCTATGTTTCGTCCGTCGATGTCGATCTTCTTCTATCCGGAACAGATGAAAGAATCGGCCTCTGCACAGCAAAAAGAAGTGGCATATTTGACTCAGATTCCCATTTCAGTAACTGCGAGGAGGCAAAACCTCTCAAAGACTCTGATTGCTTCACCTACGGGGATCTTTCTCTAAGAGTAATAAGTGTTCGCGGACACAGCCCTGGTTCAGTCTGTTTTCGTGTATCGGTGGGAGATTTCGACGGTTTGTTTACTGGAGATACGCTATTGGCAGACGGTACAATAGGTCTTCTGAATATGGATGGATCAAGTCTTAAGGATTTCAGAGATTATCTACCAAAACTCGAGAACGAGCCATCAGATGCTCTATTGCCAGGTCATGGAGTCTTCACGCTGTCAAATGCTTATGATCACATAGTGAAGGCTTTGGAGGCACTAAAGAACCTTGCAGTTCCCAGATCTATGCTCGAGTAAGTACAGAGCCTTAAGGAGGCAATGTTCGACATGATCACTCACAGATACCTGGCCAAAATGCTCTTGGAAGATCTCTCATCCGACTCAAGAGCGGCTATTAGGAGATTCCTGTAAGATCCCCCGAATTGCTTCTGCTGAAAAGGGTTTACCGTGAGCAGGGTAAATGGTTTCCGCACCTCTTTCCAAGATTGTATTCCAGCTTGATTTCAGTCTTTGTGGCTCATCTGCGAGAATTGGCAGCCCTGGCCCATATCTGAAGGGGAAATTGCTGTGCGCAAGACAACCCACAAAGGCCTCTCCTGTTTCCAGAAGAACACTTACCGAGCCAGATGTGTGACCCGGGGTATGAATAACTTCTCCTGCAATACCATATTCGGCAAGATTGAGACCTTCACTACCAAGAACAATATCTGCTCTTACACCTGAAAACTTTATCCAGGGCTTCGCTAACTTGACAAGGGAAATCATGACTGCCCAAGGAACAGATTGCAAGTTGCTTGTTGTTGATTGATAAGAGCATAATTATTACTGGGAAAGATTTTTCTGCTTATACCTCTATTCACAGTTTTTCAACAGGGCCTTTCCAACTCATACTCAAAACTGGTTTTTTTCACTATTCACTACTCGCTCTTCCTGAAGATTGCCGCTCTCGTATTCTTGAAAACTCTCGTCTCTTCGGTTCTTCTCGATGCTTCGTTCGCAAGTCGAACGTCGTATTTCTGGCTTTCTCGTTGCTACGCATTCTCATCATCAGACGTGATAATCGAATAGCGTACCAGGTCGTCCCTGCGTTGCCATCCAAGATGTTCCCAAAAAGCCATTGCTTTGGTGTTGTAAGTCATGACATCGATATGCGTCTTGTGAAACCCTTCTGCATGGAGCTTTGCCAAGCATGCTTCCACAAGTTTTCTGCCCAGGCCCTTTCCCTGATACTCTTGAGCAACGACCACGTGCTGCAGGTAGCCTCTTCGACCATCATGACCTGCCATGGCACAGCCAATAACCTTTCCTTCATCTTCTGCCACAAAACTGAATCCCGGATTGTGTTCTAGAAATCTCCTTGTAGCTTCACGGCTGTCTGCGGTGCGAACGCACACTCCCGGAGCTCTCTTCATCAGTTCAACAACTTGATCGTAGTCTTCAATCGTCATTGCTCTTATGTGCATACTCTCCTCCTGCACGAAAATCAGAATCTTCTATACTATATCTTCTTGAGAGCAGGAAATCGGCCTCTCATTGTTCCTGATAGTTCAAAACTGCTCCAAAGCTCTGAAAATCCCTGGAAGACCATTCTATTCACATCAGTTCCAACTACTTCCTGTATGCAAAATAGATATCCGCTTCTATCATGACGTTCTTCCCCAGTTCCTCGTCAAATTCATAGAAGTGATGAATGAAATAGAGATTGCCTGCGTCATCGAGCGTGGGTTCACCTGCAAATTGAGATACAATCAGTTCGGGTTCGCCCCATTCACCGTCACTTCTGATAGAGCGAAAAACCGCCGGCGTTCCAAGATATCTTCGAGTAAACCATAGCTCATTGCCGTCGGATGTAACAAACGGTAGACTTTCCACTTCTTCTGAATTTACCTCATGTATGTTCACCGGGTCTGCCCATTCTGGATCCAGTCCTTCATTATAACTGCGCGTCGTTAGCCAGATGTCGTAGCTGCCTTGGCCGTCTGGCCTTGAAGAGTGGAAGTAGAGATCATCTCCATGAATATGAACTTCACCGATCTGAACCTCTTTCATCAACCTGTCACCGACATACCGCCAGTCTGTCCATTTTCCATCAACGAATCTGGCCGTGAACATATTGACTCCTGTGTAGCCTTCCCTGGCAGAAGCAAACCACATCTCATCATCTTGAATACAGACGGCTCCATCAAGTGCCAGTTTCCCCGGTTCCTGAAGCCAGACCCTTGTCGGTTTGCTCCATCCCATCTCAGTTAGGTGAGTCACCCAGATTCCACTCACTTCATCAAGCACTTGCTGTTTGTGAGGCACACGCACATCAGGAGTGAAGAAAAAATAGAGAGTATTGCCATCTGGAAGAATGAATGCAGAATCTTCTGCACCAGCCGTGTTTATCGGATACGGAAGTGGAATGGGCTCTTCGAAATCATCAGAATGCAGAATAGGCGGATATTGATCTGTTTCTGGAACTCGTTTGTTTACATCTCCGGATATCTTGCTTTCCCGATCCACGACAGGATGAGATGGAGAAGGTTTGTTGATGAGACTGCAAGCTGAAAATACCACTATTACTACAGACATCACGACAAGAAGGTAACGCTTCATATGCTAGACCTCCCAGGTGCTTTGCTCCCAGACATAATTGGCATTTTCGGATGCCATGATTATACCTGAATGCGTATAGAGCACTTGATGGCTGCAGAAATATAGCTGTTGGTCCTTGGTTGCTATAGCTGTCATTCTTCTTTCTCGAATTTCCGGCAGTTTTCGTCTCTTCGGTTTTTCTCGATCCTTTCTTCGCACACCAAGTGTGGCCCCCTTGTGCTGAAGGAGATCAGAATAATGGACAACAAAGTCTTGCATTGTTCGTGGTTCTACTTGCAAAGAGGACTGTGACTTAATCCGATCATATATCACCTAAACCAAACGTTCTTTCTATACGAAGATCCTTCAAGATTCATCGGCTTAGCAAGCACATGACGACAAACTCATATCTTTCCGGTGTTAAAATGTACTTGAATCACAGCTTTCTGAGGTGAATGAGTTGATTGCTGGCACAGTATCAAAGCGCAAAAAGCTTCTGTCGAACGAAATGTCGTCCAAAGATCCTCTTATCAAGAGGGCGGTAAAGGAAGGCAAAGTTTTGTATGAAAGCTGAACGGGAACAACCTGCCAGTAGATGGTTGAGGCAAGCAGAAGTCGATCTTGAAGATGCCAAATATCTTCTTGAAGGGGTAGATAACACCTGGTCTGCTTTATGTCTCAGCAAGCTCCCGAAAAAGCTTTGAAAGCATACTTTTATTCACAGGGAGCAGAAACAGTTTGGGGACATTCTTCATCGGAGCTCTGTGCGGACGCTGGCAGATATGACAAAGGTTTCCTGAAGCTGCAACATTTCGCTGCACTGCTCGACACGTTCTAAGTTCCCACACGGTATCCAGACGCTTTACCTGCAGGCATTCCAGCAGACACTTTTGCAAAGTCTGATGTAGAAAAGGCCATCTAGTCGTCTTCAGAAATAGTGAGATACATTAGGTCAAGAATCTAGAGTTAGGGTATTGGATCTTGGTTCTCCCACTTTTCACTCTACACTACTCACTCTTCAATGAAGCTTTGTCGCACAAAGCAACTCAGACTTCGTGTGTTAGCTCTTTTGCGGTTTTTCCACTTTCTTGCTGAAGAAAACCTCCGGGTCACCGGGATCGAGATCATCGATTACCCCGCTACGTTTATAACCCATCTTCTCAAGAAGACTCTGCATCGGTTCATTCGATTGATTTGTTGATGTGAAGAGTCTTTCGGATTCACACAGGCCTTCTACGTGTCTCATAAGCATTGAGCCAAT
>DLVL01000067.1 GCA_003444085.1 Kosmotogaceae bacterium | reverse complement strand
TCTGCAAGCAATCTGGCAAAGTGAAGTCGTCCGGTATTGCTTTCGCTTGCTAGAGTATCAGTTTCTTCATCACTAATTCGAATTCCAAGTTCCTTCATACGTTCTATGAGCCTGATATTGCGTTCTCTTCTTCTGTGAGTTATCAAAGAAAGCATGTTAAGAAGGTCGCTGTTAACAAGGTTAATTCCATAGCCCAGCAGATCCAGAGTTCCTGGTCCTTCACACGAAATCTCAACCGCAGGAATGTACGGCAAATCCTTGTCTTGTGCGCAATTCATTGCGGTCGCCTGCGCGTCTATGTTATCATGATCTGTGATGGATATTAGTTTGATACCCGCCTCCAGACTCCTCAGAAACAGCTCATGCACTGTATCAGTTCCATCAGAGAAGACGGTGTGCATATGAAGATCGACAAGCAAGCAAACACCTCCAGATTCTCTGTTAACTCCCAGATATAATATAGCAGAGTTCTGGGAAGAGGTGATCTATATAGCAGAAGTGGAACTGCCGAAGGGAACGCTTCTCAAGGGCAGATACGTCGTTGAGCGTTCCCTGGGTAGTGGAGGATTCGGAATTACCTACCTGTGTATGGATAATGTCGTGGGTGAATATGTCGCTGTCAAAGAATACTTTCCGAAGCTCGCCGTCCGAGAGGGGCTCAATCTGGTCATCCCGAGGCAGTATGACATCCAAGAACACTATACCAGGGTAGAGTCCTTCCTTGACGAGTCGAAGATCGCTTCGAAATTCGTAGATGTCAGAATAGTTCGCCAGACCGATTCGTTCAGGGAGAATAGCACAGCGTACTATGTAATGGAATATGTCGAAGGACCGACTCTAGTACAATTCATAAGAAGTAATGGACCTCTGAAGGCTCAAGAGGCCGTTCGTATAGCAGAGGAAATATCGCTGGGTTTACGTTCTATACATGACGCCGGTTTTGTCCACGGTGACCTTAAACCTACAAACGTTATTCTTAAGAATGAAAGGGCAGTGAAGATCACGGACTTCGGCGGGGCAAGTATGCGAGACAGTTTCTTCATGCCTCTTCACGCAGGAGTGGTATCGCTGCACTACTCTGCCCCTGAACGTTTCGTAAGGTGTATCATGCCGACAGCTCAGTCAGACATATATTCCCTGGGTGGGGTACTCTTCTTTCTTGTTTCAGGGCTTGATCCAGTTCCGGCGCCTGATCGACTGAAAGGAATTGCAATGGCAGACCCTCCAACTAATTACAGGCTGCGACGGGTTATAAGAAAGGCAATGGCGATGGCCATGAGCGATCGATATCAGGACATTCTCCAGTTAATCAGAGCACTCAGGAAACGGTTGTTCTGAAGCTAGTAGCGTATAAGCTCTCTGGTAAGGCTTTCCACGGTTTTCCTGAACCTGGCGAAGGGAATCTCGGGTATTCTTCTCTTAATGAACTCTGAGATCATATGTCTGGCTTCTATTTTGTTCATGGCGTTGAGAGCTGAAGGTCTGCTTAACGCAGCGTCTTTTCCCGGTGTCTTCCCCAGTCCGTGATCACTAAGATCTGAGTCCTTAATATCATCTGCAATTTGAAATGCAATTCCGAATTGTCGTCCCAGCTCCAACATCTTCTCAGCAACATCGGTATCGTCACAACACAGAATTGGTGATGCGAAGCAGAAACCAAATAACTCCCCTGTCTTCTTCAAATGTATTCTCCGCACAGTGTCCTCACTAAAAGGGGGACGAACCGTGACATCAAGATACTCGCCCTCAATTACCGCAAGAGAAGTCTTTGTCCACAATTCAATAATCCGGATAACACGGTTCTTGCTAATTGAGGACCTCAGGATAATCTTAACGGGATATATTAGAAGAAAATCCCCAGCCAGAAGAGCAAGGTCTTCTCCGTAGGCTTTATGCAACGAAGGGTTGCCTCTTCTCAGATCGTCGTTGTCGATTGAGGGCAAATCATCGTGAATTAGACTACCAGTGTGAAACATTTCAACAGCTATTCCGAGGCTGTTTGCTATATCCTGCTCAAGAAGAAGCTCATCGCACAGGCACCTGATAATGTAAGGTCTGAGCCTTTTCCCGCCGGATCTGAAAGTATATCCCAGGACAGAGCGAAAGTCATCCCCAACATTGATGTCCGATATTTCAGACAATAGAAAATGATCAAAAGCCTTTCGGAAATCCTCAAGAGGAAGAATCTTCATCCTGATCCCTTTTCTTTCTCTGAAGGTATCTCTTGAAGTCTTCAATGTCAAACTGGCTGACGAACTCCTTGAATGCTTCGGGGTCTTCACTCTTTTCGTTCTCTTCCTGCTGAAGATCTTCCAGACTTATTGCGCTTTCCTCGTATACTTTCTCTTCAACATAGACTGGAATGCTATTCTTCACAGCAAGCACAAGGCAGTCCGAAGGTCTGGCATCGAGCAGTACTGTTTCTCCATCACTGTTTATGATAATGAGATTTGCGAAGTAGACATTGTCACGAACACTGTGAATAACTACCTTATCAAACTTACCACCGGCTGCCTGGACAGCATTTGAGAAGAGATCATAGGTGAGAGGTCTTGGGAACTCTTT
>DLVL01000005.1:2307-4525 GCA_003444085.1 Kosmotogaceae bacterium | reverse complement strand
CGCGTCTCTTGCGAAGAGATAGATCATGAGAGGGTTTGTGGCTCCGGCAGAAGGCGAAGCACGTGTGGGGCCGGTTATGCCGTCGACGATTATCCCTATGGTGCTCCAGAGGAGAACAGAAATGTTCTCTATGGTGATTGGAATATCTGAAAAACTTCTTGTCGAGCGCCTGCTGAATATCGTTTCAGCCACGCTCGATGAGCTTGTTCTTGGATCAGGAAGAGTCGTCGGATCTCCTGCTGTGGTGTTGGTGGAGTTAAGGCCGCGGATCATTAAGTATGGGCTCATAATGAAGAGTGCTGTGATAAATATCATAAATGTGAGTCGTTTTGTAGTTGTCTTCACAAGATCACCTCGTAAAGAAGCTTCAACATGATGAAGGTTCTAGCATCGGATGCCGTTCAAGGTCGCCTCTGCCAATTGCAGGGTGACGTGTCAGGAGTTGACCACTTCTGTATAATAGTGTGAAGGCAGGAGGGATAGCATTGAGAACAATTCTGATGAGCGGTCAAACAGCATATAACTCAATTTCTCAGATATTTAACGCTTCTTTCTTTGGTGAGATGATCGGAGAACTGGCACTGGGTTCTGAGGAGAAAAACACGTATCTATTACCCTTCTTCGAGAAATTCCTGGTGGATAGCGAGGCGTCCAGTGTTGAGAAGAAATACAATATCGAAGCGATAAAGCAATTGTTGCTCGCACTTACAGTCAACTCACTCGAGCAGATTGACGCTTCACCCAATTACTATTTTCCAAAACTGGGACACGAAAGGGATTTGCTGGTCAAGTTCATCGAAGCACTGTTCGGGTTATGGCGAAGCAAGCACAGATTTATCATGCGGTTCGACAGATTCACTGGAGACAGGACAAAGAGAATCTTCAAACAGATGGTACTTACCAAGACCAACAACGATCTTAGGAACCTAGTTCTGGGTATGTATTCGCAGATAATGACAAACATCACCGACATGAGAATGAAAATCATGCGCCAGGAACCTGCAGGTGCCCAGGCAGGGTTCATGGTGAGTAAACTCAAACCTGCGGAAGAGAATGTCCTCATAGACGCACAGTGGCTGTATGACATTCCTTTCATCTGGGGAATGGTCTTTGAACCCCCCGTGATCTTCTACACACGTTCAAACACACGCAGTGGTGTTTTTGGTGTTCGTGATGAATCGATTCTCTGGAAGATGAAGGAAATGGAGTTCTCCGACTGGCTTGCTATGCCAATTCACGTCGGAAAGAAACTGATATTCGTGGTAGTTAACAGAGAGTATCTGGCTCATGCGGCTGGGCTTGGGAACCTCTTTGAGCTGGCAAGCTTCAACGTTCTGATGAACAGGAAACCAGATGGGATATATATCTTCGGAGCCCCCGAAGAGCTCTTTGATAGTGCTGAAGACAGGAACGGTGTGATATATCGCGAAGAAGATGGCACCTATGTAGCATTGGTTGGAGACAGTCCTTCAATTGATTATTTCGGGTATATGAAGAAGATGATCCTCACGGTTCACAACCTTCTCACAATAGATGAACACAAAATGCCGGTTCATGGAGCGCTGGCGCACATAAAGCTTATCAGTGGCAAGACAGCAAATGTTCTGCTGATAGGTGATAGTGGTGCAGGGAAGTCCGAGACACTGGATGCCCTGCTCAGACTGAGTGGTAGGGTGTCAGAGGTTGATATCCTGATCGACGATATGGGATCACTCGAGATAGACTCTCAAGGCAGGGTAGTAGCTTATGGAACAGAGACAGGCGCTTTCGTGAGACTAGATGATTTGCAGCCCGGCTATGCGTACTCTACTATAGACAGAAGCATCTTTATGAATCCTCATGAAATCAATGCCAGAGTTATTGTGCCGTACTCGAATTACAACGATATAATCAGACCCACCAGAGTTGAATACATGTTCTATGCCAACAACTATGAAGAACCAGAAGAAGGTCAGGAGATCACCTTCTTTGAAGATGTTGAAAGCGCGATGGAGACCTTCTCAAAAGGTGCGAGGATGGCTAAGGGCACCACATCAGAGAAAGGACTCACTTACAGCTACTTTGCAAACCCCTTCGGAGCTGTTCAACGCAGAGAAGCCCATCACGAAATTGCACAGAAACACATGAGAGCGATGATAGAAACAGGGGTGAAAGTTGGCGAACTGAAGACAAGATTGGGGATACCTGGATTTGAGCATTCAGGCCCACTTAAAGCTGC
>DLVL01000005.1:0-2198 GCA_003444085.1 Kosmotogaceae bacterium | reverse complement strand
TCAGTTTTCGTCCGGCAAAGTTATGACGATCCCACGCCTCCCGTCTGTCTGTTCCTTCAAGTGTGACTTAAGGAGTACCAGTTTAGGTCTTCTCTGTCCAGACATGACAATAAGGGCAAATGACATCTTGTCAACTCTGCCCTTGAGTGCCTCGTTCCTGAAAGACTCCATCAGATCCCAGAGCCGCGCGCTCTCTGTCTGTCCATACATCCGTGCGGTATCGTCGGGTGTTATGACGTCTTCCCAAACGCGCCGGGAAACCATAAAAGGACAGTGAAACCCAGCTTTCCGAGCCACTTCAGAGATGTCAACAAAACCATTCTGAAGAGGGAATGATCCCGGGATAGTTTTTGTGGGTTGAACAGAAACAGGTCGCCCTGTCTGCATTGAAATGCCTCCCTCAAGACCGTGATGACTGACGCACCTTAACATTAACATCTGTGTCCCTAATCGTAAAGCTTTAACAGAAGCTTCTAGAGCTCACAGGAGTACTTTAAGTGCCGTTTTCTCCAGAAACCCCGTATAATTGCATTTTCGCGACCTTGGTGTGAATCGATGGTTTCTCCTGGGATCTGGAGATCGAGCAATTACGTCTCTCTCGCGCTGTTTTTGTTAAATTCTCTTCAAAAAAGAGTTGCGGGTAGGCAAAGCTTACGCTGTAGAGTACACTAACAGAGGGCTCGTGCTTCCTTTCAAAGCGAGGTCACTTGAATATTATGAAAAGAAGAAGTAAGCTACTCCGAGGCCTTTTCATACCGCTGCTGAGCTTCAAGTATGATCCTCTTTGCTGGTGCCAGTTCAACCCACCCATCGATTCCTGTGATCTTCTCTTCCAGCTCCTTGTAGATTGAGAAGAAATGTTCAATCTCCCGCAAGAGGTGCGGAGGAACATCATCCAGCGATTCCACGAAGCTCCACACAGGATCATTCACCGGGACACACAGGATCTTCTCATCTGGTCCTTTCTCATCCCACATCTTGAAGCACCCAACAGGTTTTGTCTGAATAAGACAACCCGGGAAAGTCGGTTCCCAAACAAGAACAAGTGCATCAAGGGGATCATCATCTTGAGCAAGCGTGTTAAGAATAAACCCATAGTCACAGGGATAGTGCACAGCAGAAAAGAGTGTTCTATCGAATCGAAACATTTTGCGGTCTTTGTCGTACTCGTATTTGTTACGACTTCCCTTGGGAATTTCCACCATTACTTCCAGAATACTGGTTTCTTCACCCACGTTAATCCCCCCAATACAGGTCTTTGATGAAGCCATTATACAATGATCGCCTTTGACCAGAGGATTCTCCATCAGGGTCTATTCAAGGCCAAACACAGAAAATGCTAAAATTACTAGTATCTGCGCACTGTTATTTGGGGGGATAGAAGTGAAATCAGCAAAAACGATCCTTGTGATTATATCGACACTGTTCTTGGTGATCAGTTCTTCTTGCGGGCCCTTTTGGGAACTTGCAAAAGATCCGGATATTCAGGGGCCATCGTGGGATGTATCGGTTGAACTGCCTGTAGTGGGAAAGACTGAGAAGACCCGAATTGTACCGATCGAACTGTTGTTCGAAGGGCTTAAGAGTTTTGAAGGGCCAGTTTCACTTGTACAGGATCAGATCGAGAAAGTGGGTCCGATCGAAGTCGAACTGCCGACAGAGACAGAAGACCTTATTGGAAAGTGGATAATACGCGCAGAGGTATTCGTAGAACTTGAGTACCTGATGCCTTTTGGAGCAACCGTAACCATATCGTTCTCAAAGGACCGCGATTCAGTCTTCTCTGAACCATCATATAGGAGTTCTGTGCATCTTCCTTTGAGGGATGTCGAAGGAACTGTTGTATCAACAGTATTCTCCTTGGATTTTGACTTCACTGAAGAACTTCTTGTGGAAACCCTTTCAGGCGAAATGTTTGTGGGAGCCTCAGTAATCCTGATTGTTCCTGAAGGTGAAACAAGAATCTACATCGATACAAACCACTACATCTGGCCAAAGATTTGGGCAGTGGCAGATGTGAGAGTCAATCCTCCAGACGAGCAGAGGTGACGGACATGCAAAGATCGTTCTTGATGATTCTGGCTGTTCTTCTTGTCACGTCTTTGGTTCTGGGAATTCCTGTGAGATTTTCAGACGGCATTGAGAGTTTCCTTGTCACGAAAGACCCACGCATCACTGCGAATAATGCGATTGTCGTT
>DLVL01000071.1:3086-3872 GCA_003444085.1 Kosmotogaceae bacterium | reverse complement strand
GACGCTTCAAAGCAGCTTTTTGGAAGGGAGCCTACCATAAAATATCTTCAGGAACAGGTCTTGAACTGGAGAGTATGGCCGAACTTCGGTGATGCGGGTCCAGGATTTGCGCTCGGTGTCTGCAAGTATGTTACATTGACCCCGGGTGAAGAGGTTCCTATTGCCAACACCTCAATGACTGTCGAGGGCCATGTGCTTGCTCACGACCTTCCTTATGAGACCGGCGGGTTTCTGATACAGAAAGACGGCTATTACGTGATGTATTTCGGAGATACCGGACCGGATAAAGTGCAAAACACTGATCATCTGCTCAAAGTTTGGGAAAGGCTTGCTCCTCTCATAAGAGAGGGCAGTCTGCTGGGAATGTTCATCGAGGTTGCATATCCTGAAGGGAGACCGGACAACCAGCTGTTTGGCCATTTTACCCCAAGCTGGTTGATGCACGAGTTCCACAGACTTGCAGAGATCGTGAATCCGGAAAATCCCGAAGAGGCATTGAACAACTTGACAGTTGTTGTTACTCACATAAAACCTGAATTTGTTATGGCTCCATCACCTTTCCAGATGATTTCTGAACAGCTCGACGCACTCAACGATCTGGGAATCAACTTCATCTACCCTCGACAGGGAATGAGAATTGAGTTTAGGCCGTAAGAACAGGGTTGAAGGGCAGGTTGAGATTCAGGTTAAAAGGCAGGTATAGAGTAGAATCAAGGGCGGTTAAAGGTTTTCGAGAGCGGTTGAAGTGGTTCGGTTGGATAAACCCGGGTGAGATAGTGCGGGTAT
>DLVL01000071.1:0-3009 GCA_003444085.1 Kosmotogaceae bacterium | reverse complement strand
ACTCTAAGTAGGGTAGTGCACAACATATTGTGGCCTTCTTCATATAGCATTTGAAAGACAGGGCAGAACATCGTTCTGCCCTATGCTGTTTTTTGGTAATGGTTCGCACATTCCTGGTGAGGGTTCTACCTCAGTTTCTCTTGCAGTGCCCTTATCTCATCAAGCGTTAGCCCGACTCGGTCAACGAGGTATCTCATGGCAATGTTCTTTATATTGCTGTCATCGACAGGAATCCCGCTGTTAAGCTCGGTGAAGATATCAATGATTATCTTCTGTACGGCGGCATATGCTGGAGTACCTGGCTCAACGTGATAGAAGTTCTCATACGACTTAGCGTAGTCCTTAAAAACCTCCTCTGCAGGAGCGTCCATTATCGCTGCCAGCAGGGCGATGGTCAAACCCGCCCGGTCCTTGCCTTCAACGCAATGAACAAGATAGGGAGGTTCGCGATCGATCATGAACAGCAGACCATCCCTCAGTTTCTGCGCGAAATCATCGCTGAGCAGGTCAACCCCCATGAAGAGATTAATCACGTTTCCTTCTTCTCCAAGGGCCTTGTAGTAGTCGCAGTAGTCGTAGGCCTTCGCGAGCTCTTCATCTGAATCTGACAGGTTTATGACTGTTTTGATGCCCGCTTCTCTCATGAGACGGTTGGCATATGGCCCCCAGGCGTGATCCATAGCGGGGTGTGTGGACCTGTAGAGTTTTCCCGGGGCAATACTTCCGAGTGTTACCTCTCGGAAATTGGCAAACACTTCATCACTTTCGTAGTCCGCTCTGTCATAGGTTCTTACAAGGTTTCTGATCTCCAGCTCATCAAGATAGGTTCCTTTTTCTACAACCTCTACCTTTACAGGCGAGCCTGCTTCAAGGCCATACACTTCTGCATAGTTACCATAGTTGATGGCGAGTTGAAGCCGGCCTCCTGTGATCCTCACGAGAGGATCCCCGCGATCCACATCGCCATAGGTTCTGACAAACGGAGATACCACCGTTGTTTCAGGGAGAGTAACGAGCACAATATCACCGACTTCAAGGCCAGCCTGTTTAACAGCATCTTCCGCGATATCCGTGTGCACATTTCCAAATCTGTCAATCTCGGCAACAACTCCGGAAACACTGGCTATTGCAGCCACAGCAAATGCCATAACAATAGAGAGCAACAATGCCTTCTTCACTCATATCCACCTCCGATTGGGTATTTGAATTTCGAATTCTGGATTTCACTCAAGAGTTTGCAGAAAGAAAGACGAAGACTTCACACCCATATTCTTGCATATCTGCTTTACTGAGTCAAATCACCTAGTGCTTATGAGTCAGTCGTTGGCTACTCTGGTTTTCTGAAGCGAAACAGCCCGACTTGCGCCGGGCTGTTCCTGTGCTGGACAATGAACGAGTCTAACGACTCTTTTGGAGAGGTTGACTCATTCAGTAGAACCGGGGGCACTGACGGTCTGAGGGGACCTTTTCACCAGGGGAGTTGCCTCCCTTCCCATCTTGGGATAATCTGATGTGTGCTCCCGGACTGCTACCACCTCCTGTTGGGGTAAGATTTTCTTACCCGTGTCTTTTGAAACCGG
This sequence comes from Kosmotogaceae bacterium, assembly GCA_003444085.1. Classification (GTDB taxonomy): domain Bacteria; phylum Thermotogota; class Thermotogae; order Petrotogales; family Kosmotogaceae; genus UBA9910. Next base: position 1,429 of record DLVL01000071.1, on the reverse strand, counting down.
GTACGTCTAATTACAGAATCGCACGTCCTAGTTGTATATTCCGACATACTGTATACTGGATCCCCCATTGCCCGGATCCGTGAAGCTCTCTGATATCTGCTTGAACAACGCTGCTCCTCCGTAGAGAGTCTTGCCGTTGCCCGTGTAGAGTCTCGTTGTTATGCTGCCAAGACCCCCATTGAAGCCATAAAGACCACTGCTTTCATTAAGCAGTAGTGCAAGCCTGAAGCTTGTCATGAACTCACCGAATGTCATTTTGGAATCAACGTATTTTCTGATAACGTTCTCCACTGCACGATAATCATTTGCACTGTCAAGCAGCATCTCTCGGAAGATCGAATCGCCTCTTCCACACTGCTCTTTCACGTACTGGAGGAATAGATATGACAGGGCATAACTTGCAAGCGTATCCCCGTTATCTCCCCACCTGAGAAGGGAATGCCCGTTCTGGATGCTGGACGATCTGTTATAGTAGGAGATCCTCCCGCTGAGTGCGCCACCGTAGATATGTTCAGCTGCCATGGACATGCCCTCGTTCAGCCAGGTCGGCATACCGCTTCCACCCTCAACGATCCTGTTCCTGTTGAAATTGACCATATGCTGGAACTCGTGGACGAGAGTGGAGAAGGCCCTGCTTACATTTGGTGGATTACTCCTTGGATAGTACATGAGGGGATAAGTATCAATGTAGAAGATCTCCATGCGATTTGAATATGTTGTGTTGTAAAGGTCTCCAGCGTCAAAGTATCCAGCCACATAAGAACCGTGAGTATCAAAATTGTCCTGAATATCGAAGCAAAGTATTGCTACCCTGCCGTTTCCATCAACATCTGAAGGAGTGTAGAAGTAATCTGTGACCAGTGGATAAATAACACTGTCGAATTCCTGCCCGAGTTGTGCTGCCCGGGACTGAGTGATCACATCAGTGTCTTCAGCCCATATTTCGCTCTCGCTGCCGACATACTGGAGGGTCGCGGTAATCTGGTATCTTGAGTTGGTTTTGAAGTTATAGACCCAGAACTCCTTTGTGGTACCAACAGATAGAGGTTCCATGCTCTGGATTTCGTAAGGATCTCTATAGGCCAGCATCGATTCATCTACATAATCAGGCTCAGGAATGAATGGATTGATGGCATAAGCGTCAAGAGGTAGCCCTTCCGGTGTGGGGGCGTAGGATGCTTGCAGGTATTCTTCTGAAAGAGTTCCCGTGTGTTCTGTAGAACCTGAATTCAGACTCTCATTGCTTACCAGGAGAATATCTCCATAGTAGACTGGCCCGGAGAAGTCCAGTTTGCCGTCATTAGTCGTGAAGTGCCATGTATCGCTCGATGTCGTGGCACCATCAGGATCCTTCGCAACTACTCTCCAGTAGTATTTCTTGTTGGCCTCCAGCGAACTAACCGCATAACTGCTTGAAGATATTGATGAT
>DLVL01000106.1 GCA_003444085.1 Kosmotogaceae bacterium | reverse complement strand
TTTATTTATGCCACAAATCTTCTATTTTGAGTGCCTCAACACTCATTCTGTAGCCCTTTGTTGCAGGAGAACAGAGCATCGAATCAAGTACTGATTCTATCACTGCATCATTCGTCGCTCTGTAGATCATATTGAAGATTGGTGCAGGCAGTTCCAGAAAGGGCTTTTTTACAGTGCTTCTTCCCTGATCGGCTCTCAGCGTTGAAGTAACCAATACAAAGTCTCCGCTACCGTGATATCCGGCAGTTCCCATCTCCCCAAGTGCAAGCACCACGTGCCTTGCTATCCTCTTAAGCTGGAAAGGAACCAGTGGAAGATCGATCGCAACGAGTATCACGATTGATCCCTCGCCATCTTCAGGAAGACCGGGAAGTGCTGTGAAAGGACTTCTGAAGAGGTCGTCCTTTCTGCCATAATTAGATAAGACAAGTACTCCGATCGTGAAGTTGAGGTCGTCTGTGTTCACAACTCTTGAAGAGCTTCCGATTCCGGACTTAAAACCAAAGGAGATCATTCCTGCTCCAGCCCCCACGCTTCCCAGCTGGAAATCACTGCTTGTATTCTCCAGCGCTGTGAGAAAGTGATGGGGTTTGATCGCAAGCGCAGAGATATTATTAAGTCTTGAGTCGTTGCACTCCAGTACGACAGGATTCAAGGTTGTAATGTCTGGACGAATCTTTACGACGCTTCTCACTATACCTTCGTGAACGGCACCTACAGACAGCGTGTTCGTCAAGGCTACCGGCGTTTCAATCACACCAAGTTCCTCCAATTGAGATAACCCAAGAGGTTTACCAAAGCCGTTCATGGTATATGATGCTGCGTACAGTGGCTTTTCGATAATGTCTTCAATGTCTATGACTGTAACACCTGTCAATACCCGCGAAGGTTCGGTTTCGTCAAGGGTGAAGTGGCCTACTCTGAATCCTGGCACGTCTGAGAGTTTGTTCAGAGAACCCGGGGGAAAACTTCCAATGTTGATTGCATATTCTCTCAGCCTTTTCATTAAACCACCTCGCCATGATCATATCACGTATAATCTCAACAGAAGGCAACGTGAATCAGCCCGAATTGTGGAGGTGCCAGATGTTCAAAGTCAGAGCATGTGCCATCATGTGCGACGATAGAAGAATTGTCCTTGAGAAGGAATCCTCAAGGTTCTTGCTGCCTTGTGTTGAACTGGGGGATAGTCTGACACCGGAAGAGCTGCTGGAAAGGCATTTGGCCAAAGCCGTGAAATCAAGGGTATGTGTAAATGAAGCCCATGGAACACTCATTGATCGTGAACAAAGAAATCTGTATCTTCTATACAGCGTGGAATGCCTTACAACTCTCAATCAGGATATTCTGAGCAAGAATCTCGTCCTGGTCGAGTTTTCTGCGCTCAGAGAGGCTCCTGTAGAACCTGCCGGGGTATTGTCTCTTATCCATAAGAACACTTCTGGCGAGCTCTTGAGACTGAAATCTATTGTTGAAAGGAGTATCAATAACTGTCCCTGGGTTGAAAGGCACCTGTTTTCTCAGGCTGTTTCAGACCTGGTATCAGAAATCGATGAACTCGAAGAAGCGCTGTCGATGAGGCAGGAGGATATTGTTGCCGCAGAATTGGGAGATGTCCTCTATGATGCAATGCTTGCAGTATGGATCTTCTGCAGAGATAACAACTGCAACCCGTCTTCGGTTCTCAGAGCTGTCGGCAACAAAATATCCTGGAGAAAACCCTGGTTGTTCGAAAACACACAGATCTCGCTGGAAGAGGCCGAAGGTATCTGGCAGGATCGCAAGTCAATGGAGTGATCAAATGTCCATACTAGACAACGTGAGTAGAATCCTTTCAGAAATTTCACCAGATGTGACGGTTGTCGCTGCTGCCAAGACGCGCACCCCCCAAGAAATCTCCGAGGCGATAGCTGCAGGCATTTTCCATATCGGAGAGAACTATGTCCAGGAAGCTATTCTTGCAAAGGAAGCTGTGAGTTACCCTGCTTCGTGGCACTTTATCGGACATCTGCAGAGGAACAAAGTGAAGGATGCCATAAAGGTCTTCGATATGATACAGACTGTTGACTCACTTCGTCTTGCTCGGGAGATCGACAAGAGAGCACGTAATGAAGGATTAAGAATTCCCGTTCTCATTGAGATCAACAGTGCAAGAGAAACCCAGAAGAGTGGGGTATTTCCAGAAGATGCCCGTGCTCTCGTCGAAGAAATCAGCAGTCTTGGGAATATCGTTATCAGAGGGCTAATGACCATGGGACCATTTCTGGATAGCCCCGAAGAGATCCGGCCTTACTTCCGGCTGACCCGTGACCTGTACAACAAACTTCGAAAGCTAGAAACTGAAAATGCAGATTTCTCCATTCTATCAATGGGAATGTCAGATTCGTATCAGATTGCAATAGAGGAGGGGGCGAATATGGTAAGGATCGGAACCGCGATATTCGGCCCCAGACCGGACAAATGATAGCGACCAGACAATCATAACAAAAAATAGGGGGCTACTAAATTTTTTTAACAATAAACTTGACTTTTAGAATCTAAGAATGTATCATCAAACCAAGAATCAACATAAGTGATTAAATAATGAAAAAAATGCAGGGGGTGAAACCATGAAACATAACCTGACCAACTGCCCGGTATGCAGTGGGAAAATGACAATAACTGAATACCGCTGTGACAGTTGCGGCACAACTATTCGTGGCAGGTTTGAGCTTGATGAAATTATGAAGCTCTCCCCGGAACAGCTCAGTTTCCTTAAGTACTATATCAAGAACAAAGGTAATCTGTCTGAACTGCAGAAGGAATTGGGGATTTCCTACCCAACAGCCAGAAACCGACTCGAAGATATTGTACGAGCTATGGGATATGAAGTGATTGATAGGGAACGAGAGGAAGCTTCTCATATCCTTGAAAAGCTGGAGAGTGGGGAATTAAAGCCAGATGAAGCTCTTGAGATGCTCCGAAGCATCAAGAAAAAGAGGTAGGAGGTTCTTCAATGGACAGAAGCGAAGCGATGAGAATACTGACCATGGTTTCTGAGGGGAAGATAAGCCCGGAACAAGGGGTTGACCTCATCGAGGAAATCGTTGGAGGATACGAGAGCAACAGGAAATATGGCTCGAAAATCAGGATCGAAGTATACAACAAACTCCGCGGAAAGAGAGAAGTCAATATGACCATTCCTGCGAAATTGGCAAAATGGGGAATCAAGTTGCTGGGTTCGAAAGCAGAGAAGATTCAGATCGACGGAAAACCCCTGGACATAGATATTGAAGCTCTCGTTGAAGAAGCTTTAAGAACACCTGATCCGGTCGAAATCGAAACTGATGAGCGCTCAATCGTTATTAAAACTGTGGGATAGGAAGGTGATGCACATGATAAAGACTTTCGAATATGACGTCAAGGAAATTGAGAAGCTATCTGCCACTACTTCATCTGCTGACATCCTTCTCTTTCCTTCCAGGTCTTCGAAGATCGAAATCGAAGTCGATACTCCTGAAAGTGACTACTCCCCGATTATGGAGGAGAGTCTGAAATCAATCTCACTCAGATTCCAGAAACGCATTCAGGGGACTCTCATTGATGTACCCTTTCTGAACGAGCTCTTCCAGAGAGGTCCCAGGGTGGACAGTGTCAAGATAGGAGTCCCTCAAAAGATTCTGAGCATCTCTCTTGCTACAGACTCTGGTGAAATCAGCATAAAGGATCTGGATCTTGACTCACTGAAAATAACTCAGGTCTCGGGAGATGTGATGATTGCTTCCACTCTTAGCGACGACATCTCCGTGCACACTGTTAGTGGTGACTGCGACATACGTGACTCGAATTACCGTGATGGCGCATTCAAGACGGTATCCGGAGATATGGTGATTCGCGATCTCTCTCCAATGGCCAGAAAGACCAAGCTGTCTTCTGTGAGTGGTGATGTCACACTCGTATACTCATCGAAGCCGAGGCTGGACATATCCATTTCGGCAGTCAGTGGTGATGTTAATGCTGACGTTCCTCTGATGAAAAAAGACAAGCGGCACTATGTCACTTCTGAATCTTCACCGGAAGAACACCTTGTGATGAGCACCGTCTCGGGAGACGTGAACATACGGGTGAAAGAAGGATCTTCGGCAGGTCGTGTACAGGAGCCACGAAGACGTGGTTCCTTTGAAACAGACGTGAAGGAACAGCTCGGTCTCGACGAAGAGATAATGGATGAAGAGACCCAGAAGGTGCTCAAATTGCTGAAAGAAGGTAAGCTGACCGAGGAGTACGCAAAACAGATGTTCGAAATGATAGGCTATAATAAAGAAGAGATAGACCAGATTATTTTGAAAGAAGTCGACGAAACTCCAGGAGACTCAAAAGATGTCAATGGAGGTGAAGCCAGGTGAAACTGGGAGGACTCATTGTATTATTTCTTGGAGTACTGATAATCATCTCCGTGATGGATATACTGCCTGTTACTTTCTGGTTCGCTGTTGGGATAATATTCGCTGCAATCTTCCTTTACGACGGGCTGAAACTGTTCAGACGTTTCCGCGGCCAGTACCTGGGAAGTCTTATCTTCGCCACGATTCTGATTGTCAGGCTCTTCAATATCTGGGGGGTGTCCTGGGGATTCTGGCAGCTGTTCCTTGCGATGATCGGTTCTTACATGATTGGTTATGGGATAGTGTCCATCTTTCAAAAAGGCGTCCTTAGTTCAAGGCGTACCTCAGAAAGCTCCAGGCAGGAATTGACGCTGTCAAGACCGCTTGAGGCAGAGACATATGAAGTCGAGATTGAAGCCGATCTGACAAAAGTCCTTCTTATGAGTACTTCCGAGGACTCTGAGAAAGGCTTTGATGCCAATCTCTTCTTCGACAAGACCTGCTTCTCCGGGGATCTGAACTACGACAAAAATTCTGGAAAGGGCAGAGTGAAAGCCAGATGTAAGGCACGTTCAGGTGTTTCCAGTGTTCTCTCCAAGTCAAGATTGAACCTGGAACTGAACAACAAGCCTCTTGTCTCCGTCGATGCCCGGCTTGACGGATCAGATACGGTGATGGATTTCTCGAATATGAATCTGGACACAGCAACTATAAAGACCGATCTTTCCAGGTTGTCAGTTGTTCCATCAAAAATCCGAGATTCAAGAATTGATATCAGCTGTGATGTGGCTTCAGTGAATTTCAGGGTTCCAAAGACTGTAGGTCTGATTATCGTACACGAGGGAGACCTTAACTGGAGAGATTTCGAAGGCCTGGTCGCACATGACAGGGGATATGCTTCTGATAACCTAGACGAGGCAATAACCACCTGCCAGGTTTTCATCAAGTCAGACATGTCCAAGATCTCTGTTGACTGGATATAGTAAAGTTAGACTCTGAAAGTCTCTAGGGGCCGGGGTAATTTCTCCGGCCCTTCTTCATCCGTTGAAGTAAAGATCTTTGTGGGTTAGAATGCACTATAGGAGGGGATAGACAATGAAAGCACTGGTTGCGGTCGATCTCCAGAAGGATTTTATCGAATCGGACGGAGCACTGTACACTCCAGGAGTCGAAAAAGTAGTTCCTGAAGCTGTAAGACTCATAAAAAAGTTCAGGTCGGAAGGTCTGCCAGTAATTGTGACCACCGATTATCATACTCCAGACGACAAGGAGTTTGAAAGATGGCCTGCTCATTGCGTCATAAACACAGATGGTGTTGAACTTGTGGATGAAGTCAAACAAGCAATAAGCGGTTATGAGAAGCTCTTCCTCATAAGAAAGAATAGATACAGTGCAATGTACAACACAGAGCTTGAGGATATAATTGAAAAGAACGAAATTGATGAGATTCATATTTGTGGACTCCTGTCAAACATTTGTGTAATGTTCACTGTCGAGGAACTGATGAACAGGGATTACCGGTCTGTTGTTCATGAGAAGGCAACTGCATCAAACGATCCCGAGATGCACCGGTTCGCAATGAGAACGATCGAAGAAGTTCTGGGCGCTGAGGTCAGAAGATGAAGAAGAGGTTGGATCCTCGTGTATTCAAGGTACCAATTGACAAGATTCGTTCAGGTTATTATTCTGACAAGTACTTCACAAGATATGTTGAGGTCTTGAAGAAGGCTAAGTGCTCATCAGACGTCCTTTACCAGTACTTCCCAAGAAGAGATGCTGTGATCGTGGGCATCGACGAGGCCCTGGCTATTCTTCGATTTGGTACGGGATTCTACGCCAATGAAACTGATGCAATGGAGCTATTTGAGAGGATCCTGGAAACTGAGCGACAAATACAATTCGCTGCATGGGATATGGATCGCGAAGGACTTACGCATCTCTCTTCAAAGAAGTGGGATCTGAAGCTTGAACTCGACGACCTCTGGGTAGACAAGTGGAACGAGATAGAAGTACACGCCCTTTTCGATGGAGACGAAGCAGGGGATTCCGAACCCGTTATGACAATTCGTGGTGATCCCAGGTATTTTGGATATCTTGAGACGGTCTTACTTGGAGTCTTGGCAAGAGCTAGCTCAACAGCAACTGCTGTCAAGAAAGTTGTTTCAGCCTCACGTGGGAAGCCTATCCTTTTCTTCAGTGCAAGGTTTGATCACTTCTGGACACAGGCAACGGATGGCTATGCCGCTTTCAAAGCAGGTGCATTCGGGGTATCCACGGACGCAAACGCTGACTATTGGGGAGCAGAGGGATTGGGGACTATTCCTCACGCACTCATTGCTGCCTATGAAGGAAGCACGGTCGATGCCGCAGTAGCTTTTGACAGGCATATTGATCCCGGAGTGAATAGAATAGTGCTGGTAGACTGGGACAATAACGTTATCGAAACCACTTTCCAGGTTGTTGAGGCTATGTACGAAGTAACCACAGGAAAGAAGTTCGTACGTGGTGTTTCTGACCCTTCGATTGTAATCGGACCCGGGAAAGGAAAGATCTGGGGCGTCAGATTCGATACTTCCGGTTCTCTGAGGGACTTCTCCGTTGTTCCTAAGGACAGATCCTCTCTGGGTGTTTGCCCCGAACTGGTCTGGAAAGGTCGTCAGGCATTTGACAGCAGCGGCATGGAGGATCTCAAGATCGTTGTGAGTGGTGGATTTGATGATGAAAAGATAAAACTCTTCGAAAATCTGGAAGTACCGGCTGATGTTTACGGGGTAGGATCAAAACTGCTGAGGGACAAGCTTGATTACACTGCTGATATCGTTGAGGTACAGGGTAGACCCTGTGCAAAATACGGAAGGAAGAAGGGAGACACTTCTCGTCTTTCTCTTGTAGAGAAAGAGTATTGGAACGATAACAGATGACATACAGGAGGTATTAAGTATGGAACAAAAAGGAACATGGACAGTCAAGAAAGGTTTCGCGGAAATGTTTAAGAACGGCGTGATTATGGATGTTACTACCCCCGAACAGGCAAGAATAGCTCAGGAAGCGGGCGCTGTTGCAGTGATGGCCCTGGAGCGCGTGCCGGCAGATATCAGGAAAGAGGGCGGCGTTGCTCGCATGGCAAGCATAAAGCTCATCAAGGAAATTGTTGCGGCTGTCTCCATACCTGTCATGGCAAAGGTAAGAATTGGTCATGTAGCAGAAGCGAAAATCCTTGAGAGCCTTGGTGTTGATTTCGTGGATGAATCAGAGGTTCTTACGCCAGCAGACGATAAGTACCACATTGATAAACATGATTTCAAAGTCCCTTTTGTCTGCGGAGCAAGAAATCTTGGTGAAGCCGCCAGAAGGATCGCAGAAGGTGCTGCCATGATCAGAACAAAGGGTGAAGCAGGCACAGGCAATGTTGTTGAGGCAGTGCGACACATGAGAACTGTCAACGAGGAGATAAGAAGACTGCGCAACATGAGTGATGCGGAACTGGTTACCTTTGGAAAGGAAATCGGTGCTCCTGTTGAAATACTTAGCCAGATCAGAGAACTCGGAAGATTGCCTGTTGTGAATTTCGCTGCTGGAGGTATCGCCACTCCCGCAGATGCTGCCTTGATGATGATGCTGGGTTGTGACGGAGTCTTTGTTGGTTCCGGTATCTTCAAGTCAAAGGCTCCAGAGACAATGGCAAGAGCTATCGTCAACGGTGTGCTGTACTATGATAATCCGGAGAAGCTTGTAGAGATCTGCGAAGATGTCAGCGAAGCGATGCCAGGACTGGATGTTGGTTCTCTCGAAACGAGGTTGCAGGAAAGAGGAAACTAATGAAAATAGGTGTTCTTGCTGTACAGGGCGATATAAGGGAGCACGCTGCTTCCGTAGAAAAACTCGGTCACAATACTGTACTCGTAAGAGATGCCAGGTACCTGGACGAACTGGATGGACTCATAATGCCAGGCGGCGAATCCACAACGATGACGATACTGATGAAACGATTTGGCCTTTGGGATAAACTCAAATCGCTTATTGAGCACGGAATGCCAGTGTACGGGACATGCGCTGGTCTTGTTCTCCTCTCAAAAAGAGTCACCAACTATCCCGATCAGCCCACCCTTGGTGTTCTCGATGTGGAGGTTGAGCGTAACGCTTACGGTAGTCAGACCGAGAGTTTCGAGGCACGCCTTCGCATACCTATTCTTGAGACAGAAATCAGTGCTTTCTTCATTCGTTCACCAATTGTTCGTTCTTCCAGTATGAAAGTAGAAGTTCTTGCCAAATATGGGGGAACATCGGTTCTTGTGCGACAAGGGAATGTCCTTGCTTCAACATTTCATCCAGAACTCACTGATGATCTTCAAGTTCACCAGTTATTTCTTGAGTCCATCTCACTCAGAAGACAGGGAGCCAAAGCATGAGAATACTGATAGTCTCAGATACTCACGGTGATAGTAGCAAGTTCGAGAAGGTTCTTTCACTCGCCGGCGAGATTGATCTGATCATTCACGCTGGCGATTATCTCTACCATGGTCCTCGCAATCCCATCCCTAATGGATATGCCCCGGGACAACTGGCCGAACTATTCAAAAGCAAAGGGTCTATCCTTCACGGAGTTCGCGGCAACTGTGATTCAGACGTTGATCTGATGGTAATGGACCTCAACGAGCTCCCCAGAGAAATTGACAGGACGATTTCGGACACACGTATTTTTGTTCACCATGGTGATCAGGTAATGAGACAGGACTCAGGAATGTACGATCTTGTTATCAGCGGGCATACCCACATAGCTGGAATCAGGAGGAAAGGCAAGACAGTGATGGTTAATCCAGGCAGCCCTGCTCTTCCCAAAGACTCCAGCGTCGGCACATTTGCAATATGGAGCACTTCTCCTTCTGGTACTATCGATATCTACGACCTTAATGGCAAGATTCTGGGATCGGCATCCTTGTGACTCTTCTATAAAATACCTGCATCGCGGATTCCACCAGTCTTCTGTGAAGTCATAATCATACACTCCGCAAGTATTGACTTTGTGACTATTATATACGATAATATTTGTAGAGAATAAATGAAAGGTGGTCTTATCTGCATGAATGATTATCCAAAGAGAACCCTGGTTGTTTTTTATTCTTATGAAGATAGCACACGAACCATAGCCGAAAGTATAGCTGAAGCAGTTGGGGCGGATCTTCTTGAACTTGTTCCCAGGGACTCGAATAACCCAAACAGACCCATGAATTACCTCTGGGAAGACATGTCTGTTCAGATGGATAGCGAACCAGATCTGGAAGAATATAACATTGCACCAGAAGATTATGACCTGATCTTCCTTGGAACACCAATATGGGCTATGACGTTCGCTCCACCTTTCAAGACATTCTTCTCTCAGGTTCAGTTTGAGGGAAAGAACATCGCTTTCTTCTACACTCATGAAGGTCTTAGAGGAGTAACTGCAGAGAGTCTTCGTAAAGAACTAATAGGCAACAATATCGTTGGTCATGCTGATTTCTATGATCCCCTGAACTCAGACATAGAGAAGATCGTCGAAACGGCGACTAGCTGGGCAAGAGAAGTTGTGTATCTTTCGCGTGCTGGAGTATGAAGACCCCTTTGCAAAAAACAGAGGACCCTTTCGGGTCCTCTGTTATCGTTATTGATCAGTACTCTTCGAGATGAGTAAACTCTGGAGACTCGACCCAGGTTTCAGGTCTTCTTATGAACTCGATGAGATTATCCAGAATGGCTTTGTGTTTCTGTTCTTCTTTTTTCAGTTTGCGGAGCACTTCTCTCTCTTTCTCACCTGACGCCTTTGACTCGAGATCAGCATATAGTTCTATGCTCTTCTCTTCAAGTTCTATTGCATGCTGATAAGCTTCGAGATTGGTAATCTCCACCACAAAAGGATGCTTCCCGTCTGATCTTTCCTTGAAGATCCGTCTTGTGTGCTGGAACGTCTGAGTCCCCTTGTACTCGAAGTCTTTCTGCTGCATATCTCTTATGATCTCAGCATGGCGTTTTTCATCGTCAGCCAGCATCGCAAAAAGCTGTTTTAGTTGTGTATCATCTGTCTTCTCTGCCTGTTGGAAATAGTACTCTCTTCCCTCATCTTCTATCTTCAACGCCAACTCATATGCGTTCAAGACTCTTCACTCCCTTCTTCTATCCTTCAGAGAGTTTCCTGTACGTCTCGTACCTCTCCCTGGCTTCTTTCTCAGCTTTCTCGAATAGTTCTTCTGCAACCTCAGGGAACGTATTGATAAGAGACGTGTATCTTATCTCGCTCATCAAGTAGTCTCTGAAGGGTTTGGATGGCTCTTTCGAATCAAGAACAAACGGGTTCTTCCCTTCCTTCTTCAGTTCCGGATTGTACCGATACAGGTGCCAGTAACCGCTCTCAACGGCGAACTTCTCATGCGACTGCGTTCTGCTCATTCCTGTCTTTATGCCATGATTGATACAGGGCGCGTATGCAATGATCATCGACGGTCCTTTGTACTTTTCGGCTTCTACAAAGGCCTTGAGGGTCTGGTTCATGTTCGCACCCATTGCAACTTGAGCAACATAGGCATATCCGTAGTTAACCGCCATAAGACCGAGATCCTTCTTTTTGGTCTTCTTACCGGAAGCTGCGAACTTCGCGACAGCTGCAGTAGGGCTTGCCTTTGAAGCCTGCCCGCCAGTATTCGAGTAGACTTCTGTATCAAACACCAGGATATTGACATCCTCGCCCTGCGCAATAACATGATCGAGCCCGCCGTAACCGATGTCGTATGCCCAGCCGTCTCCTCCGAAGATCCACACAGACTTCTTGACGAGGAAGTCCTTTCTGTCCACAATCTCTTCAAGAATCCTCTTGACCTTCGAATCATCAGAACCCTGCTCCAGCACCTTAAGAATCTTGATAGTTGCGGCTTTTGATCCCCTGGCATCATCCATTGCTTCGAGCCACATCTGGAACGGTTCCTTCATTTCGTTGGAAACATTGAGGTTAACAAGCTCTTCCATGAGCTCTTTGAGTTTCTTTCTATTCTTTCGGACCGCCATGGCCATACCAAAGCCATATTCTGCGTTGTCTTCAAACAGTGAATTAGCCCACGCGGGTCCTTTCCCTTCAGAGTTAACACAGTAGGGGATGGATGGTGCAGAGGCACCCCATATTGAGGAACATCCTGTTGCATTAGCAATGAGCATCCTGTCACCGAATAGCTGAGTTACAAGCTTTGCGTAAGGGGTTTCTCCACAACCGGCACATGCACCGGAGAATTCCAGAAGTGGTTGAGCAAACTGGCTGCCCTTAAGAGTTTCAAGTGACATAATATCCTTCTTCTCTTTGATAGTCATTGCGAAGTTCCAGTTCTCTACCTGCGCCTCTGTTTGGCTTTCAAGAGGCCTCAGCACAAGGGCCTTCTCCTTGGCAGGACACACATCGACGCAGTTTCCACATCCAGTACAGTCTAGCGGAGAGAGCTGAATACGATACTGCAAGCCTTCGAATCCTTTACCAATGGCTTTCTTTGTCTCAAAGGTCTCAGGGGCCCGCTTCAGTTCTTCCTCGTCCAGCAGGAATGGTCTTATGACGCCATGTGGACAAACATACGAGCACTGATTACACTGAATACATTTGTCAATTTGCCACTCGGGTATATGAACAGCTATCCCCCGTTTTTCGTATCTGGTGGTTCCCATGGGGAAAGACCCGTTCTCCGACCCGACAAATGTACTCACGGGAAGACTGTCGCCTTCTTGCTTGTTCATGGGTTTGAGGACATTCTTGATGAAATCAGGCACGCTTTCACCCTTTTCTTCCTTATCTTCTTTGGCATCCTTCCAGTTTTCCGGGACTTTCACCTTCACGAGAGCATCGATACCCCTGTCAATTGCTTTGTTATTCATTTCGACGATCTTTTCGCCCTTCTGACCGTAGGTGTCAACTATCGCTTCCTTCATGTACTTGACAGCATCTTCAAGGGGAATGACTTTCGCTAACTTGAAAAACGCAGATTGCATGATCATGTTTATCCTGTTCCCCAAACCAATCTCTTCTGCTATGTCCGTTGCATTGATAATATAGAAATCGATGTTGTTCTCGGCAATGTATCTCTTCATTGATGCAGGGAGCTTCTCATTGAGTTCTTCTTCGTTCCAGGAAGTATTGAGCACGAATGTGCCGCCATCCTTCAGTTCACTCAATAAATCGTATTGATTGACATAACTCTGCTTGTGACATGCAACAAAATCAGCTTCATGTATGTAGTATGTTGACTTGATCGGTTCTTTTCCAAACCGTAGATGGGATATGGTTACGCCTCCGGATTTCTTTGAATCGTATGCGAAATATCCCTGTGCGTAAAGATCTGTCTTGTCACCGATGATCTTGATTGCATTCTTGTTCGCACCGACAGTTCCATCAGAACCGAAGCCCCAGAATTTGCAGCGGATAGTCCCTTCGGGTTCTGTTTTGATAATTTCCTTCACTTCAAGTGATTTATTCGTGACATCATCTACAATCCCTATAGTGAAGTCATTCCTGGGATCTTCTGACATGAGATTGTCAAAAGCTGATTTTATGTGCGAAGGATTGGTATCCTTTGAACCCAGTCCGTAGCGTCCTCCAATGATCAGTGGTGTCTTCTCCCTGTTGTAGAAAAGAGTCTTCACATCTTCATAAAGAGGTTCTCCGAGTGCACCTGGCTCCTTGGTTCTGTCAAGAACGGCGATTCTTTCTACGGATTCAGGAAGCACTTCAAAGAAGTACTTTTCAGAGAAAGGTCGATAGAGATGGACCTTTATAACTCCCACCTTCTCACCTTTTGAAAGAAGATAGTCTATGGTCTCCTCAATCGTATCTGTCACAGAACCCATGGCTATCAAGACGTACTTCGCATCTTTCGCTCCGTAGTAGTTAAACGGTTTGTAGGTTCTTCCCGTTAATTTGGAAATCTCTCCCATGTATCCGGACACGACATCAGGGACCACTTCATAGAACCTGTTGGCCGATTCCTTTGCCTGGAAGAATATGTCCGGGTTTTGCGCTGTTCCCATAATTCTCGGATGCTCAGGATTGAGGGCATTGTTCCTGAAGCTTCTTATTGCATCCCAATCAACTATTCTGGCCAGATCTTCGTAATCGAGCACTTCGATCTTCTGTACCTCGCTCGATGTTCTGAAGCCATCAAAGAAATGGAGGAAAGGTATTCTTGTCTTTATCGCGGATAGATGTGCAATCCCTCCAAGATCCATTACTTCTTGCACACTTCCAGAAGCAAGAAGAGCAAATCCTGTTTGCCTGGTAGCCATAACGTCAGAATGATCCCCGAAAATCGATAGCGCATGAGCGGCTACAGCTCTTGCACTTACGTGAAATACCCCTGGAAGAAATTCTCCGGCGATTTTGTACATGTTCGGGATCATCAGGAGCAACCCCTGAGAAGCGGTATATGTCGTGGTTAAAGCCCCTGCAACCAGAGAGCCGTGAACCGCGCCTGCCGCTCCGGCTTCGGACTGCATCTCTATGACATCAACAGTCTGCCCGAAAATATTCTTCCGTCCTTTGGCAGCCCATTCATCAGTCAGCTCTGCCATAGAAGATGACGGAGTAATGGGATAGATAGCTGCAACATCTGTAAAGGCATATGCCACATGAGCTGCTGCAGTATTTCCATCCATTGTCTTCATAGTCTTGCCCATATCTTTCCCTCCTTATATATCCTGAATGATACCCCAGGAAAAAAGCCTAGGAAAAGCAGATGTTTCTGCCTCCTGGTGCATCTATCTGGCTTGGAACGCCGCACAAACGTATTTGACACTATGATAATGATATCACAAGATCGAATAACCATCTTGAGAACAGAAGATCATCACAGACTGTCTCGCTGCATATGTACAAACCAGTGTTCTGTCAGGATATCTCTGACGTCGGAGCCTTCAACATTGCTGCACGTTACAACCAGATGTAGACATTCATGACAGGCGTTCAAAACGCTGAAGATCGCAATCCGTCGTATAATTGTTTCTGAATAGAATCTTTGACATTATTTGATAACTCATTTGTCCTTCTGTTATACTTTATGTAATGCATTTGTTTTCTTTGTTTGACCATATTACCAAGTAACCTCGTACTGCTACGCTTGATTGTTCAAAAAGAAGGGAGCTCAAGTGAACATATTCAAATGCCTTGACTGTGCACAGAAGTTCTATTCTAGCGCAGAAGCACGGACACTGAAAAACTCATCATGCCAACTATGTGGAGGAAAGATTATTGCAGTTGGACCTCATATCAAGCTGGGAGCTATCCTTCTCCAGCTTGGAGCCATTGATCAGGACACATTAGATACCGCACTCAACAGGCAAGAACATGAGAAGCTTCGTATCGGCGAGATACTGATCAGAATGAAAGCCGTTGAACCATCGATCATAGACTACGCTCTCGAACTTCAGAGAGCTGGTAGAGAGTGACTCACTATTTGAATCCTGAAGAGCAGAAGAAGATACTGCGAAGCCAAGAATCAGGAAATGAGAACAATCACAGCGGAA
>DLVL01000147.1:10378-19224 GCA_003444085.1 Kosmotogaceae bacterium | reverse complement strand
CCAGAACATCACTGGTATCCTTCTTTACCAGGTCGAGAATCTTCTCGACCTGTTCGGCAGCAGCCTTAAATCTCCCTTCAGAAAAAAGAAACTCATAGAGTTCTTTCCAGAACGCCTCATCTTCAAACCATTCCGCCAACTCTTTCGCCTCTCACGCTCAAATCTGATTCGATAACTCTTGTCTGCTAGGCTTTTTGCGCGCCTCTATTGAACCCTGACAGAATGGCCACAAAAATCGCAATTTTCACTGCCGTTAACCAGGAAATCGTCTCTGCAACCAATCCCTGTTCCACAGCCCCTGGGAACAAGTCAGGAATCGTCCAAGCCCATAGAATCTTCACAAGAAAAAGAACAACAACAAAAGCTACACAGGCCAATGCTATTGCACCAGATATGACCATGGCTAGTTTCTTTTTCTCCATTTACATCCTCTCCTCCTCTTAGTATTTGCAGGTAACTGCTAGCAAAACATCTTCCTCTAGTCTCCCCGGGTTAAGAACTGAAGTCTATCGGGGTGAGACAATAATACTAATATATTATCAGGGTCTCGTCTCAGAACAAACAATGTTGGAATGCCTCCTTATCGTTGTCAGTTTCTCCTATGAGCATATAGAGTCTGCAGAGAGCATTGCCTATTACTCAATTGGGTCTGCTGGGTCTACAATTACTCGTGCGACTATTTCCTAGAAAAGCTCTCGTCTCACAACTGTTAGCATTACTGGTCTCTATACCTCCTCCTCTGGCTTCCGAGGAGGAAAGCCGGTTCTTCATATAGAGGTCCTTACACATGCTATGCTTGTTGCAACCCACTCATCGCAATGCATACGATCAGCGTGAGTTCCGCGTTTATGAAGGGAGAATAATATGGCGAAACTGAAAATAGCAGATAACTCCGAAATTGATTTCCGATGGTTCTGTGAGCCATCAGAATGGAGCGTTCATGGGAAAGGGATCTCAATCACAACTACGGAGAAGTGGTATATCACGAACCCGACTTCGCATTGATCCTGTCTGAAGATGAGGACTTTGACGATGGCGTTAGGACAGCGATGCTTCATCTATCCAATGACATTTCGCGCACCATAGATTCCCTTGAATACCTGAATGACGGCAAGATTGATTCTGGTTTACAGGGAATGCTTGACCTGTCAAGGATTGGGCTCATCGGTCATTCCGGAGGAGCCGGGGTTGCGGTTCACAATGCAATGGTAGAGCCGAGAGTCAAAGCAATGTTTGCTTTTGATCCTGCCTTGTTTTCCTACAGGACGGAGGATCTCAAAGATGGTTTGTCGATTCCGTCCCTTATCATACGTACCGAAGAATGGCTTACACAAAAAATACTTCAGCGGGCTTGATCCTGTTATTGAAAACTCATCAATGAAGCCACTGGTACTGGACATCGATGGGGCAGCCCATAGGGACTTCGCTATGCTTGACTTCATCTCTCCCCTAGCAACTGTCTTGGACTTCACCAGCGGATTCATGAAGAGAAACGGCCATACCTTTACAAAAGACCTGCTGCTTGCCTTTTTCGACTACGTGTTCAAGGATGGAAGCGTGGAACGACTGTTCGAGCTTGCCAACAGCAGGAAAGACACAAAACCGAGTATTGCCATTGATGTTCCTTGAGCATCGCGACAAACTACCATCAAATTGATCAGGAGGTTCTATGCAGATAGCAGTGAAAAGCCTTTCTGTTTCTTTAATGCGAGAATCACTCCTCATATTGCTCCTCCTGCAGTTTACAAAATCCTTTCATCTGCCGATAAGCTCTTTCAGAGCTCTCACATCTTCTTGCCTGTGTGAGATGGTTATCAGATGCTCTGATAGCTTATCGGGATTTTTCTCATAGCTTGACGCAAGTTCCTTCAGGTGGCCGTAATATTGGTCTAGAAGTCGTAGTGGTATTTCCAAAGAACTTGTGAACTTGCAGTATCATCAGCAAGCGCTGCTTCAAGCCTTTTGAGCAAATCTAACCATTGCTCAACGGTCATCCCGGCGTTCTTCTTAAAGTCTCTTAACATCCACTGTCTTTCAAAGAGAGAACGTTTCTTCCATCCCTCCGATTGCTCTAGCAAATTACTGTAGACTCTTCCACAAATTCGATAAGCTTCAAGCATCTCCTCCTTTTTGGACGCTCCTAAGCATGATGATCGCCCATATCTCCAACCTTGATACCTGCTGCCGAGAGCACCTGCAGAAAGATTATCTCCTGTCCGGCAAAGCGTTTGGCCTGGGCAATTGCTGCGGCAAAACCTGCTCCCGCTACCTCAACCAGGACGATATGTTCCTTGTTTGCTTCATAGAAGTCCTCTTCGCTCATGCCATATAGAGGAGCAAGAAAACTAACACCATGTTTCGCACCTGGAGTAAGAGCAAGACCAGGAGCTATAGAAAACGCAAAAACGCCCGTTCCTTCCAACTCGGCGTCAAGCGTGTCAGCAAGATGGCTTTGAGCAGCCTTGAATGTCTCGTAAGCGCCCATATAATTGAGTCCAGAAGAAGTAACACAGACGAAAACCCCGTAAGCTCTCTTGATCATATCGGATAGAAACGCTTGCGCGAGAAGAACAGGCTCTCTCAAGTTGACGCTATAACTTCTTTCCCAGTAGTCAACGCTTAACTTCTCAACAGATCCTATTGGTGCTATAGCTGCATTGTTCACAACAATATCAACTTTGCCAAAAGCTCTTATGGCTTTAGCTTTCAGTTTTTCTCACGTCTGATCTGCTGCCCACATTCGTTCTCAAAAAAAGCACCTGTTTCTGTCCAAACTCACTTGCAAGATTTCGGGCAGCTTTTTGTCCTGCAGAGGTTTCGATATCAGCAATAACACAACGTGCTCCAAGCCTCATGAGTGAACGAACAGCTTCAAATCCTATTCCTCTTGCTGATCCAAAGCATCGGATTTCAAATTTCCGTTATCAATGGTCATCGATCCACTTCCTTAGATAGATTCACGCTGCAGCTATTATACTGCTTGACCTTGAAAACGGGAAAAAACTCCTTCGGCTAAGTGTAGTCTTTTTCGAAAGCACAGAACCTCAACATCTTGAGAACCTGCACTTCGTGCTATGATGATCATAGGAAGTGGAAAGACTGGAGGCAAGCATTGAGTGCTACTGAAAAGGCAATAGTAGAAGTTCGTGACCTTTCAAAGGTTTTTGAAGATGTAAGAGCAGTCGACGGAGTAGACTTTGATATCTACCAGGGAGAGCTTTTCGGCTTTCTCGGACCAAATGGTGCCGGGAAAACCACGACCATCAATATGCTTACAGGTCTTGCCAGACCAACAAGTGGTTCGGTGAAGATATAAGGTATTGATTGTTCGCGAAATCCTAAGGCTGCTCAGCATCTTACGGCATAGTACCTGATGAAAGCAATCTATACCCTGAGCTCTCTGGATATAAGAACCTCTGCTTCTGTGCTGCATTATATGGAATGAAAAAGACAGAACGACGGGAAAGAGCAAGAGAGCTTCTTGAGACGTTCGGTCTTTCTGACGCTGCGAATCGCAAATTCGGAGCATACTCCAAGGGGATGAAGCGAAAGCTCACAATCGCTGGAGGGATCATCCACCGTCCGCAGATCCTCTTTCTTGATGAACCGACCACAGGCATTGATGTGGCAAGTGCCGGGCAAATAAGAAGGCTGATCTCCGATCTTCATGACGACGGAACATCGATATTCCTTACAACCCATTATATCGAAGAAGCAGAGAGGCTTTGTGATCGAATAGCTTTTATTGTGAAAGGTAAGATAGTCCATGTGAGCAGAGTGGAAGATCTTCTTCAACCCATTAAAGACAAGCACGTGATGCAGTTTTCCTTTGAGGGAGACGCAGAAGATATTTCTGATCGATTGCATCAAGCTTTTCCTGAAGTAGCGTTTCAGAAATCCCCGGGAAACGTAATCCGTGCAGAGTCAGACCGGCGCATTGCAGTAGGTTCGCTGGTGAGATTCTTTGAGGAAATAGGGTTAGAGATCACAGAAGCGAAGAGGCTTCGCCCCTCTCTTGAAGACGTGTTTGTCAGTATAACCGGAATAGAAGCTGGGGGCTTGTCTTCCCAATAGCCTGGACAGCCATGTTCTTCATAAGGACCGGTGAAGGTATTGGAAGTATTCAGAACCTGCTTCCCGGAGTTGTGTCTGTATCGGTTCTGTTCGGCACCACTTCAATGCTTGCAGTTACAATCACTTTTGAGAAGAAGAACCGTTCTTTTGATAGGCTTTTGCTGTCGCCAATCTCACTTGAGCTCTTGATGCTTGCAAAGACTTCAGGTGCGATTCTGTTTGGAATAGCTAATGCCTTTGTTCCGATTCTGATAGCGTCTTTCCTGATCGACCTTTCTGCCGCCACCTGGAGTCTGATTATTCCCAGCATTGTTTTAATAGCTGTATCTTCAACTTTCCTGGGATTGTTCATTGCCGTATTGGTGAGTGAAGTTTTCGACGCACAAACCTTTTCCAATTTCTTCAAGTTTCCGATGTTATTTCTGTCAGGGCTGTTCTTTCCGATTGAAAGACTGCCTGCTTTCTTAAGGCCGATCTCTTACGCGCTACCTCTCACCTATGGTGCAGACATACTCAAGAGCGGATTCAACGAGGCGAGTGTGATTCCGAGATATGTAAGCTTCATCATGCTCACTCTGTTCTGCCTTGTTCTGTACATGCTAAGTCTGCGGAACATTAGAAGAAAGTGGATTGCCTGAAGAAATGGGCACTTCTGAGGTATTTCGAGGTGATTCTTCTGTTAAAAAGCTTTACTCTACAGTCACTTCTCTAATTATATCGAAGAACTTCTCCGTCAGACTCTGACTATCGTTTTCATAGCGGGTCGCGATAGGTGCAAAGTAGAAATCTATGTTATACGAGCCACCCGAAGTGACAGTTATCGTTGTTGCGCTACCGCTCCTAGGATCTCCACCAGAATAGCCATAATAGCCGAAGAGGTCTCCTACTCCATCATCCAAATCGTTACCTAACTTGATTGCATAAAGCTGTACTCTTCTGGCATTGATGTTGTTAAAGCTGAATCTTCCATATTCATCAGTGATAGTTTCAGCAATGAACTCTTCGAGACCAACGTCATAAACCAGAACGTAAAAGGGCTCACCAATTCCTGCCTGCATTAATGCTTGATGTGCATCTACGATTCCATAACCATAATAGTCATCTCGCTGATTCTTGGGCAGGGAGGACGGATGCTCTGCTGTTTCTTGAAGTAAGCTTCGTATGTTCTCAACACCAGAAATGCCTCTTGTCATAAGCAGTGCAACAAGCCCTGCAACGTGAGGTGCTGCCATTGACGTACCAACATCGTACTCATAAAGAGAATCTGAGATCGCAGTACTTAAGACCCCATTTCCAGGTGTTATTGAAGAGCCTCCGGGAGCAACAACGTCCACTTCCGGTCCGAAACAAGAGTAACTTGTTAACAATCCATCTGGACCAACCGCTCCTACCGCTACAGTTTCTGAGTAAGCAGCAGGGAAATTGACAGCTGTCGACTGTTTAGGTTTGTAGTTACCTGCAGCAGCAATAACAACCACATCATTTCTATAAGCGTACTGAACTGCTTCCCATATTGCTTTCGAACCATTGGGCGCTCCTAGACTGAGATTGATGATACGTGCGCCATGCTCAACAGCGTAAATGATTCCGTCAAAAACGTCATCTGCAGTTCCCCGTCCTGCCTCATTAAGAACCCTTATCGGTAGAATCTTGACCCCATCTTCCCCACCCCAAGCTACTCCTGCAACACCTTCTCCATTGTTAGTAAGTGCTGCAATTGTTCCAGCAACATGAGTCCCGTGACCGTGTAAGTCTTGGGGAAAAGCATCTTTATCAACAAAATCCCAGCCAGTGTCATAGAATACTCCCTGCAAATCAGGATGACTGAAGTCTACTCCAGAATCGATTACCGCCACAACTACCAATTGAGAGCCCGTTGTTATTGACCACGCCTCAGGAAGGTTAATCATCTCATAATGCCATTTCTGGTTGATGTAAAGCGGATCATTTGGTGTTTTCGTACCGGCGCCATCAAAGTCCGTTAAGGCTCGAAATATATAGTTACGTTCAACGGATAGAACTCCAGGTATGCTTTCTAGAGTCCTGTAGGCATCGTCTTCAGCTCTGACTACCATATACTTGAGTGATCCATCTGCAGTTTCAACAACTTTGGATATCTGCGGATAATCAGTACCGCTTTTCGACAGTGCGTGTATCACGTAATCAGTGCTGAATGAAGAATCTATTATAAGAATGAACTCTCCAGGAACATAGTCACCTTCAACTGATTCTAGAAAACCAGACTCATAACTGGGCAATGAAGTAGAAGACCAATACCGGGATGTATCCACCACGCTGCCTGTATAAGGTCTTATCTGACCACTTATTGAAACCGGTTGAATAACTGGAAGAGGGCACCCGGTAAGAAAAAGAAACAGTATTGAGATAGCGATAATTGCAAAGACTGCTTTCGTTAAATTTCGCATATTCGTGCTCCTTTTGTGAACTCTAGTGTATGTTACCTGATTATAGCACCCGTGAATCCTTCACAAAGTTGTCGGTGAAGTGTCTTATCACCGACAACTTTGATTTCTGACGATTTCAGACAATGAACTCACCGATGAGGTTCGAACCAATACAATTCTGAACGAAGACATCAAAACATGTTTACAAAAAGAGCTAATCATGGGTGGTAGTGCAGGTAGGAATCACTTTCTTGAAGACAGTCTTGACTTCCAAAAAGCTTTCTCTGGTCAGCCAGTAATGCCATCCCCTCTCACGGAATATCCCTTTCACCTGCCAGGGATAATTCAGCGGATCGAGAGTAACGTGATTGGTCAGCTCAGCGATCTTCTCAGCCACGAACTGCTGATTCATCGGAAGAACTGGTCCGACAAATACACCTGCATCTATCCCAGCATCTCGGAGGGTCTTAAGCGTATTCAACCTTTCAGCAAACCCTGTTCCACCAGGCTCAAGAGCTTTGATCACATCGTCTCTATCTGTTGTTATACTTATCATGACTCTGAGTTCTTTTGCCTGCTGCAGCAGATCAATGTCTCTTGTTATGAGCGACGACTTTGTCATCATGAAGATCGGGAAACCCCTGGAAACAAGTATCTCCAGAATTCTTCGGGTCAGCATGGTCTGTTTCTCAACATGTTGATAAGCATCGCACACTGTGGAAACAAAGAAGACTCCTCTTGGAAACCTGTCAATGCCTTTACGAAGACATTCCGCGATGTTCTCTTTTACAAAGATATCTTTTCCCCATTCAGAACCGTGGCTTTTGAAAGGCCCAATGAAGCGAGCGAAGCAGTACTTGCAGCCAATGCTGCATCCAATATATGGATTGACTGTGAAATCAGCTACCGGGATCTTCGTCCTTGAGACTGCCGTCTTGACTCTAATTGACTTGACCATGAGACTATTTTACATCGCTCAATAACGTGATGAACAGATCATTTCATTGTCTCAAGGATAAACAGTTTGATCTTCCGGTGATATAATTGTCCAAATGGAGGTGATCGTGTGTTGAGGACTATTCGCACAGAGAGTGCACCGGCTGCTGTCGGCCCTTATTCGCAGGCCATCGAGGCTAACGGTTTCGTGTATGTGTCCGGTCAGCTGCCCCTCGACCCATCAACCGGCGAACTGGTAGCGGATTTTGAAGGAGCTGTCAAACAGGCCATTGAAAACGTGATTAGCGTGGTCACTGCCTCCGGTTCGAGTATCGAGAAGATAGTTAAGATAAATGCATTTCTGACCGACATGAGCAGATTCGGTACTTTCAATGAAATCTAC
Organism: Kosmotogaceae bacterium; assembly: GCA_003444085.1. Taxonomy (GTDB): domain Bacteria; phylum Thermotogota; class Thermotogae; order Petrotogales; family Kosmotogaceae; genus UBA9910. The sequence continues at coordinate 11,406 of DLVL01000147.1, read as the reverse complement.
TCAACCTATTTCACAGATCACAAGCCTGCCAGGGCTGTTGTGGAGGTCAGAAGGCTCCCGAAAGATGCACCACTGGAAATTGAAGCCGTAGCAGTGATCCAGGATTAGGAGGACTCAGACATGGAAATAAAGGTGCAGTTACCGGATAATTCGATACAGGAGCATCCGGCCGGTGTAAGACCATTAGATATAGCAAATCAGATCTCAGAGGGCCTTGCCAAAAGGGCCATTGGAGCAAAGGTTGACGAAGAGCTATGGGATCTGAAGAGACCGTTGGAGTCAGATTGCAAGTTACTGTTGATTCTCGACAGGGATGAGGATGCTGTTCATTTCTATCGTCATACGTTTTCGCACATACTTGCTCAGGCAGTGAAGCGTCTCTTTGGAGAGCACGAAGTGAAGCTCGGAATCGGTCCTGTTATAGAGAACGGTTTCTATTATGACTTTGATATTGGTACAAGAAGGTTCTCAGAAGATGACCTGAAGAAGATTGAAGAAGAGATGAGAAAGATCATCGACGAGGATCTTGCTATAGAACGTTTTGAACTGCCGAAAGATGAAGCAATAAAGCTCATGAAGGAAGAAGGCGAAACCTACAAGATCGAGTTGATCCAGGAACTTGAAGCTGAAAAGGTCTCCTTCTACAGACAGGGGGATTTCGTTGATCTGTGTCGTGGCCCTCATGCCCCTTCTACAGGTAAGGTGAAACACTTCAAGCTTGTATCGGTATCTGGAGCATATTGGCGCGGCGATGAAAGAAACGCCATGCTCCAGAGAATATACGGAACGGCCTTTGCAAAGAAGTCAGACCTTGAAGCACATTTGAAGATGATCGAAGAAGCAAAGAAACGAGATCATCGAAAGCTGGGACCTCAACTCGGCCTTTTTGGTTTCAGCTATGATTATGCTCCGGGAATGGGGATATACCATCCAAAAGGAACCGTTATTCTGAACGAATTGATGCGTCTCGCTCGCGAACTGCACGAAGAGCATGGCTACAGGGAAATCAATACTCCCCTGGTAATGAA
>DLVL01000147.1:9792-10250 GCA_003444085.1 Kosmotogaceae bacterium | reverse complement strand
ATAAAACCGATGAATTGCCCTGGTCATATGCTTGTATACAAAGCAGATACCGTGAGCTACCGAGACCTTCCACTCAAGCTCTTCGAGTTTGGAAGGGTACACAGGTATGAAAGAAGTGGCGTTCTTCACGGGTTGTTCAGAGTGAGAGGTTTCATCCAGGACGATGCCCACATTTTCTGCACACGCGACCAGATGGAAGAAGAGATAGAGAAAGTAATAGAGTTTGTTAACCTCACCTATTCTCCTTTTGGGTTTAACTACAGGGCTGAACTCAGTACAAGGCCGGAGGATTTCATGGGCAACATCGAATCCTGGGAACTCGCGACCAGGGCACTGAAGAACGCACTGGAGCATTCGGGCCTGGAGCATCGCGTCAATGAGGGAGATGGAGCCTTCTATGGGCCTAAAATCGATTTTCATATCAGGGATTCTCTGGGCCGCGAGTGGCAATGCGCCAC
>DLVL01000147.1:8443-9632 GCA_003444085.1 Kosmotogaceae bacterium | reverse complement strand
ATGATACATCGGGCAATATACGGGTCGATCGACAGGTTCTTCGGTATCATCGTTGAACACTTTGGTGGAGCATTCCCAACCTGGCTGGCACCTGTTCAGGTTAAGATTATCGCGATTGCTGATCGTCATGCTGAATATGCCTGGAAGGTTGCTTCAACCCTCAAACAGAAGGGGTTGCGTGTGGAGGTCGATGATCGTCAGAGGTCTACAAACTACAAGATCAGAGAAGCGCAGATGGAGAAGATTCCCTATATGCTCATTGTCGGTGATATGGAGCAGAGTGCTGGAACCGTTGCTGTGAGACTGCGAAATGAAACAGATCTTGGCTCCACTCCGCTGGAGGAATTCTCGAAAAAGGTTCTGTCGGAGATTCGTGATCGCTCTTTGGAATCTCCTTTCGAATGATATTCAACCCCTGCGAAAGCGGGGGTTTTAATAAGGGGTGGATCGATGGATATTGTCGATATTGTTCCTGTTGCGCGAGGCAGAGTACCTGCAGATGTGTTACTGAAGAACTGCAAGATCGTGAATGTCTTTAATGGCGAAATCGAGGAGGCTGATATTGCGCTTTTTGGTAAGCGCATCGCTGGAATCGGCGATTACTCCATGGCGCACAGAACAATCGATATCAATGGTGCTTATGTTGTACCGGGTCTTATAGATGCTCATATGCACATTGAATCTTCAATGGTGTCCCCCGTAGAATTCGCCAAGGCAGTTCTTCCAAGAGGAACAACAACTGCCATAGCTGACCCGCATGAGATAGCAAATGTGCTTGGTTTGAAGGGAATCGAGTACATGATTCTCTCCACTGAGGGTGTTCCTCTGAATCTTTACATCATGCTCCCTTCTTCTGTTCCTGCAACAAAAATGGAAACAAACGGTGCGACACTGGGAGTCATAAACATGATCGGTTTTCTGGAGAAGCATCCAAGGGTCCTGGGGCTTGGGGAAGTCATGAATTACCCTGACGTTATCAACGGAGACACAGAATCTATTGCAAAGATCGAACTGCTCAGACATAAATACAAGAAGATCGACGGCCATTACCCGGGCGGTTCAGGGAAGGATCTCAATGCCTATGTAGCGGCCTTCGTAAGATCGGATCATGAGTGCTCAAATCCCGAAGAAGCTCGAGAGAAGCTTGCAAGGGGTATGCAGATATTAATCAGAGAAGGCAGCGTTGCCA
>DLVL01000147.1:417-8297 GCA_003444085.1 Kosmotogaceae bacterium | reverse complement strand
TCACTACTGCACGTCACTACAATCTCAGGTCCATGGGAGCAATATCTCCCGGCTACAAGGCTGACCTTCTTATTGTGAATGATCTATATGACTTCATACCGAGCATTGTCATAAAAGATTCACAGATAGTCGCAGAAGAGGGGCAGCTTACCTGTGAGATCAGACCAAACGACAGGTCACTTGAAAACGTCAATACTTTCATATGTCCCTTTGTAGAAGCCTCTGATTTCGCTGTTGCGGCAACCAGCAGAAGAATAAGAGTTATCGAGCTCTTTGGGGAAGAGGTTCTGACAAAGGAGCGAATAATGGAGCCACTCCTCCTGAACGGCTCAATTGTGTCCGATACAAAGAGAGACATTCTGAAGATTGCTTCTGTCTGCAGGTACACTGAAGAGAAATCTATAGCTGTTGGCTTTGCCACCGGAACTGGCCTGAAACGCGGTGCAGTCGCAACTTCGGTTGGTCATGATGCTCACAATATGGGAGTGCTCGGAACAAACGATCGAGACATGGTTGTGGCAGCAAATCGAGTCATCGAGCTTGGTGGAGGGCTCGTAGCAGCGGAAAACGGCAAGGTCATTGCAGAGTTACCCCTGCAGATCGCTGGGCTCATGTCTGATCGTGCAGGTTCAGAAGTAGCCGAAGGCATAAGGGAAATGAAATCGACAGCCGTGAAGATGGGATCTGTTTTGTCCGATCTCTTCATGTCTTTATCGTTCATCCAGTTGTCCGTGATCCCTGAACTGAAACTAACCAACAAAGGCCTGGTTGATGCCAGAAGTTTTGAATTCGTTCCCCTCGGGGTTGAGGAGGATTAACTCCAGATGAAAACTTCAGCACCAGAAAGAGAAAGAGTTGTCGGAAGTAAAGTCACAAGGGTCGATGCCGTCGAAAAAGTTACCGGGCTGGCGAAATACGCACCAGACATCTATTTTGACAGGATGGTTCACTGTGCCCTCGTAATTGCAAGAAAACCACATGGAATCTTGCACAAGATCGATGCTTCCAGGGCCCAAAAACTCCCCGGCGTATTTGGGATCTTCACATACAAAGATGTTCCAGGGAAGAACCGTCTTGGTGAAGTAGTTGACGACATGCCATGCCTTGTGGCTGAAGGCGAAACCGTTAAGCATTATGGAGACGTTGTGGCTGTCGTTGCTGCAAGTACCCAGAAAACCGCAGAAGAGGCAGCAAGAAAAGTCCGACTGACCATAGAAGAGCTCCCTGCCGTGCTGGATATCGAAGAAGCAAGAAGAGATGAGATTCGCATTCACGGTAGCTCCAACGTATCTGTGCACAAGAAGATAAGAAAAGGTGACGTGAGCAAGGGCTTTTCTCGAGCTGATCTGATCATAGAAGACAACTTCATGGCTTCTTACCAGGAACACGCGTACATCGAACCACAGGGAGTTGTTGTGCTTCCTGACACAGATTACGGAATGACAGTATATGGAAGCATTCAGTGTCCTTACTATGTCCAGTCAAGCCTTTCGAAAGTTCTCGGATTTCCCATGAGTAAGGTAAGAATCATACAGGCTGAAACTGGGGGCGCTTTCGGGGGAAAGGAAGACGTTCCTTCATTTGTGGCGTCTTATGCAGCTGTTGCGGCTTACAATCTGAAACGCCCTGCAAGACTGATCTACCCCAGAGAAATCGATATTCATACTACTTCAAAACGACATCCGGTGAAATCCCGTTACAAGATGGGCTTTTCGAAAGATGGGGAGATACTGGCAATTGAAGTTGATGCTTATATGGACATGGGTGCTTACGCAACGCTTTCCCCTGTTGTTATGTTCAGAACACTTGTGCACGCTGCAGGCGCATACAGCGTAGACAATGTCAGTGTCGACACTTATGGAGTCTATACCAATAAGGTTCCTCCAGGAGCATTCAGGGGGTTCGGAAGTCCCCAGGTTCTCTTCGCCGTGGAATCCATGGTTGATGAGGCTAGCAGAAGACTTGGCATCGATCCTGTTGATATGCGCATGAAAAATGCTCTAAGAGAAGGTTCTCGTACATCCACAGACCAGCTCCTCACAGAGAGTGTTGGAGCAGTTGAGACTCTTGATAAGGTAAACGAGTTAAGCAACTGGAAAGAGCTGAACGAGCGAGTAGAGGCGTTCAACAGGGGTTCTCTGTTCCAAAAGCGTGGCGTTGGGTTGTCTCATATAATATATGGTGTCAGCCTTGGAGCGCAGGGGCAGCATATTGATAAATCGGGTGCTCACGTTCAAATAAACAGGGATGGTTCAGTAGATGTCCGAATAGGCGGAACAGAAATGGGACAGGGCGCAAAAACTGTCATGGCCATCATTGCTGCTGAAGAACTCGGGCAGAAACTCAGCCAGATAGTTGTTCATCAGACTGACACAGCTTTTGTTCCTGACAGCGGTCCAACTGTTGCGTCAAGAACGACGATGTTCTCCGGTAATGCTGTTAGAATAGCCTGTAAGAGCCTGAGAGAGCGACTGGTGAAGTTGTATGCGGAACTGAATTCTTGTTCCGAAGACGAGGTCGAACTTCATGACGGCATGATATCTTGCGGACAAGACAAGGGCATGCCTTTTGATGAACTGATAGAAGAAGCCTTCAAGAAGAACGTGAAGATGTTTGAAGCGGGCTGGTATCAGAGTCCTGTGCTGGAGTGGGATCCTGAAAGTGGAATAGGTCAAGCCTACATAACCTACTCCTTTGCCAGCCAGGTGGTTGTTGTTGAAGTTGACATGATTACCGGAAACACCAAGGTGCTTGAAGCCTACACGGTCCACGACGTTGGAAAGGCGATCAACCCAGAGGGAGTGATAGGTCAGATTCAAGGAGGCTTTGTACAGGGTATGGGTTATGCTCTCTCAGAAGATCTGAAAATGCTGAACGGGAGAATCCTCACTGATAACTTCAACACCTATATAATCCCTACGATAAGAGACATTCCCCGTGTTTTCAAATACGGGATCGTAGAGGATGAATTCAGTGAGGGCCCCTACGGTGCAAAAGGCATCGGAGAACCTTCATTAATGGCAACGCCACCAGCAATAGCAAACGCAATTTCGCGAGCGATAGGAAGAAGAATTAGACATATTCCTGCCACACCAGAATACGTGTTGAACGTCATCAAGGAGGACGCCGAATGAAGAAGAAGATACTTGGACCAACATTTGAGGAGATGCTTCACCCTGAAAAGATCAATCCTAGAATAAGGCAGCAAGCCAGAAAGGCCAGGGACGAAGATCCTCTCGATCCGATTAACCTGTTTAACATAACCTGGCGCGATCATGAAAACCAGATCTACTATTTCGTCATGCCAAAAGAGCTGACTGGTGTAGACGCCAACATAATCGTCCTGTACGCCAGAGAATTCCCGACAGGAAGCCACAAGGTCGGGGCCACTTACTCCATATTGATGGAAAAGACGATCAGGAATGAGGTTGATCCCAGCTTTCACACACTGGTATGGCCATCCACTGGCAACTACGGAATTGGCGGCGCCTGGGTGAGTTCAAGGATGAAGTTCGACTCGATTGTCATACTGCCGGAGGAGATGTCAAAGGAACGATTTGACATCATTCGTGAATATGGTTCAAGAGCAATTCCAACACCGGGTTGCGAATCAAACGTCAAGGAAATATATGACAAGGCAAAAGAACTCAAAGCCAATGACCCTGAAAAAGTGAGAATACTCAACCAATTCAGCGAATTTGGCAATTACAGATTTCATTACTACGTCACTGGCAATACCATACTTGAACTCATTGACGAACTCAAAATAGGAAATAACAGGGTCTCTGCAATGGTTTCAGCAGTTGGATCTGCAGGAACAATCGCTGCAGGTGACCGTATCAAGCAGGTTTTCCCGGAAACGAAGAACGTTACAGTCGAACCCATCCAGTGCCCGACGCTTGCTCTTAATGGCTACGGAGGTCATGACATTCAGGGAATCGGAGACAAGCATGTTACATGGATCCATAATGTGCTGAATAATGATGCCGTAATTGCGGTCGACGACGTACAGAGCAAGAAAATGCTGCAAGTCTTAACTGAAGATGTGGGTGTCAACTTCCTGGGCGAACTCACTCAGAGTCCGCTTCTTCAGCTTTTCAAGAGGGTCATAGGTATCTCCGGAGTAGCAAACATCATCGCCTCAATAAAGACCGCCAGGCACTTCAAGATGACAAAGGACGACAATATCATTACCGTAGCAACAGATGGTATCGATAGATATCATTCTGTGATGAAACAGCTCACACGAGACTACGGTCCACTCGATAGAGCAGAGGCAAAACACCGCTTTGAACAGATCTTCCTAGGGGCAGCTTCAGACTGGATATTCGAAGGGACCGTTGAGAACAGGCAACGCTGGCACAACCTGAAGTACTACACATGGGTGGAGCAGCAGGGGAAGAGCGTTGAAGAACTGGATCTACAGAGGAGTCGGTCGTTCTGGGAAGACGAGCAGGCCATGGTGAAGGAAACAGACGAGTTACTTCTGGAATATCGCGATAAGATACAGCACGAAACTCCATGAACATCGACTTTAGTCATATTGCTGATCTCTTCGGAACCCCCACATATGTATACGATGCTTCCGAAATTCGCAAACGAATCAGAATGGTGTGCAGTGTTTTCAAAGGGCACGAATTCTCGATACTTTTCGCACTGAAGGCAAACAGCAATTCTGCTTTGCTAAGGCTTATGGCTGAAGAAGGTGTTGGTGCTGATGTCGTTTCTTCTGGTGAGCTGGTTGCTGCGAAAAGAGCCGGGATGAAGCCAGTACTTTGGAATGGTAACGGCAAAACCGTTCAAGACAAGAAGTTTTTTGTCAAGCAAGGATTTGATATTCTCAGCCTGGACTCAGTTGAAGAGCTCGAAATGTGGCATGACTCTGATTTAGTAAAGCTTCTGAGAGTCAACCCCAATATCGACGCACGAACTCACCCACATATCTCCACAGGGATGAAGCATCACAAGTTTGGCGTTGCCGTTGAAGAGATCCATAAAGTAGCAGATAAGATCGACGGACTGCATGTACACATTGGTTCCCAAATCACTTCCGTGGAGCCCTACCGGGCAGCTTACACTCAACTCGTGGAAGAGATCAAGAAACACAACTTCAAAACCCTGGACCTGGGCGGGGGCTGGGGAATTGACTACAATGGTGAATCTCTTGATATAGACCAGATGCGTTCTGTCATAAATACAGTCTTCTCGGGTTTTAGCGGACGGCTCATTGTCGAACTCGGAAGATTTATCGCTGGACCAGCTGGCTCTCTTCTGACAAGGGTTGTGAAAGTGAAGAAAGGTGAAAAAACATTCATAGTGACAGATGCGGGAATGAACAATCTGATCCGACCGGCCCTTTATGATGCATTCCACAGGATAAGGGTTCTCGAACCCGTTGGACCCGCTAGCCTTTGTGATGTTGTCGGTCCGTTGTGCGAGACTGGAGACAAGCTCGGCTCCAACCGATACCTTGAGCTGCCTGCAGAAGGAAGCCTTTTGCTGGTTGAAGATACGGGAGCATATGGCTTTTCAATGGCCAGCAACTACAACGGTATGCCGCTTCCGGCTGAAGTTATGTGGGAAGACAACAGCCCAAGGCTGATCCGCAGACGTCAGACTATAGAAGAGATGTATTCAAACGTTATCCTGGATTGATAAGCACTTATCATGAAGAAGTAAGGGGAAAATGACATCTTACTCCGTGGTCATCAGAGATTAGCCTGAGTTCGGGTTTTTCCGTATCGCATATCTTCTGTGCAATAGGACATCTGTTATGAAATCTGCATCCTGAAGGTGGATCAATCGAACTGGGGATTTCTCCTTTGAGAAGTCTCTTCTCTCGCTTGACATTTGGATCAGGAATTGGATTTGACGCCATCAGAAGATCCGTGTACGGATGGGCAGGATGGTCAAAGATCTTCTTCTTCTCACCCAGTTCCACGATTTCGCCAAGATACATAACTGCCATGTAATCTGCCAGATAGTCGACCAGTGAAAGACTATGCGTGATGAAGAGGTAAGTCAGTCCAGTTCTTGTGCGAATATCTCTGAGCATCTTCAGAACCATTGCCTGTACAGAAACATCCAGTGCTGAAGTCGGTTCGTCAAGGACAATGAACTCCGGGTCAAGTACCATGGCTCGTGCAAAAGCTATTCTCTGTCTTTGACCTCCGGAAAACTCGTGTGGATATCTGTACATGTGCTCTTCTCTCAAACCCACCTGTGTCAGAACTGATGCTATTCTATCCCTGATAAGTGTTCCATTCATTCTGAAATGAATCTTCAACCCCTCTCCAATTATTGCCTCGATGGTCTTCCTGGGGTGAAGCGAGTTGTATGGGTCCTGGAAAACGATCTGCATCTTTCTCCTAACTTCGAGCATCTGTTTGTTGTTCATTTCAAGGATGTTCTTGCCGTGAAAGAAGACCTTACCGCCTCTTGACGGTACAAGCTTCAGCACGGCTCTTGCAAGCGTTGTTTTACCAGACCCCGATTCTCCTACCACACCAAATGTTGATGAAGGTAATATAGCTAGGCTTACATCGTCAACGGCCCGCACATAACGAGTCTTCGAAAGCATTGTAGGTTTCACCGGAAAATAGGTCTTAAGATTCTCAATCTTCAGCAATGCTTCTTCCATTTATGATCTCCTCAAATCGTTGTCAATACAGGTGACACGCAACATAATGGTTCTCCTTAGTTTCTTTCAGAACGGGCATCTCTTTCTGGCAAACTTCCATCATGTAAGGGCACCTTTCATGAAACCGGCACCCCTCTGGAGGATCTACAAGATCAGGCACGGAACCCTTCACGATAAACAGCGTCTGCGAATACTATCGCTTCTTTTGCTGTATAACCCGTATTTGCATCAACAATCAGCGAGATATTCCTGAAGCGGTCAGATACTGAGACTACTCTCTCGATATCACTTCTGAGATCTTCACCGACCTTGATCTTGACTATGTCGAATCCTTCACCGACAATCTCTCCAACGTCAGCAAGTGTGTCTTCGAGAGTGCCAATGCTGACTGTCTTGTCAGTTTCCACGCTTTCTTCTCGACCTCCAAAGAATTGAAAAGGGGCCATGTCGAGACGCTGACAGATCGCATCAACAGTGGCATACTGAACGGCCATCTTGAGACTGGAAGATGTCATCGAGAATCTATCAAGAACATCAAAAACCTGCAGATAGTTCATGGCATCCATGCCCTTGATAGCCTGAAGAATCTGCGATCTGAGAGCCATCAAAGCAGGTACACATTCACCGTTAACTCGAAAAGATGGTGAAGCTTCTCCTCTGCCTGTAATGCCACTATCTGTTACCAGTGATACCGTTATGTTTGTCTTTTCAGATGCGATGTTATTTGCGATATGGAAAGGCTTGATGTATGTGTAGACGGACTCCTCGAACTGCAGATCAACGATTTTCACACTAATCCTCCGTTGCCATGTTTGATGTACTTCAAAAGGCGACAAAATCCATAATAGAGATTATACACTCTTAGTCAACAAATATGACACCTTAAAACCCTCTCTCAATTTGATTTTCGTTACATTTCTTTGACCATATGCGCGAAGCAATTCCTGCAACTCTGAGTTGCGAAGCTGATCGCTAAGAGCAGGCGAGATGTTTCAATGAATCAACGAATAGTGAAGAGTACGAAGATGTGAAGATCATTCCTGAAGAGGATCTGGCAGATTTCTCCCAAGAAGCTGTGCGGACATGAGACGTCCGTCCACGAAGCGGAAAGGTCATAATTCTTGCACTTGCCAAACTGTTATCCTGCCAGTTCTGCAGTACTGCTGATCTTCACGTTTCTTGCGGTTGCCGTCTATGATTCGCTTTGCATGTGCTCTCGCTGCTCCTTGTGGCATAGATG
>DLVL01000147.1:0-222 GCA_003444085.1 Kosmotogaceae bacterium | reverse complement strand
CATTCAAAGTTAGGGCTGAACGATGTTCAGCCCCTACACTACTGTGGGAAAGGATTTACACTTTTCTAGGGTAGTGCATAATATATTATGCCCTTCGTTTGACAGCATTCAAAGTTAGGGCTGAACGATGTTCAGCCCCTACGCTACTGTGAGAAAGGATTTACACTTTTCTAGGGTAGATGCATAATATATTATGCCCTTATTTTGACAGCATTCAAAGTT
>DLVL01000135.1:1960-2932 GCA_003444085.1 Kosmotogaceae bacterium | reverse complement strand
TGAAAGAGGTAAGATATCATGGAGCCTTGATTGCTCTGGTCCTCGCAGGGATGTAGCTACAAGTCTGAAGCCAGAATGTCCTCTGGTGAAGCACGTATTGAGACGCGCCTTGATAAGACTGGCGAGTGCTGCATCCTTCATTATGGATGGGCCTACAGAGCACCCACGGGATCCATAAAGATCAACTGGAATCCAGAAAACTCTCAGTACGATATTGAACTCTCAAGTTGGGGAAGCACTGGCAGCGGTAAAGGATTCTATGAGTGCTGTCGATGAGCTCTCTATCCACAGTCGGTTATACTCTGATTGGCTATTTCGCTACTCCTTCGAAATGTTCTTTGAGAAGTCCTCGGGCTTCCTTTACATCCAGACTTGAGAACGTCAGCTTTGTCTTGGGGATCTTTTGAGGGCGAGCCGGATCGCTTCCTGCCCACTTTATTGTCATGAGCTGTCTAAATCTGCCTGTGTTCGTTGTCGTACCACCGCCAAATGATACTCCGACTCGTACACCTTTAACAGAAGCAACGGTTCGTGATGATCCCGTGTTCTTCACACGCACGGACTTGACTGACGAGAGAGGTATTGAGATATTACCTGGATTTTCAGCAACGATATCTGCTGGAGACATTTCGTGGTATCTGTCTTGAACGGCCGCACTTGCCTTGATTGTGGATCCGATCTTCTTGAAGAATCCTTCACCTTTCTCCTTTGACGCTTCTCTGCTTTTTTCTAAAGCCTCCTTGATCTGCTCCTTGCTTGTAACGGCAAGTATAAGCCGTGCGTCTGTCAGAACAACATCATACACTTCCGAACCAAATACTCCGGTTGATCCATTCGGAAAAACTGCATTGACTTTCTCTATGATTCTTGCCTCCTCGTGAAGGTTACTAATGATCATACACAATGTGACGATACGGAAGCAAGGAAATGCAGTAGTGGGAAGAGAGAACTGGCTTATGGCGAATAAGTTAT
>DLVL01000135.1:0-1749 GCA_003444085.1 Kosmotogaceae bacterium | reverse complement strand
ATTTTGAGATGCCGTTTCCTTAAGTGTTCTTGACAATACACTATTATCGATAGTATACTATATACGAGTCGCAGATAAAGTAAACTGGTGAATTTCTGCTGGTCTTGGATTTATCTGATATTCCAGAAACTCAAAATACATGGAGGTGCTAGAATGCCTGGATTTGATGGAACAGGACCAATAGGATACGGTCCTATGACAGGCAGAGGGCTTGGTTACTGTCGAGTGCCTTATGGAACTGGTTTTAGGGGACCTGGTCTTGCCTGGAGGCGCGGGTGGAGAGGGCGCTTTGGAGGATTCTACAGAGGAGCTGGATGGGGTTATCCGGCTTACGCCGAAGGTCTCTCGTTAGACGAAGAGAGGAGAATGCTTCAAGACTACATAGAGAGGCTTAAAGAGGAACTTGGTGCAGTAGAAGAAAGACTCAGCGCGATCAACGAAGATCGTGAATGAGTTCAGCCCCCTCGCACAGGGCGACACATGCGCCGGAGATTCGGCGCATGCGTCTTTTGATCTGGTACAATACAGTCAGGAGGGGAACGTTTTGCCTTTTTTCAGAAGAGTCTTCGGACCTGGTGGCGGTCGAGGTGCGGGAAGAATGTGGAACACCGCATTCATTTTGTTACTTCTTGCGGAGAAGCCTTCTCATGGGTACGAACTTGCAGAAAGACTGGGAGAATTCAATTTGGGCCGAACAGGAGTCGGCCACATAGGTGGACTGTACAGGATTCTTACGGAACTCGAAGCTAACGGTTTGATTCGTGGAGAGTGGGATACATCCGATCCAGGACCGGCAAGAAAGACTTATTCAACTACAAAGAAGGGACTATCTTTCCTTGGTACGATCGCAGAGGATTTCAGCGATCTGGAGAAAACTGTAGATCGATTCTTGAAACGATACAAGGCCATAAAGCAAAAGCCCTAATGATTCGCAACACCATAGCAAATAGAACATACCTAATCGTGTATAGGAGACGACAAACCATCAGCTTCGATCCCATGATCGCGAGTCCAGGGTTCGAGTGGGTGTAGTCTCATGTCGAGCTTCTCAAACGTCTCCTGCTTCAATCCGTAACCTTTAACCGCCCCGTAAACCTTGTATAGAACCCTCTACTCTTGTTTTTGTTCACCCCTGTCACACGGATGTTGTAAGAAAAAGGGCACAGTAGAGCATCTACCCTACTTAAAGCAGCTTCAATAAAGGTTTACCGCAAATCGTACGCGGCTCTTTCGGATTCTGAACTTGCTATACCCTATACCTGCATCTCAACCCTCTACCCTTGCTCTCACAATACGCTACCCTTGCTCTTACAATACCCGCTCTTCTTCACTCGGGTCTATCCAAACGGTCTCTTAGCATGCTGAACTCTACTGTCTTGCGGCTTCGAGTCTGCTCTTGACTCTCAGCTTCGGATCTGAATAAGATCCTCCGCTTCACAGGCAGTAGTTGCCTGTTCAGCTTCAGGCATGGTTTTCGCCTTCCGCTTGTATTTGTATTGCCATAGGCCGAACGCAGTACTCTCACTCCCAACTCTTCTTCGCTCTGCGGAATACCTGTTCCAGCTCATACGGCCATTCCCAGAAGTCTTTCTCACCGTTTGAGAGTGCACGAATGGCTCTGAAGACACGTTCCCTGCTCAGGGGATAGCTGTGTATTCGAACACCAAGGGCATCAAATACGGCGTTGTTAAGTGCTGGTGCAGGAGAGATCATTGAATGCTCTCCGACGCCCCTGTTTCCATATGGGGA
>DLVL01000091.1 GCA_003444085.1 Kosmotogaceae bacterium | reverse complement strand
GTTGATGGATACATTGATGAACCAGCATCTCTTGGCGTTCCTCCGTACATTTCGCCAATCGTGCGGGCAACAGCAGGTCTTCTCAGAAAGACAGGCTACGAAGTGCATTACTGGACAATCGACAAAGTGAGGGCTATGCAAGCGTGGAATTCCTTTATTGAGGAGGAGCTGATGATTGTGTGCGGGGGCATCGCAACGCCTGGAAAGTATCTGGGTGGTTCGCCGATCACCCCTTCGGAAGTCTGCAGACTTTTTTCCTCAAACAGAAATCAACTGAAGATCTTGCTTGGGCCGATCACCAGAGGCTATACCCTCAGAGGAGGAACAAATGCCAGATCTCTAGGCGTTCCTGACGATGTCATTATCGCAGAAAACATTCCTTCGCTGGCTGGATTTCTGGAAATGAAGCATCTGGGGACAACTTACGAACTCCTAAACGAGCTATACCCGTTGGGAGCTGAGGTCATCAAACAGCATCCATTGTATCCAAACGTGATGGTTGAGTTTGACGTTTCGAGAGGTTGCGACAGGATCGATGGTAGCTGCTCTTTCTGCACCGAGAACGTCTTTTATGGTCCCTTTGTATCACGTTCTCTTTCAGCAATCAAAAAGGAACTGAGAGAGCTCAAAAAGGTTGGAGTGAAAGCGATTAGATTCGGGAGGAGCTCAAACATTATTGCTTTTGGATACAATAAGTCCAAAGACAGACCTGCCCCGGAAGCAGTCGAAAGACTACTGACAATGACTCAAGAGATCATATCGCCTGAAGTGTTTCATGTGGACAACGCTAATCCAATATTCATTGCTCGTCATCCGATAGCTTCTGAAAGAATCATCTCTTCAATCGCACGTCATTGCAGTGTCGGCAATTCTCTGTCTTTCGGAGTGGAATCCTTTGATCAAGAGGTAAGAGATGCAAACAACCTTGGTGGCACTGCTGATGATGTTGTGTTTGCCATAGACCTGGTTAACAGGACCTGCCCGGATCGGCTTGACGGTGTCCCCAGACTCCTTCCAGGTCTTAATCTCCTGTACGGTCTACCGGGGCAGTCAGAGAGAAGCTTGAGCATAGACAGAGAATACTTGAAAAACATACTTGAGAGTGGTCTCCTGGTCCGGAGAGTCAACATTCGAAGAGTGATTGTGTTTGAGTCTGCACCGATTGACAAGATGAAACGATCGACAGTCAGTCATAGGTCATATGAGCATCATAAATCGCTTATAAGAGAAAACTTTGATTTGCCAATGATTAAGAAGGTCTTCCCGATTGGAGCAATTATCAGAAGAGTGTTTCCGGAATCCTTAAAGGGGAAGTTAACCTTTGGAAGACCCCTGGCAACCTATCCAATCCTTGTGGCCAGCCCTGTGCCTTTTGAAACAGCCACAGATATGGTAGTTGTTGAACATGGAAGCAGATCCTTGACAGGATTGCCACTGGGAAGCAACATTAACGTGCTTACATTGGATGCACTCGAATACATCCCTGGTATCGGAAGAAAACTTGCGACAGCTATCGTTCTCAGACGACCTTTTCGTAACTGGAACGATGTGGCTGAAAAAGTCGGCAGTGATGCAGTACTGGCTCTTCGCAAAGTCAAAACCAGTACGGGAGGGAAAGAATGAAGAAGATTGTTATTGTTACTACTGGCGGGACTATTGCAATGGTCAGAGATCCTGTGACAGGTTCATCTGTGCCTGCTACTACAACTCACAGACACCTGATACATGTGGAACAGCTGCACGCGATTGCAGAGACAGAGCACTACGACTTCTCCAATATACCGAGTCCACACATGAGTCCGAATATTCTGTGGGAGCTCTCCCGGGTAGTCAACAGAATACTGAAACGAGATGATGTTGCAGGTGTTGTCATTACACATGGTACAGATACACTCGAGGAAACAGCGTATTTTATAGACTTGACAGTTCAAACAGAGAAGCCCATCATTCTCACTGCAGCAATGAGAAATCTCGATGAACTGGGCACTGATGGGCCGAGGAATCTCTTATCATCGGTGAGAGTTGCGGCGAGCATCTTTGCAAGAAATCTCGGAACGCTCGTTTGTGTAAATGACGAGATTCATGCTGCAGTTGATGTGACAAAGACATATACGAGCAATATCGCTACTTTCGAATCACCTGGAAGTGGTCCCATTGGTATTGTAGATGATGAAAGCGTTGTTGTTCACAGAAGGCCGGTACTCAGGAGCAATTACGCGGTAGAGAGAATCGAAAACTCGGTGGCTCTTCTCAAAACCTTTGTAGGCGATAAGGGTGACTTCATACGTGTGCTTCCTGAGCTTGGGTACAAAGGTCTTGTTCTCGAGGCCTTCGGCTCAGGAAACGTACCTGTGAGCGTACACGATGCAACTAAGTGGCTCATAGAAAAACACTCCATGCCTGTTATAATAACATCAAGGTGCTTCAAGGGCAGAGTCCTCGGGACATACGGATACACAGGTGGTGGAAGGAGTCTGAAGAGTATCGGAGCAATATTCGCACAAGGTCTCTCATCACAGAAAGCGAGAATAAAGCTTATGGTTGTTATGGGCAAGCAAAGTGATTTAAAGAGCATCTCAGAAGAGTTTCTTCTTTCTCCTAAGGTGGGAGGATAATGCTGAAAAAGCTCTTTGGCAACAGCAAACTCTCTGTATTCTTGCTTTCCGTCTTATACGCCCTGGTATTCTTCTCTGTATATGCAGTTTCTCCAAGAACTGCAACAGTTGCTGTGATCTGTTTTGTGATCATATTGATCATCGAACCCTGGACCAAGTTCGCAGGACGCTATCTGCGAATCAGAAGACTTGCAGCTGTGATAATGGGACTGGTATTTCTCTTTCTTTTTGTTGCTCTGGTAGTAGTCTTTCTTGTCCCAATAGTTGTTCGAGAAGCGAGCAATTTCTACTCCACCGTTCTTGACTTCTTTCCCTCTGACACGGATACACCTGTGAGTATTTTCGAAATCAATGCAAACATCGATAGAATCTCTTTCGATGAAGGATTTGTACAGAGATTGGATGATGAGGAGAGAGAACAACTTGCAGATCTCAGTTCAGAGCTTAAATCTTACTATCAATCGATCTACGAGGCTGAGAGAGAGCAGTTACCCATTCCCGTAGAACAGCTTAAACTTGCTCTTCAAGAGAGAGGTTTTCTGTTGATTGCTGTTGGAGATGCTTATGCTGAGCTGAAGCCAAGTTATAATTCGATCCTTGAAATAACCAGAAGACACCTCACCGAGAAGAATGCATTGGTCCTGGCCAACAGGCTAATAGAGCAGGCCCTGATAGTTCCTTCGAAAGAGATCTGGAGAGATGTTGTTGAGGCGATAATACCAAGAACAATTGACGAAGGAACTCGAACCCAGATTCTGGAAACGGTTAGACGCACTCTACTTGAATTGCAAATATGGTTCAGAGGGTTTTCTGGGGAGTTGCTTGAGAAGGTTCCGGCATTTCTCAGCTCCCTGGGTTCAGTATTATTCTATGTGATTCTTGGGACTATATATTTCAGTTACTATTTTCCTTCTTTCAAACGATTCTCACCCCATCTGTATCCGAAATCGTGCAGGAGTGAGGCTGTTACTTTCTTGAAAGACACATATAGAAACCTGGAACGTTTCGTGACATCTATCGTTCTGGTATCGATTTTCGTTGGAATGATTGTTGCAATACTTGTGAGAATGCTTGGTCTGCCTTACAGCTTGCTAATGGGTTTCTGGGCGACGATAACGAACATGATACCTATTGTGGGTGTCGTCTTTGAGATTATTCCGTTGATATTGCTCGCGGTATCGGCAAGAAACTTGCTGGTCTTCATTGGTTTGCTGGCAGCACTTCTGATCATTCATACTGCAGCGTTCATTGTCTTCCTGAAGCTAATGCGAGGACATACAAGGACAAATCCAGTCATAATGATCTTCGCAATAATCTTTTTCGGTCAAGTCCTTGGCATAGTCGGAGCATTTCTGGCTGTTCCGCTAACAATAATCCTGAAACAATTCTGGGATCACTTCATATCCCCGTGGTTTGAACGCGATATTTCCGGAGAATCTTATTAAGAAGCGAAGAAGAACGAATTGCTCTACCACAAGAGAACCATACTATGCAGGCAGACTTTTTTGACAGCTTTTAAGAGCCATGATATAATCACTCCGGACAAAGACTCGAGAGGTGAAATACAAATGAAAAGGGAGATTCAACCAGAACTGAAACTGGTAGTTGCTAAGTGTACTTGTGGAGCTGAACACAAATTCTGGTCCACGAAGGAGAGCGTAAGAATTGACCTCTGTTCAAACTGTCATCCCTATTACAAAGGTGATACATCATCTATGATTATCGATACGGAGGGAAGAGTTCAGAAGTTCAGAACAAAATTCGGTGACGATTACTGAAGTCGCCTACAAAACCTATATGGAGGTTGAGCATGTGAGTGTTAAGGTAGGAAACATCGTTGAAGGCAAGGTGACCGGCCTGAAGAAGTTTGGTGCGTATGTAACCTTGCAAGAGGGTGGGGAAGGTTTCATCCACATTTCTAAGGTCTCAAAGGATTACGTGAAGAACATCGATGACTACCTGAAGGTCGGCCAGTCAGTTAAGGCAAAGGTCATGGGCACAACCAGAGAAGGCAAATGGGAGTTATCTATCAAGGATCTTGGTAACAGGGAGTCTGCCGAAAGAGGCGGTGACCATGATTTTGAGAAGAAACTGGGGCGTTTCATGAAAGACAGCTCTCAAAAACTCTCTGCCTATCGCAGAAGGCTGGATAAGAAGAGAGGGATAAAGAAGAGATAATCTTGGCAATTATTATATGAGCTGAGGAGTAACGTTACTCCTCAGCTTTTTCTTTGAGCATAGGCATACTGAGATTACCTTTTTTCACCGATTCAATCGCGATTTCATAGCCTGCATCTGCATGTCTTACCACTCCAAGGCCTGGATCGTTGTTCAACACCCTTGACAGTTTCTCGGCAGAGGTACGCGTTCCATCTGCTACAACAACCATTCCAGAGTGAATAGAGTAGCCCATGCCAACACCACCACCGTGGTGGACGGAGACCCACGTGGCACCACTGCTGGCAGAAAGCAGTGCATTCAGTACAGGCCAATCTGCAATCGCATCCGAACCATCTGCCATTGCTTCGGTTTCCCTGTAGGGAGATGCAACTGAACCTGTATCATGATGGTCTCTCCCGATTACAATGGGAGCTTTCAACTCCCCTTTTTCGACCATCCTGTTCATCTCAACACCCATCTTTTCCCTTTCACCATGTTTAAGCCAGCAAATCCTTGCGGGAAGCCCCTGCCACTTCACCATTCTCTGTGCAAGATCGATCCAGTTCGTAAGATGCCTGTTCTCAGGAAACAACTCCTTTACTTTTTCGTCTGTCCTGTAAATGTCTTCAGGGTCACCGGAGAGTGCCACCCATCTGAACGGGCCATTTCCTTCGCTGAAAAGATTCCTTATGTATTCAGGTACGTAACCGGGTATATCAAAGGCATCTTCAAGGCCGCTGTCATGAGCAAGTCTTCTAATATTGTTGCCATACTCAAAAACCCTGGCTCCCTGTCTTTTCATATGCAGAATTGCTTCAAGGTGTGTGATAACAGACTCTCCAACCCTGACCAGGTATTCGTCAGGAGCAGTTCTTCTGAGCTCTGCAGCCTGTTCAACTGAATAACCGGCAGGTATATAGCCATTTAGAGGGTCATGGGCAGCAGTTTGATCGGTAACTATATCAGGAACCACTCCTCTATTAACCAGCTCGGGATATATCTCTGCAGCATTCCCTTGTAGTCCTATGGATCTCGGGACACCTTCCTTCAAAGACTGCCCGACAGCTCCCAGCGCTTCATCCAGGTCATCAAAGGACGTTTCCAGATAGCCCGTATCCAATCTCCTCTTTATCGCCCAGGGGTTTACTTCCACGTTCAAGATAACCCCTCCGTTCATTGTTGCAGCCAAAGGTTGGGCTCCACCCATTTCGCCCAGGCCAGCTGTCAAGACAAACCTTCTTTTGAGCGAACCACCAAAGTACTTTCTGGCAACTGCCCCGAAGGTTTCGTAGGTACCCTGTAGTATGCCCTGTGTACCGATGTAAATCCAGCTTCCTGCTGTCATCTGACCAAACATGGTGAGGCCCCGTTCTTCCAATTCTCTGAAGTCTTCCCACGTAGCCCATTTTGGAACAAGCAGGGAATTTGCGATTAGCACCCTGGGAGCCCATTCATTTGTCGTAAATACCGCCACAGGTTTGCCGCTCTGAACGATAAGCGTTTCATCATCTTCCAGATCCTTGAGCGTTTCAACAATCCTGTGAAAACAGTTCCAGTTTCTCGCTGCCTTGCCAATTCCACCATACACAATCAGATTGTCCGGATCTTTTGCTACTTCTGGATCAAGGTTATTCATAAGCATTCTCATTGCTGCTTCTGTTAACCAGCTCTTACAAGTTAACTTGGTTCCTCTGGGTGCCTTAACTTTTTTCATTCTCACCCCTCCTCAGTATCCTGTATATACTATAAGTCTACATCATCAGTACAGTGTTCTTAAGACAATCAACTCAGAAGAGAGTTTGTACCAGCTTGTTGTGATACAGCCACCGTATGGATGTATCATACTGGTTACCGTATAATCGTAGAAGGGTAGATTTTTCCAACTGGAGGTATTTCAATGAAGTATATTCAGAGACTAATGGCAGTACCAAAGCTCCCGAAACGACTGGAAAGGCTGGAGGAGCTCGCATATAACCTCTACTGGACATGGAATTACGAAGTTCAGGATCTTTTCAGAATGATGGACCCTGTGCTGTGGTACGACCAGAAGAGAAGTCCTATTAAGTTTCTTCGAAGGGTGAGCCAGCAGAGGCTTTTTGAACTGGAAAACGATGACGAGTTTGTAGGAAGACTTGAGAGAGTGTTGGAGAAAGTCGACTCGTACATGAAAAGAAACACGACATGGGTCAAAAAAGAGCATCCGGACAAGGCAAAGAATCAGGTAGCCTACTTCTGTGCAGAGTATGGTTTACACGAGTCTTTTCCGATATACTCCGGGGGACTTGGGGTCCTGGCGGGTGATCATCTGAAGACAGCCAGCGATCTGGGCATGAGTTTTGTGGCTGTAGGTCTTCTTTACAGACAGGGTTACTTTTCACAAATGATTGATAAAGACGGCTGGCAGACTGCTACATTTCCAGCATACGATTTCGAGGATCTACCAGTAAAACCAGCCAGAGACCAGGATGGTCAGGAGATTCACGTAAATGTTGTTATTCTGGGGAAAAAGGTTTGGGCAAAGGTATGGGAATGCAGGGTAGGTACTGTTCTTCTCTATCTTCTGGACACAGACATTGATCAGAACTCCTCCGATGAAAAGATGATAACCGCACAGCTCTATGGTGGAGGGACAGAAAACCGTATTAAGCAAGAAATGCTGCTTGGCATCGGAGGTGTTCGGGCACTTAGGTTACTGGGAATCAACCCCACCATATGGCACATGAACGAGGGACACGCAGCTTTTCTCTCCCTGGAGAGAATCCGCGAGCTCATTCAAGGCAAAGGACTTGACTGGGAAACTGCGATTGAGTTTGTCAGAGCAAGCAGCGTTTTTACGACCCACACACCTGTTCCTGCGGGAAATGATGTCTTCTCTCTGGATCTGGTTGAAAGACACTTTCAGGGTTTCTGGGACCAACTGGGTGTAACCAAGGATGAATTTCTGAATCTTGGCACTGAAAGGCTTGAAGATGGAAGGACACACTACGGAATGACCGTTCTTGCCCTGAGGTTATCTGCTTTATCAAACGGAGTTAGTAGACTCCATGGAACAGTATCTAGAAAGATGTGGAATCATATCTTCGAAGATCTTCCGGCAGTTGAGGTGCCGATTACGCATGTTACGAACGGAGTGCACATCTGGACCTGGCTTAACAAAGACATGAAGGCTCTATTTGACAGATACCTTCCCAAGTGCTGGGAAGAGAGTGTGTATTCTTCAAGCGTATGGGATGCCATTGACAAGATTCCCGATAATGAGTTGTGGAATGCTCACATGCAGCTGAAGAAAAGACTGAGAAGCTTTGTTCAGACCCGCCTCAGAAGGCAACGAAGAAGACTTGGAGAGACAGTGGAGGATCTTGCTGAGGTAGACAGGATATGTGATGAGAATACTCTTACTATTGGTTTTGCTAGAAGATTTGCAACGTACAAGAGGGCTTCGATAATCTTCAAGGACATTGAGCGGCTCAAAGCAATACTGAATAATCCCCAAAGACCCGTACAGATTATCTTCTCAGGTAAAGCGCATCCCGCAGATAATCCTGCCAAAGAGCTCATGAAGAAGATCTATGAGATGTCAAGGATGCCTGAATTCAAGAACCATATAGTTATCCTGGAGAACTATGACATGAACGTGGCCAGACACCTTATAAGCAGTTGCGATATCTGGATGAACACTCCCAGAAGACCTCACGAAGCGAGCGGCACGAGCGGGCAGAAGGCTGCAATGAACGGTTGTCTGAATTTCAGCACTATGGATGGATGGTGGGTCGAAGGCTTCACTCAGGATAACGGCTGGGCCATCGGTGATGATAGGGATTACGACGATGAAGAGCTCCAGGACCGAATAGACAGTGTATCAATATACACGACACTTGAGCGTGAAATCGTTCCTCTTTACTACCAGCGTGATGAAGACGGGATCCCCAGAGAATGGGTCAAAAAGATGAAAGAATCAATAAAGACCGTGTCTTCACAATTCAATACGCATAGAATGCTTATAGATTATGCCCAAAGGCTCTATTTCAAGAGCTCTGAACTCTCGTCATTCATGGCAGACAATGATTTCCAGAAATCCAAAGAGATTGCGCAGTGGAAACAGCACCTCACAAGGTATTGGGGACATATTCGAGTCAAACCCAATCTTACAGCTTCTGATGTTGAGAGAAGTATCACTGTTGGTGAGAAGATAAGGCTCTCCACCAACATCTATCTTGGAGAACTGACCCCTGATGATGTGAAGGTGGAGGTCTTCCTTGCAACGCTTAATGAAGAAGGTTCAGTTGATGATTTTGCTACTTTTCCTATGAACCTTGAGAAGAGCGATGTTCATGGCGAGTACGTATACCTCGGGGAGTTTTCCATACCTCAAGAAGGCCGAATAGCCTATACTGTTCGGGTGGTTCCGAACTATGATAGGCTACCAGACCGCTACTTCTTCACAATAGCAAGGTGGGCGTGAAGTGATCAATTGAGGAGTCGGTTGTTAATCAACCCCAAATCCGCCGAAGTCTGTAAGTGTTGATTCAAACTCCTCTATGCTGATCTCACCCCACAGAACTGAATCATAAAGGCTTGGTACATGCTTTATTACGGAGAGTTCTTCTCTTGTGAAGACTCTCCTTCTTATGTCATACGTATCTGCGAAAACCGTTTCGGTTTTGTCCATTCCCCTGGCAATCAAGCCAATAATTGAAGTGTAGATTCTATCGACCTGATCATCATCGATCCCGACCCGGGATAGTTGATCATACACTTCATCGGCATTTTTTCCGTCATATATCATCCTCAAAACAACCCGAAAAAGATCAGGCAATTTGATCATCTTCTTACTCTCCTCCAAGCATCTGTCTAAAACTAAGTGCGTTGTGTACTGCACGACCCATATAACAATTGTTGAAGAAAACGTATACTTGCAGCCCTCTTTCAGAAAATTCTAGCACATCTGCAGCAAACTCTCTCAGCTCGTCTCTGGAGTAATCGTAGTTATACCTCTCGCCGCCTTCAGAGTTAAACCAGTTCCTGTTCCTTCCGTGAAAACGAAAATAGGCATATCGTCGAGACGAAGCAGTAACATATGGAAAAAGCAAACCAATTTGAGGTTCGTCAACTACTACCGGAACCATATCCATCGAACTGAGTAATTCATGCGTCTCTTCACAATTCCAATCTCTGTGCCTGAACTCTATTGCTAGAGGAACATCAGCAGAAGCGTATAATCCAGCCAGTTTCTCCAAATACCTGTTGCTGTCCTCTGAAGGTCTGAAAGAAGAAGGAAACTGAAAGAGAACTGCTGCAAGTCTCGATGCGTCTTTCATTGGACTCACGGCGTTGATGAATTCGTCGCTGTCGGTCTTCAATCCCTCCATATTATTCATTCGCCAGTGTTTGTGGGTCACATCCCCATAGGCCTTTACACTGAAAACCACAGGATCTGTAGCTACTTTGTTCAGCATTCCAATGATTGTCTTCTGTGTTGGCATTCTGTAATAAGTGAAATTCAACTCGACTGCATTGAACTGCCAAACGGAAGAATAATACCTGATCATCTTTGATCTGGGGATCGCATCGGGATAAGCAGTCCCTATCCAGTCATCAAACTGGTAACCGCTTGTACCCACAAATACCATTAAAGCTCCTCCACTATCTTCACAACATCGCCGTTGCTAAGCATCGCGGCATTCCCTTCATCCAGATCTACATGAAATTCCAGTGCATACTGGTCATTCACCCTCACAAGCACATCCTTGAAAACTGTCCGTCGAGTGCCGTCCCCTTCACAGTAAACAGCAACTATATCTTTGTCCTTGAGTTCCAGAGTTGCTGCTTCTTCAGGTCGCATATGAATGTGGCGTTTTGCAAGGATAACACCTCTTTCCAGACTCACAGTTCCCTTGGGGCCGATTATTGTGAGGGAAGCGGAGTCTTCATGATCACCGGAGTCTCTAACCGGTGGTTGAACACCGAGTCTGAAGCAGTCTGATCTTGACAATTCTACCTGTGTTGCCTTCCTCGCTGGGCCTAGCACTCTGACACCCTCAATACACCCTTTTGGTCCTGCCAGTATAACCTTTTCAGCTGCAGCGTATTGGCCGGGTTGTCCAAGATCCTTCACGGGCGTCAACTCGGCGTCCTCTCCAAACAACTTCCTGATATCTTCCTCAGATAGATGCACATGCCTGTTTGAAATCCCGACCGGAACTGCCAGTTCTTTGAGTTTCATGTTCTACCTCCTAATTGTCTTCGGTGATTATGTACATGACGTACCGCAGCTATTCGCTAGACGCGTTCCACCTCTCCCTTTGACTTCAATAATGCGATAGTAAGCCTTTCAACTTTCCGAATCATCCTGGTCCAGAAGAATTCTTCCTCGGAGATTGGTACAGTCTTAATTGTGTATGCACCTATAAGGTTCCCCATAAGAACATCTGTGAAAAGCTGGTCTCCAATGACAACAACCCTATGGTTCGCCACACCAGTTTCTTTAACAAATCTTCTGGAACGTCTCGGAGATGGTTTGAACGCTCTCCCAATTACCGGCACACTGCCTATGCTTTCCCGAATTGAATCAAGACGATCATTCTTACCGTTTGAAACTAAAGCTATCTTCAATCCAGAGTCCCTCGCTTGCTTCAGCACACTGAGAGTTCTCAGTGATAGTTGATGAGACCTCCAGGGTTCAAGAGTATTGTCAAAATCAAATATCACAAGCTCGTACCCTGCCAATTTGAGTTTAGAGAAATCGACCTGCTCCACACTTTCTACGAAAACATGAGGTGTGGCAAGATCGATAAGTCTGAAAAACCAACCGATTGTGTAGAAGAACACCATATAAAGAGCTATGATTGCCCAGCCAGCAAGACGCTTGTACAGGGCAACCTCCTTCTCGAAAGATGGTCTGACCATTATTGTATACATTCCCATCCTGTTGCCGGCTATAACATCTGTTAGAAAGAGATCTCCAACGATCGCTGTCTTCTCTGGAACTGAGCGCATTTCACTAAGGACACGACGTAATTGCTTTGTACCGGGTTTTCGCATCGAGTGATAAACAGAGACATCATCTCCAAAGATTTCGTAGAGATGTCTGACTCTTTTGACCGGGGCGTTAGTAACAACCGCCACCTTTATGCCTCTGGTCAACAGCATTTCAATAACAGGACGATTCCTCATATCGAAAGGAGATCGCCAGCTTGCAATAGTATTATCGTAATCAAATAGGACTGTATCATAACCCTTGTCAATTATTCTTTCATAATCAACTTCGCGCACACTTTTCGCTGTCTTCTTCGGGAGGGGGAGACTAAGTATGTCCAGGATTTTCACGAACTTCCACCACTTCCATATTCAGGATACTCCTGATACTTTCGAGAAATGCAAGAGAATCATCAAGTTGAAGCCCGGTTACGATTACTTTGAGAAGACCATTCTCAGTTGTATGCCGAATATTCATCAGGTTGTCTTCCCCTTCAACGATGTAGCACAGCACATGAATGTCTTCCCTTGAAATCCGCAAGAAGAGATCATACTCAGGATAGGGAAAGCCTTCTCGAATCATAATAGATCTGCTGCAGCACTGGCAAGTTCGGATCGTTCACCACGAACCAGAGTCACGTGTCCTGCCAGACGGTTACCAATAAACTTTGATGTGGCGTACACCAGCCCACAGCTGTTCGTATCAAGGTAGAAATTGTCAATCTGGTACGGATCTCCAGTGAGCACTATCTTGGTGTTGTCGCCAACCCTTGTCAATATGGTCTTAACTTCATGAGGAGTAAGATTTTGGGATTCGTCGATGATAATGAACTGATTTGGTATGGTTCTTCCCCTGATGTAGCTCAAAACATCCATCTGGAGCTTATCACCTTTCTTGAGGAAACTATCAAGATCCATGTGCCTGTTAGAAAAGAGAAGCATCAAGTTGTCCCTGATTGGCTGCATCCAGGGACGAGCTTTCTCTTCAAGTGAACCGGGAAGGTACCCAACGTCTTTTCCCATGGTAATTAGAGGACGAGTTACCAGAAGCCTTTCATACTTGTTTTCTTCTGAAACCTTTCTGAGACCACATGCCAGAGAAAGAAGTGTCTTTCCAGTTCCAGCACTACCGGGAAGGGCAACGAATTTCACTTCATCGTTAAGCAGCAAATCCATAGCGAGCATCTGTTCACGATTCCTGGGTGAGATCCCCCAGCATGATGTCTTCATTGAAACTGAGATACTTTCGATCCGTTTCCCGTTCGGGGTTACACGACCCCATACGTCTTCCCCAAAAAGGACGAATTCATTGCTTGTCAGTTCCTCGTCAACATCATCTTCATTAATTGATCCATCCTTCTGGAACTTCTCTCTCAACACATCATCTTTCAGTTCCATAATTCCGGAGAATCTTTCCTCAAGGCTGACCTTGTCAGCCAGATAGTCTTGTGAAGGAATCCCGAGAACATCGGCTTTTATCCTGAGGTTAATATCCTTGGTAACAAGATATACGGGTTCTTTTTCTCTCTTTCGAAGCTCGATTGTATACATCAGTATGTCATTATCTTTTGCCTTTCTTGTAAGGTGTCCCGCCTGCGAAATACTGAATTCCTTGAAGACGACGACCCTGAGTTTTCCACCTGATTTCAGTGAAACGCCGTCAGTGAGCTTGCCTCTTTCGCGAAAGCTATCCAGTGTCCGATTCACCTCACGGGCGCTCCGACCAACTGACGAGTCTTTAGATTTCAGCTTGTCGATTTCTTCGAGCACCGGAAAAGGAATGATCACGTTGTTGTCCTCGAACTTCTCTATACAAGAAGGATCGTGGACAAGTACATTTGTGTCCAATACAAAGTTCTTTATCATCTAACCCCTCCAGTTCTTAACGTATCTCCTGAGCCTGGAAAGACCGCCCATCAGTCTAGCAAGCTCAAGAAAAACTCTTGCGGTAACGAAGGCATCATCAAGGGCTCTGTGTGTAGGTCTTTCTAATACTCCCAGTCTTTGTGCCAGATCCGTCAGTTTGAATGGCCCGTTTCTCAAAGCTTCCTTTGCCAGTTCGAGTGTGTCAAGATATCGGTTTGTCAGTGGTGCTATTCCTGTTTCCTTCGATGCCATGTCAAGAAAGGTCATATCAGCGACTATATTGTGACCTACCACCAGCGAAGACCCAAGATAGTCCTTGAAGCGCGGAAATACCTCTATCATAGTTGGGGCCTGCACAAGATCGTCATTCTTGAGCCCGTGCACACCGGTTATGTGACCTGGGATAATGACCTCAGGGTTCACAAGGGCATGAAATGCAAGATCTGACATAACCTTTCCCTTGTATATCGGAACGGCTCCAATCTCGATTATCCTATCACCTTTCATCGGTTCAGAGCCTGTAGTCTCAGTGTCAATGACCACGTAGACCGTTCTCATCGTTCTTCCTCCCACCAAGATTGTAGCATGCTCCGTATATCGTTACTGGAGAGGAACTCTTGATACTCGCCGGGGTAATCGCACTGCGTATTGTATTTGTCAACTATCTACATTGACTCTGGTGCTGATACTCCCAGGAGGGCCAGCCCGTCCGCCAGAAGATTCTTGATAACCATACAAAGTCCAACTCTTGCTTCCGACATCTTCATATGATTGCGATCAATGACTTTATGTTTGTTATAGAATATGTGAAAACAACTTGCCAGTTCCTCCAGGAAGTTTGTTATTCTACTCACTTTATAGTCACCAGCAACTCGTTCAAGGACTTCTGGAAATGACGTGATCTCTCTGATGAGCTTTCGTTCCTCATCACTTTGGAGCAATGAATAATCTACATCTTCTGCAGTACTATGACATATGCCTTTCTCAACAGCATTCCTGAATATGCTGCAGATTCGTGCGTGAGCATACTGCACATAAAACACCGGGTTCTCTGCACTCTTGGTTCTTGCCAGATCAATATCAAACAACATGTGTGTATCCGGATCGAACATTGCAAAGAAGTACCTGGTAGCGTCTACTCCCACTATTTCCATTAATTCATCGAGTGTATAGAATTCTCCTCTCCTGGTGGACATCTTGACTATCTCGTTCCCCTTCTTCAGATTGACATACTGATGTACCATAACGTTGAAAAAGGACTCGGGGATACCCAGAGCCTTCATAGCAGCGCGCATTCTCGGTATGTGCCCGAGGTGATCGGCACCCCAAATATCAATGACGTAATCAAATCCGCGTTCAAACTTATTCAGGTGGTAGGCGATATCAGTCATGAAATACGTGAACGTTCCATCGGAGCGTACCAGGACTTTGTCTGACTCATCCTCAAACGCAGAAACCTTGAACCACACGGCTCCGTCTCTATCTGTAACAAGTCCCTTATCTCGCAGTGTTTTCAGTACCCTGTCAACTGCTCCGGATTCAACAAGAGTTCTTTCGCTGAAGAAACTGTCGAAAGAGACACCCAGTTTGTCCATGCTGGCTTTCATGGTCTGAACCATCCTATCAAGGACGTAATCACGAAAGAATCTTCTTGTTTCTTTTTCTGATCTGTCAAGATAGGTCTCTCCAACTTCTTTGATCAGCTCTTCAGCCATTTCCACGAGATATCCACCCTGGTAATGCGTATCTTCCAGCTCCACCTTCTTTCCAAGAAGCTGCTGATATCTAATCCAAACTGACTCCCCCAGAAGCTGTATCTGTCTCCCTGCATCGTTCAAATACATCTCTTTCTCAACATGCAGACCTCTCGCTCTCATTACTTCTGCCAGAATATCTCCTATGACAGCTTGACGACCATGTCCTACGGTAAATGGGCCAGTTGGATTAACACTAGCGAATTCAATCTGTATATTTTTCTGTGCTGCCGGTCTTTTGATCCTCCAGTAGTACCTGTTGTTGAGTGTCTGAAAAAGCGCTTCCGAAAAAGCCTCCTGTGACAGAATGATGTTTATGAAACCCGGTCCATCAACAGAGATTCTCTCGACCCTGGGATCAGAAAGCAACTTTTCACCAATAACTTCAGCAGCTTTCAACGGTGACATTCTCATTCTCTTCGATACAAAGAACGCAACGTTTGTCGAATAGTCACCGAAGCCCTCCGGCGGGACTTCAACTTTGTATCCTTTAATATCTAATAGATCCAGTGTTTTCAGAGCATTCGATATTGCTGTCTCCAGGTACTTCTTCATCAAATACACCTCCAGGAAACGACTCAACCTTTTCCACAGCTTCTGACGCATAATGAAGCATAAAACAGCATAACACCGCATAACGTATAAATGAAGACGTATAACCATTACCTCTGCATATACAAACTAACAGGGAAATTGAAACATCAAGACACTGTCTGTATTATATAAGAGATAACGAGGAAAAGAAGGAGGCTGGAGCTATGGGAATTAACTTGAAAGGCAGAAGTTTGCT
Organism: Kosmotogaceae bacterium; assembly: GCA_003444085.1. Classification (GTDB taxonomy): domain Bacteria; phylum Thermotogota; class Thermotogae; order Petrotogales; family Kosmotogaceae; genus UBA9910. The sequence goes on along the minus strand of DLVL01000091.1, from coordinate 760 downwards.
AACTCTGCTTGATTTCTCTTATGATGAAATCAGGTACTTGCTGGATATTTCCAGGCAGGTTAAATTGGAAAAGCGGGCAGGAACACCTACACAGAGATTTGCCGGCAAGAGCCTTGCAATTGTATTTGAGAAGAGGTCAACAAGAACAAGAACAGCTTTTGAGACAGCATTTGGAGAAGAAGGCGGTCATCCGGTCTTTCTGTCAAAAGACGATATACACCTCGGTGTAAAGGAAGACCTCGAAGACACTGCGAGAGTTCTGGGCAGAATGTTTGATGCAATCGCATTCAGGGGATTCAAGCAATCAACAGTCGAAACACTCGCAGAGTGGTCGGGTGTCCCTGTCTATAACGGGCTCACAGATACCTACCATCCTACCCAGATCCTTGCCGACTTCCTAACCATCGAAGAAGCTTTCGGCACTCTTCGAGGAAGAAAACTAGTTTATCTGGGCGATGCAAGAAACAATGTCGCTGTGTCTCTCATGATCGGTTCAGCTAAGATGGGATTGCATTATGTTGCATGCGGACCTGAGAACCTCAGACCAGACGAGGAACTGCTGGAGAAGTGCAGGGAGATAGGAAGAGAACAGGGTGCGATAATAGAAATCACTGACAACCCACGTGAAGCAGTGAAAGATGCTGACTCCATATACACGGATGTCTGGGCATCAATGGGGGAAGAAGACAAGATGAAGGAGAGGGTCGAGCTTCTAAGCCCGTACCAGGTAAGTTCAGAACTCATGGCTTACACAGGTAGA
>DLVL01000090.1:52512-63368 GCA_003444085.1 Kosmotogaceae bacterium | reverse complement strand
TTGGAGCACAGCGCGGACGATGACGAGAGATCACTCATCAGGAAGGTCTTCGACATGGAACTCTCACTTGCCGAGAAACAGCAGTTGAGAGAACTCATACTTACAATCGGCTCTCTGGCGGATATTTCTGAAGACTGTTCGGACCGAATAGAAATCGTGATACTGAAAAGAAGAGTTTAGTCAAAGGAACTGAGAGTTTCTGCTATTCTGGTAGTGTGGTTCAAAAGAGGCTAAGCATCACTGAGGTTATCCCTCCCCTGGCACTTAAAGGGGCGAGTTGCCTGGTAGTTCATGAAGACAGTCTTCTCTTCGCCATTGGTGGAGATCGTTACAGAAGAAGTGATGATCTGCGTCTCCTCATGGGTATAGGCGGGCACGTTGAAAGAGGAGAAAGCTTCATTGAAGCACTTGCCCGAGAGTCCCTTGAGGAGATCGGTGTATCGTTATCTCCAGTACACTCTGAAAGTGCTTTTCTTGTGAATGATTTCGGCGAGACAAGACCTCTACACCTTGAAGAAAGACCTTCCCCTCTGATTATTTATGGCATGCTCGACAGGCGAAAAGCCACACAGAATCAAATTGTTTACTACATTGTTTCGTATATTTGCATACTGCGGGGAAAGCCTGTGATTGGTTCTTTAGAAGAAGTTACTGCGTTGATAAGCGTTCCGAGAGCAACTATTCGTGAGTTATTTGGTTCGAGACTGAAGCTGCAGAAAGTTTTGGATCATGGCGGCAAGATCGTTGCTGGCCAACTCAGCAATGAGACGGTTCTTCTCCCGGTAGGTACTGCAAAGGCCCTTTTTCTTCTGCTTTCGTCACAGAAAAGTGCCCTTGAGGATGTGGCGGAATGAAAGCAGCAGTTCTTGTTCCTCTCGTCAAGTTGCTCGGCGAACCGTATCTGTTACTCACACGACGATCGAGGCATCTCAGAACACATCCCGCGCAGGTGAGTTTTCCGGGTGGACACATAGAACCTGGAGAGACTTCTCTTGAGGCTGCTCTAAGAGAAGCGCGTGAGGAAATTGGAATAACTCGCGAACAACTACAATTCATTACAGAGCTTAGCACGAGTATTACTGTCACAACAGGGATTGCAGTGAAACCTTTTTTAGGGATGATCTCTAGACCAGTCTTTCGCGTAAACAGGCAAGAAGTAGAGGATCTGATTCTGGTTTCATTGAAAAGCATCGTTGCCCAAAGGCCGGAAGAGATACTGATGCCTTCAGGAAGAACAACTATCAAATACCGGTTTGATGGGTTAGTCATTTGGGGAGCTACTGCAAGAATAATCGAGTCTGCGACTGAAGAAATAGTGCAAATAGTAAAAGACCGGGCATGATTGCCCGGCCTGAAAAGCAATTCTGCTATATGTTGTGTTCTTTGATGAAATCTGTCAACACATCTTCAAGATCGGGCTTTCCAATTTCCTGTAGTTCGTAACCAATTCTTAGTGCCGGTTTGTTTATATCTATCACTCTTCGAAGATCTATCGGTGTGCCAATGAGTACAAGATCTGCATCGGAACTGTTGATTGTTTGCTCAAGCTCTTTCATCTGCTTGTCGCCATAACCCATCGCGGGCAGGATTTCCTCGAGGTGAGGGTATTTTTCATATGTTTCAACGATAGAACCTACTGCGAAAGGTCTTGGATCAATTATTGTACCGGCACCGAATTTCTTGGCGGCGACCCAGGCAGCGCCATATCTCATTTCACCGTGTGTTAGGGTAGGACCGTCTTCGACAACCAGAACGCGCGCGCCCCTAATCTTCTTTGTGTCTTCGACCGTTATCGGAGAGGCTGCATCAATAACTACTGCATCGTGGTTGTACTTGGAAATGTTCTTTCTAACCTCTTCGATTCCCTCGGCAGAAGCAGTTTCCATCTTGTTAATCACGATGACATCAGCCATTAGAAGATTAGCCATGCCAGGGAAGTATGAAATCTCATGTCCTGGTCTGTGAGGATCAACCACGGTGATCGCCAGGTCTGTCTTGTAGAACGGGAAGTCATTGTTGCCACCATCCCAGAGAATGACATCGACGTCTTCTTTCTCCGCTTCTCTGATGATGGCCTCGTAATCAACGCCAGCGTACACGATCGATCCTCTATCTATGTGAGGTTCGTATTCTTCCCTCTCTTCTATTGTGCAGTTGTGCTTGTCCAGATCGGAGTAATCTGCAAAGCGTTGCACACGCTGAGCAACCAGGTCACCGTAAGGCATCGGATGTCTTATGGATACAACCTTCTTGCCTTTCGCTCTCAGAATGTCCAGTACTCTTCGAGTCGTTTGGCTCTTTCCACATCCTGTTCTCACGGCGCAGACAGAAATAATTGGCTTGCTTGACTTTATCATCGTATTGTTTGGCCCCAGAAGCACGAAATCAGCTCCACAGGAAAGCACAGTTTCTGCCTTTTCCATGACATATTGGTGGTTCAAATCACTGTAAGATAACACCACCTGGTCGATACCGTTCTCGCGGATTATCTTCTCCATGTTCTTCTCCGCATAGATGGGAATGCCTTCGGGGTATAGTTTTCCTGAGAGTTCCGCGGGGTATTTCTTGTCATCAATTCCCGGAATCTGAGTTGCAGTGAATGCAACGACTTCGTAGTCTTCGTTGTCCCTGTAGTAAGTGTTGAAATTGTGAAAATCTCTTCCTGCTGCTCCAAGGATTAGTATCCTCTTTTTCTCCATCATGTCACCTCCAAAATCTCTATCAGTCAGATTTTACTTGCTGGTTAGTAAGGTTTCAACAGCGAACGATTACATTGAAGCACGATCAACACCATTAATTGGGTTGTTGCGACGGTATGCTGCTGTATACATGAGTATGCGTACAGCTTTACAGACTGTTATCCACCATTGGCAGCGTTAATTATGAGGATTTTCGATTCCTCAGGAATGAGATCAGACCCTTTCACAAGCCTTCCATCTGCAATTACAAGCACTGGTAATTTGTTAAGTCCTGTCTTTCTCAGCAGTTCGTTAACGGTCATTTGTGAATGAAAATCCCAGGTTTTCTCCCCGTAGACTATTCGCACTATTGTAACCTCCCACAAGCTTTACAGTTCTTATAACGCGTGACTTCGAAAACGTCAAAGCTGAAATCATCAAGGTTGAAGGCAAACACACGGTTTCTGATATGAGCTTCTCTATTCAGTAAGGCTGATGTCAGTCTTGCCATGAGTAGACCACCGTAATAACTTGTCAAAGCCAGTATGCCGTTCCTTGTCTCAGAGTGCATTGCAGACTCGTCCACAATGCACTCATAGCAAGCCGTGCCTGCTACGTGCGCTAATCCGTAGCCATGGAAGTCGTTTACAGCAGTATCGACGAAACTCAGTCCTCTATCCAGGCAAATAGAGTTGATCTCCTTTCGTGTGGCCATGCTATCAACAGCTAAGAGCAAAATGTCAGGACTGAAGGCATCTATAAGATCTTCCTTGAACGGTCTGGCGAACGATTCTATTCGAGCATCTGGATAACTCTCTTTGAGACGCTCTTTGGCCACATCTGCCTTTCTCTTCCCGATATCGCCGGTTCTATATAGCGTCTGCCTGTGAAGGTTCGTCACACTTACTGTATCGTGATCAACAATAGCTATGTTGCCTGAAAGAGCAGGCACGATAGAAGTGAGGGCAGGACAACCCAATCCCCCTGCACCAATCACCATTATCCTCGAATTACCGTTGAACGGAAAAGAACTCTCTACGAGTCTCGTTGTCTCAAGGTCTGCTTCTTGTTCTTTTTCTGTCCTGATAGCTTTCAAGATAAGGGCAGCCAGGACCGGGGCATCGTCGACTATCGCATCATGGGGGATGACAAGGCGTATAGAGCCATCCTCAACAAATACCCTGGCATTATCCTCTCTGTTAGACCTTGTGATAAAGATTTCTGGTTCGTTAGAAATCTCCAGAAACGGGTTCGAATCGATCATCGAATGCATGAAAGTCAGACGACTCTGTCTTGACAGTCGATGGACCCCGGTTCTAATCAGTAAATCAGCAGTAAGTTCTTCTATGTCTCCGCCATCTGCTTCAATACACATTGATGAAAGCTTCTGCATGAAGGCCCGATCGATTCCTGGAACTCTGAGCTGTCTTTCGTACCATTTCGTGCTATCCATTGAGGTTGCTCCTGATCAATTACCAGCTTGTGATAGCTGATTTGTTATTGAAAGCATAACAGTGCTATGATAGAATTCATCTTGCGGGGCGTAGCGCAGATGGAAGCGTGTCTGCATGGGGCGCAGAAGGTCGCTGGTTCAAGTCCAGTCGCCCCGACCAGTGTTTAGTCAGTAAGGTGCGAATAGCTTGTATGCCTTTCGCACCTTATTTTCTTGTAGAATAGACTTCCAGACTGCCAGGCACCATTATCCATTGTCGAGCTCTTCAATCAGACAAGAGAGATTCTTCAGGAGAATGTGTTTAAGATCAGGATCACATCTTTGACGGAACAAATCGATGCTTATCATGTTTTCAGCACGAAAAAAGAGTTCTCGTCCCTTCTCGGTCAGCGATACTTCTAGTCGTCTCTCATCTGAATCAGACCTCTGTCTTATCAGCATGCCGGATTTCTCAAGTTTCTTAAGCAGCGGAGTGAGTGTACCTGAATCCAGATATAATTGCTCACCCAGAGCCTTTACACTCAACGGACCTCTATCAGAGAGCACCTTCAATGCAATATACCTCGTAAAGGTCAGTCCGAGACGATCCAATACAACGTTGTAGTTTCGGACAAGAAGCCTGGACAACACGTAAAGGTTGATCGTCAACTGGTCATCAAGATCACCATATTGTAGCGTTTCTCCAAGTTCAGCGTTTCCAGTCATATGTTCTTCTCCCTCCATCCGTTCCAGGATCGCCTATTAGACTATAGTAGCATTATGTGATAAAAATTGTCAAGTTTCAGAATATCATTGGAACCTCTTATTCCCCATTGTCAAGTTGCACCATATAATCTGACATGAGATTCAGGTAGCCTTTAACATACGATGACACCTCAGAGATGATCTCAATTGTCAACTGATCAAGCTTCTCTGTCTTTCCTGATGCGACCAGGTTATCGAAAAACCCGACGTCGAAGTAGACTTCGTAGTTGACTTCAAGGGTTTCTCTAAGGATACGCTGAATCTCATAATAGACATCCGCGACTCTCTTTCTCGCGAAAGATCGCTGGGCTTCAGCTGCCAAGAAGGCGCTCTTGAGTGTATGTGCAGGTGCATCCTGAATAGCCTGGACAAATGGCGCATGTTCCCGGTAGAGCCTGTAACCAATATAGAAATCATAGAAGTAGTGGTAATTCATGAAGACGGACATCCATTTAGAGGGCCTGAAAATGAACTTCGTCAGTTCAATTACGGGAGCCGGGAATGTGTGGAATGGCTGTCCAATGTCCTGAAGATAATGAAGGCTTCGTGCCATAAAGCGGAGTCCCCAGTAGTAGTCTTCACTATTCCAGGCGACTTTTGAGAGCTGGGTAAAGTGTTCAACCCGGTTTGTCGCCTCTCCAACTCTTAAAAAGGCAACCCTGAAGTCCATATGTCTCATTCCCTGGCTTCCGCCGCCAAGGAATTGAAACGGTGATAACTCTAGCTCCTGGTCCATTCCCATATCAGGTTCGTAGGAATAGACCACAAGTATCTGCCAGGCAGGTGCTTTTCCGTCTACAGGGGGGCGGTTCTCATAGAGAGGCAAAAAGATCCCTCTGTCTTCTTGTGGGACTATCACTGATCCGAGGTAATCATCGAAATCTACCGCAGGATTGTACGGACCTGGATCAAGGTGTTCATAAGAGTAATCAGTTATCTGCACTTCTGTCCTCAGACTATCAAGTATGTCCTTTAGAGCGAAGTATGTAATCGCGTCGTGTCCTGACCATGAAAAAAGGCTGATCGTTAGTATTAGAAAAACAAGCAGAGATAGGGACCTCCTCACAGATTCACCTCCTGAAATATGCTATCATGAAACTTGCATGAGCAAAGATACAGGCGCCTTCAACTGCATATATCAGATAATGGTGAATTTCTTCAGACAGGGTAGAGAGGTTACCGAAGAGGTCTCTTTTCGTGATGGAAACATGAATCACGTTAACGGCGATCTACTCGGAGTCATTCAGGACCTTGACAGAATAAAGGACCTTGGTTTTGATTCTATATACTTAAGTCCCATCTTCAGAAGCAATTCTAGTCATGGTTATGATGTTATTGATTATTTCAGTATTGCCTCTCACCTTGGTACAATGCAGGATTTCAAACTTCTCGTCGATGAGGTTCAGAAACGTTCGATGAAATTGATGCTCGATGTTGTTCTGAATCATGTTTCCAAAGACTTCGATTTATCCACTATTCCCAGAGAGTATAACCCAAAGTTCGAGTCTCCAAAGACAAGAGAAGAACGAGACTGGGCAAAACATTTCTCTTTCTGGGATAACGATGATTCAGAGACAAGAAGATTCCTTACTGACGTATGCAAGTTCTGGATAGACAGAGGGGTTTCGGGTCTCAGAATGGACTACGTGAGAGGTGCCTCCAGGGATTTCTGGAGATATGTCTATGAAGAGCTGAAATCGCACGACGAAGATGTCTTTATATTGGGAGAGAGTTGGAACGACCGCGGAGATGACCTGGAAAACCTGAAAGAGATAGATAGCTATTCTTTTTATGAAGGACAAAGATTGTTCGATAGTCTGCTGGATTTTCCATTGTTCTATAGACTGACTGAGTTGAACAGAGAAGATGCAGCAGGTTCCATAGGGAAGCTGTTGACTTTGGCCCACGAAGGCAGTGGCATAAGAACAACGAGATTCCTGGACAATCATGATCTTCCCAGGATTGTCGATATGCTTCAAGGCGATCTGAACACTCTGAGATTGGGTCTTGCTCTGATATATGTTCTATCTGGCCACGTGATGGTTCTGTATGGTACTGAGATCCCTCTTGAATCGGTTTTTTTCGGGGGAAGACTGTGTAGTCGCGTTCCGATGAGATTCGAAGAAGCCACCGATATTGCAGGGTACGTTCAGGCATTGGGATCACTGAGGAAGAACAACCATGCGCTGTGTGCAGGCGATTTTGAAATGGTGCGAATTGAGAAAGACTTGCTGGTATTCAGGAAGACACTTGGCGATGAGTCTTTTATAATTACACTGAATACATCTTATGCGAGAGAATTCGAGTCACCTTATGACGGGAGAGTGATCTTTCGAAGTAATGGTTCTGATTCCTCTTCAACTGTTAACCCGCGTGTTCTGCTCGTGCAGAAAGAGTATTGATTTCTCTTTGTTTCTGGATGTAATAAGTCTAGAATAGCTTGTGGAATCAGTTGAGGTGAGCTACTTGAAACGCAAAGAATGGCTAAGGCAAGTTGGAACTGGTGTTGCTTCCAGAAGAGTATCGAGTTCCGCTCTGAGTAGTGGACAACAAGCATTGATCAAAGAATATATCAGGGAGTTCGCAGATATTGTTCCTGAGAAGTCCATTGTTGTTGATCTTGACTGTGCTGGTCGCTCTTACTGGGATTGCCTGAGTGGGAATCAGATCAAGATACTCGGGGCAAGCAACAAGAAACTTGATACAGGTGAATCCTGTGCCGAAGACTGCAGAGTTATCAGCGCAAGCCCTGATGAGTTCAGTTTTCTTAACGTGTTCGACGGTGTGCTTTCTGTACGTTTCTTTGAAGGAGTATTCCCCGAATACTGGTCAAAGGGACTCAGGAAGATTTACCTGTCTTTGAAGCCCGGTGGGGTAGTTTTCTTCCTGAACGCCATTAGTGAAGAGGGTCCAGCCTACGAGAACTTCGGGAGGTTAAGAAGTCGAGGTCTCCCGGTCGTTGTAGGGGAATACATTGAAGACGAAAACAATCTTTACAGTTTTCGGCCGCTGGTGGACTGGGCCAGGCACTGGATTTCCGGAGCTGGTTTTTCTGTTGTTGAAGAAGCTTTTGAAGGCAACCTTCTATTCTCTCTTGTAAGGCGGCTTTAGTTAGAACAAAGCAGCCTGAAGGAGAACTTCATTATTCTCCCTGGCCTTGCTAAAATCTAAGTAACTGTGCAGCATATGACGCTCTCTGAAAATCCTGATGAACAGAAGAGTGTTAAGCATTGTCATCTTAATTGTGTCTCGTGATGAAATGGACTCACTTGCTGTCTTTAGATATACAAATTCCCGTCTTCTGAGTCTGAAAACAACTACACTGAGAAGCAGATAAACCGCAGGATCATGGACAAGATGGGATCAATGCCTGACGAAGAGCACCCTGTTTGGAAAGATGCCAGTGATGGACAATTTCAATAAGCCAGGAGGTTAATGTATGCGTTTTCTCGAAGGGAGAAAGTTTCTCAAAGCTCTCAATTGGAAAAACATCCGTGAGGAAGCCGACCAGAGAAGAGGAGTCGACGCTCCTCCTTTGCAGAAACGAGTACCAGCAGGTGCAAAGCTAATAAAGCTGCCTGACTTTGGTGAGCTTGTTTCGCGTTCCATACCACTTGTGAAAGCGATCGAAAACCGACAAAGCATTCGATCCTATGCTGAGCATGGGGTTACCCTGGAGGAGCTATCCTTCCTTCTGTGGGCAACGCAGGGAGTCAGGAAAGTGTTGCCAAATAAGGTGGCTGCTTTCAGAACCGTGCCTTCAGGAGGGGCGCGACATGCATTCGAGACATATGTGTATGCCAGGATGATTGAGGGACTTGATAGTGCGATCTACAGGTACGTTCCACTTGATCATGCCCTGTACGAGTATCATAATGAAGAGAAACTCGATAGCAAGATCGTCGATGCCTGCCTTGATCAGAAATTCGTTGCTTCGGGTGCAGCAGTCTTTTTCTGGTCAGTGATACCTTACAGGGCAGAATGGCGATACGCTTCAGTGGCTCACAAGATGCTGGCGATCGATGCTGGGCATGTCTGTCAGAACCTTTATCTGGCCTGTGAAACGATCGATTGCGGAACATGTGCAATCGGTGCTTATGACCAGGAAGCTGTCGATCAGCTCCTCAAACTCGATGGTATAGAGGAGTTCGTGATTTATCTCGCCCCTGTGGGGAAGAAGAAACAAAGTGACGACTGACGCGGCGGTACTAACTCTCTTTGACGGGAGGCTATCTTTGTGTTCAGCGATTATCTCATAGGAGTGAACTACTGGTCACGAAGTGGGGCGCTCTTCATGTGGGAAGACAAGTACTGGAATCCTGAAATCGTTGAGAGTGAGGTAGCGATGATGAAATCGCTTGGGATGAACTGTTGCAGGAGTTTCATCTTCTCTCACACGTTCATGCCTGAACCAGATACGGTGGATGATTCCCGACTGGAGCGTTTCGAAATCTTTCTCAACATCTGTGAGAAGCACTCTTTTCTTACGATCCCCACATTCATTGTGGGTCACATGTCTGGTCAAAACTGGGATTTCTCTTTCAGAAATGGCAGGAATCTCTATACAGATGAATTCATGCTAGATCAACAGAGTCTTCTCGTTAGCAGGGTTGTTCAAAAATGCAGTGGTTCATCTATAGTTTGGGGGTATCTTCTGAGCAATGAGATGCCCTTGTACGGAGGCGAAGGAGACACAGCCGATGTTGCCAGATGGGCAAGAAGGTTGATCGAAACTGTCAGGAAACACGATCCGGCAAGGCCCATCGGAATAGGTGATGGTTGCTGGAATGCATTTGGCGGCAATAATGGATTTGATCTAAGATATATGTCAAGTATTGTCGATTTCTTCGGGCCGCACATGTATGTCAGCGAGCCTGACACTTACCGACATGCCATGATCACAGAACTGCTTATCCGTTATTGTAAGAGGTACAACCTGCCTGTCATTATGGAAGAATTCGGAGCGTCTTCGTCACATGCATCTGACGAAACCATTGCACAGTATTATGAAGAGGTGTTCTTCAATACTTTCATGTCGGGAGGAAAGGGGAACCTGGGCTGGTGCTTTAGCGATTTCCCTTATACCGATATTGAACCGTACATTCATCACCCTTTCGAACTACGATTTGGAGTACTCGACAGCTCAGGAGAAGGTAAACCGGTTGCCAGCGTATTCGGGCGATTTGGGGAATTCTTGAAATCTCATGGTCAGTACCAGCCACAGAAAGCTGAAGCAGCCATTGTAGTCCCGCGAGCGTACAACGAGAGGTTTCCTTTCAGCAGTGAGAACTTTGACGAGCAGCGCAGAGCCTTCCTTCAGTGTTCTGTATTTGCCAGCAAGGCGGGCTTTGATGTTGAATTCGTTGACGAAGATCAGCCCGAATCGTGGAAAGAGTACAAGATGCTAATTCTACCCTGTGTCAGGAAATTGCTTGCGATTACCTGGGACAGTTTACTGGATTATGCTTCTGATGGAGGAACAGTGTACTGGAGTTATTATGCAGGCAGTTCATCTATTCAACAGGGAACCTGGATGCATAATCTAGAAGAGTTCACAGGATGCAAGTTTTTCAGAAGGTACGGTTTGCCTGATCTTCTTCCTGAGAGTCTTGAGCTCAGCATTGATAGGAGAAACTGGACTGTCTCTTGTTCTGAGGATCTGACAGTATGGGAACGTTCCTTGCTGAAGATAATTCCAAAGGATCATGTTGAAGCAGATCAGATCAGCTCGGACCTTTGGTACGTGAAAAGATCTTTGGGAACAGGTAAGATCATATTCCTGAATTTCCCTGTTGAGTGTCTGCTTGGTTCACAGGTTGAGATAAACGACCGCGACCAGTCCCATTTGCTCTACAGAAAACTCGCAGCAGATGGAAATGTACTCTGTTCTCACACGGATAATCCTGTGATCAGGGTGCGACCGCTGAGAAATCAGGACGATGAGATCGTTTTGCTACAGAATGTCTCATGGTGTAGCCAGG
>DLVL01000090.1:41828-52351 GCA_003444085.1 Kosmotogaceae bacterium | reverse complement strand
ACAATAAGAGGAAACATCAGAATCGCTCAGACCCACCCGAAACAAAGGAATACCTTTCTGAGACTTCTCATAGTTTAGGACTCCCAGACTCAGATTTGCTTCTGTAGTTTTCTCCACTGAGGGGGTTCTTGAAACACCTTATGCGCAAGAAAGTATTATGCACCCAATTTGCTTGATAGTGTAGAATATAACAGCTCTAGTTGCTTGCTCAGGATTTGCTTAATCGCAATAACTGTGGTTGGAGTCTCTGCCTTTTCCTGAGATCTGCATATACTGTGCGGATCGTTAAAGTGATAGGGCCACCGGTTCCAGACACAGCAGCTGCCTTTTTGATGACCAGCTGTTTGTTTGAGCTGCGAGATTTGGAGGAGATAGCTTTGGATGCAGATCGGTTCTTCCTGATGAGCTTCATAACGATTTTCTCGATACTCACCGTCATGCGCGTGTATTTCAGAACAGTCACTGGAGACATCCACACTGGACTTTTCAATCTGAAAGATGGAGCATGGGCGATAATCACAAGGTTTGCTTTTGGAACGGTACTGTTCGTGGCGGTCGGCCTTTACATAGTCTTTCCCGAACGGACTTCATGGGCGTATATCAATCTTCCTGTCGCTCTAAGGGTTATGGGCATAATGATAGGGTTTTGCGCGCTCTATGGCATCTTTCTTGTTCACAGGGAGTTGGGAAAGTACTTCTCAAGTAGTCTTGTCATAAAAAAGGGACACAAGCTTGTCAAGACCGGACCATACAGGTTTGTTCGCCACCCCATGTACACTTCCTATTTGTTGCTGTTTAACGCTGCTTTCTTGATCACTGAAAACTGGCTTCTAGGAAGCTCTGGTATGGCAGTAATTGCAACACTCATGACGCTTAGAATAGGAAAAGAAGAGGCAATGCTTCTTGAACACTTTGGGCAAAGCTATACTGACTACCGGCAGACAACTGGAATGTTTCTTCCCATGACCCATAAGCTGGCCTTCAGAAAGAAAGAGAAGGAGGAAAGGATAATCCCTTGAAACGTCTGCTTCTAATAAACCCTGCCACTCCAGGCTTCACTATGTGGCTCTTTCCACCCATGGCCCTGGCGATCCAGGCTGGTGCTATCCCTGCGGATTACGAAGTGTCGATTGTCGACGAAAACATAGAGGAGCTCTCTTTCGAAGCGGATCTTGTGGCGATATCAGCGAACACCTACTCCATCAGAAGGGCTTACGAGATATCTGCCGTTTTTCGTAAGAGAAGAATCCCTGTGATTCTTGGAGGGAATCATCCATCGATACTACCTCATGAGGCAGCGCATTACTGTGATTCTGTGGTTGTGGGTGACGGAGAGACCGTTTGGTCAAAACTACTCCTTGACTTTGAGAATAACGAACTAAGGAAGCTCTATTCCCCCGGAAGATATAGCTTCGATCAAAGACTCGGGCCAAGAAGAGAACTGCTATCAGATAAATACAGATTCAGCTCTATTGAGACGGTCAGAGGGTGTCCTTACGATTGTGATTTTTGTTCTGTAACCAGATTTCACGGACAAACGTGTAGATTCAAGCCACTTGATTTGATTGACAGGGAGCTTAAACAACTTCGCGGGGAAGTGCTTTTCCTGTTGGACGACAATTTCATTGGCCCTGGCAGTCCCGCCAGACAAAGGACTGAGAAGGTTCTTGAATTGTTCAGGTCTCACAGGATACGATGGATGGGACAGGCATCAGTAAACGTCGCCGACGATCCTTCTGTTTTGAAGAAAGCACGGGAAAGTGGATGTCTTCTTCTGTTTATTGGCTTTGAGTCGACCAATCCTGAAGTTCTTAGAGCACTAAACAAGAAACTGAACTACCAGAAAGGCATAGAATTCTATAAGGATGTTATCAGAAGAATACACGACCATGGTATTAGTGTCATGGGTTCTTTCATAATTGGCACTGACTTCGACACCAAGGACAGCATCAAGAGGCTCAAGGATTTTATACAGGAAAGCCAGATTGACATTCCAAATATCACGCATCTTACTCCATATCCAGGCACAAAAGTCTATGAAAAACTGAAAGCAGAAAGACGTCTGTTCAATGAGCAATTCTGGCTTCAAAAGCCATTTCCTTTGTTTACATTCAGACCTCGCCAGATGACCTTGCTTGAACTCGAGGAAGCCACCGAAGATCTCATGGCATCCTTCTCGGGCATTTGGGGAAACATGAAAACCTTCTTCAGTTCCCTGAAACACACCAGGTCAGTTCGTTCAGCTTCGTATTCCTCAGCAATAAGTGCGCTGAGTGCAAGAACGATGCGAAAGCAGATGGAGAACCTGCACTCAACTGCTTCAGAGTGAATAATCCATGACAGCTGTGCTATAAGACCTGGTACTAAGTATTCGTTCTGCATAGTCGGGCATAACCAGGGTATCGGAACTTGATTGCCGTGGGCAATGATTAGACAGGTTCGGGCACCCAGCTTCCACGAACACCTTCCAACAAGATCTGGATTTCCGATTGTTATCTTCAGGAATGCTTTTAAGAGATTCTCAAGTAGGACCGTGTCCTCATCTCATGTTTTTGTGCCGATGTTGATATATGTATATATGGATATGTATAACGACATACATACATCATTGGAGGTGAACATCAGTATGTCATTTGCCGGAAAGACCGAGGATCTCAGAGATAAACTCGAGGAACTTGCTTACCAGGGTCCTTTGACTGTTGGAACGCTGGACATCGATTGCTTTGAAGATCTTAACAACAAATTCGGAAGAGATTGTGGTGACACGGTTCTTGTGTGTTCATAGGAAGTCTTCTCAGGAAGAATCTTCCGGAGAACACATTCATGACAAGAACTGGAGACGAGTTTTTTGTATATTCGACAGAGTATCGAAGCGAGAATATCCTGATGGAACTGGAAGAGATTCGTGAGACGATCTCTGAATGAACAACGACCTGCAACGGTGTCCCTGTAAAGGTGACCGTTACAGGTGCTGTAGCAGAGATGCCTCGAAACGCGGCAACCGTAGAGAAGCTTCTCAATCTTTTGTCGGAAGGTCTTCGTTTGGGAAAGAAACAGGGAAGAAACAGGGTAGTTTTTGCGCCCAGCGAAAGAGAACAGAAAATGGTAATGAAGACTAACTACTATCTACGCTCTCAACTGGAGAAGCTTTCAAAGCTAGCTAGGATCACCGAGCGGACGGAGTCTTCATTACTCAGAGAAGCGCTGGATGATCTTCTCAGGAAGTATGAACTCTAGTAATATCCTCACAGGGTTAGAATCTGTGCAGAAAAGATGTAGAATGGATAACGATGCAAGTAACAGATTTCCTGGTGTTTAACAGAACATCTCAGCAATCAGAGAATCGAGTACCTGGGAGGTCTAGGATGGATCACTTTGATATCCGGGGTGTTGTTGAAGGATTCTATGGTAGACCGTGGTCATTTCAAGAGCGAAAGAGAATTATCGATCTTCTTGGGGAGAGATCATGCAATCTGTACCTTTATGCACCAAAAAACGATCCTTTTCACAGAAGCAGATGGCGCGAAGCTTATTCTAGTGAGTTTGTCGAGAGTTTCAGACAACTGGTTAATGCTGGAGAAACAGCGGGTGTTGACATCGGTTTCACCATAAGTCCAGGTTTGTCGGTATCATATTGTGACAGGCAGGATACGGAGCTCTTGCTGAGCAAATTGAGCAGATTCTGCCAGATTGGTGTTAAGGCTGTCGGCATCTTCTTTGATGACATACCTTTGAAGCTTACAAACCAGAATGACCGGGAGAATTTCACTTCACTGGCATCTGCCCAGGCAATGCTGGCGAATGATGTGTTCGCCTCCCTAAAAGAGACTGTTCCTGAACTGAAAACGATTATCTGTCCTACGGTTTATCATGGTGATCCGAATAACGGATACTTAAGCGAGCTGGGCGAATTACTCGATGAAGAGGTTATTGTTATGTGGACAGGACCAGAGGTCTGCTCGTTTGAAATTCCCAAGGACGATGCGAAGTACATCTATGCAACCCTGAAAAGGCCCATCCTCTATTGGGACAACTATCCTGTCAACGATGCAACAATGGTTCCAGAGATGCATATCGGTCCCTATGTCGGGAGAGATCCAAAGATCGCGAGATATGCAAAAGGTATTCTACTGAATCCCATGAGTCAAGCTCACGCGTCGATGATTCCAATCAGAGCTGCCTCCAGGTTCATGAATAATCCAGTGGAGTACGACCCTGTTGTTGCCTGGATGACTGCGATAGCAGAAACCTGCCCTAGTAACAGTGAAGACCTGTTACATTTTGCCGAGTACAATACACAGAGTCCTCTACATCCTTTGGAACCCAAAGAACCCCGGAAGGTAGTAGAAGACTTCCGCAGGCTATTCAAGCAGGGTGAATGGGCAGAAGCGGTCAAGAAGCTCTTCGATGAATCTGAAAGGATCAGCAGCGGAGCTTCTAATCTCAGAGAAAACCTTCCCGCTGAACTAACCCAGGAGCTCTCACCATGGCTCACAGACTACGAAATGCTTGGAAGGATTCTTGACAGAACAGCCAAGTTGCTATGGAAGTCTTCAGCGCTGTACTCGGAAGAACCTTTGGAAAAAGACCTACGTCAGGTGAAGAGTCTGGCAGGATCACTGGAAAAGGATCTAAAATCTGCGATATCCAGGAGAACGGTCACAGGAGGAATGGCTATTCAAAATCTCGCCATTGAAACTATAACAAGAATAAAAGGTCTCTTCACACTTCTTGAGGGGAAATGCCTTCAAGAGTACGAAAACGAGCGCAGAAGAAACTGAATGTGCAGAGAGTGCTGCTAATAGTTGATTATCAATGCCTACTGTCCTGATCAGGATACTATGGCGAAAATCCAAGGATCAATGGTAAAGGATTGGGATTTCACGAGCCATCGGTTGAGCCAATAAGATTCTCACAGACTTATGGAAAAGTGTTCGTAAGTAGTCCGAAAGCAATATGGGCAATTCAATTGCTTGAGAAAGGGAGGCTGGTTAGCTCGTAAACAAATTCTAGCAGTTTTTCTAGCGTAATTCTAAGAGGCATCTTCTGACGAAATCGGAAACACAAATTCGGCAATCGGGAGTGATTCATATCAAGAGACAAAGATCCGAAATGAGGAAAGTCTTACCACATGAGCATTACTTCAGATTCCATTTGACTTTACCGAAGGGTTATCCAGAAGAGATGTCTGATGGATGGCCAATGATTCTCTTCCTTCACGGTGCAGGAGAGCGCGGCGATGATATTGAAAGAATCATGAAACACGGAATACCGAAAGTTGTGGATGAGATCGATGATTTTCCCTTTGTCACGGTGTCTCCACAGTGTCCTGAAGATCTCTGGTGGCCAGAACTAACAGATTCGCTTGCTGTATTGCTTGATCACGTGGTCGAGAATTACAGGATAAATCAAAAGCGCATATACCTCACCGGTCTGAGTATGGGTGGGTATGGGACGTGGCATCTTGCAGTAAGAGAGCCAGAACGTTTTGCAGCCATTGCTCCAGTCTGCGGTGGAGGTTTTCCTTTAAATGGTTTTCCACACAATCTTGATCGAATAGTCCACGTTCCCGTGTGGGCATTTCACGGGGAGAAAGACTCTGTGGTTCCGGTTAAGGAATCTCGCGTACTGGTTGATTACCTGGAGGCTCACGGTGGAAAAGTGCGATTCACAGTATATCCTGACGCAGAGCATGACTCATGGACGCCAACGTACTCGAACCCTGAGCTCTACGAATGGTTTATGTCTAACAGCCTCAAATAGTAGGCTTGAATAAGGTGATTCAGGACAACAAGCGGGGTGAGATTGATGTGGTTCATGGTACTTTTTGTTGTTGTTTATGTGAGCTCAAGCTTGGTCAGTATACTTCTTGAAATGATCAATCTTAAGCACGCTACGAGCAAGAACGCTTCGATTCCGAGGATTCTTGAAGATAAGATCAACGATGAGGAATTTGAGAAATCCAAGGCATACACAGCTGACAAAACCAAAGTGGGAGTCACCCACTCTGTTGTCAGCCTCTTTCTGGGGCTGTATTTTGTTATATACGGGCTTCGTCATTTAGAGACGCTCTCTAAGAGAGCTACAGATTCACTGTTCTTTCAGGCTCTTCTAATGCTTGGAATCCTCGCAGGAGTGTTCTTCATAGTATCGCTTTTTTTCAGGATCTACGCTGTGTTCGTCGTTGAAGAGAAGTATGGGTTCAACCGAACAACTCCCCGTCTTTTCGTGTTTGATACGATCAAATCTATGATCATTGCAGCTCTTATTGGCACTGGTCTTGTGTGGATATCTATATGGTTGATAACGACGTTTTCCTTCTGGTGGGTATTGCTCTGGCTTGTGTTCGTGGCATTTGAACTGATTGTTGTATGGATTTTCCCCACAGTGATCGTGCCGCTATTCAACAAACTCTGGCCTCTGGAAGAAGGGTCTCTGAGGAATCGAATAGAATCACTTGCAGAATCTGCAGGATTTGTTGTCAAAAAGATCTCTTTGATGGATGCATCCAGGCGTTCTCGCCACTCGAATGCGTTTTTCGCAGGTCTTGGAAAGACAAAGAAGATTGTGCTTTATGACAATCTCGTTGAGAACCTTGACGAAGATCAAATCGCTGCAGTTGTCGCTCATGAGATTGGGCACAGTAAACTTGGCCACATTTTGCGGAGATTTCTTCTGGGCTCTTTCATCATGCTGGGGATGCTCTTATTTGCCTGGGCGATTGTAACATCAGGAATTGTTGAAAGCGCTTTCGGCACTTCACAGGTCTATACTTCCATGCTCTATGCTCTGATCTTCTTGAGCTCGCTGGATTTCTTCCTGGAACCACTTGTGAACGGACAAAGCAGGAGGCACGAATTTGAGGCAGATGCGTATAGCGCAAAGGCCCTGGGATCTGGCCAACACCTGATCTCTGCACTAAAGAATCTGGCCAAACACAATCTGTCGAATCTCAATCCTCATCCTGTTTATGCTTTGTTCAATTACTCCCATCCCACGTTGGTTGAACGTGCAAGGGCGCTGGGGGTTACATCCGGACCGAACGCTTAATCACCTTTCGAAGTCCCTTCCTGCAAATCTTCGAACTTCTCAGAGTTTAGAAGGTCTTCGACTGCATTTATGATGACTTCTGCATCATCGTAGAGAATGCTATGGCCAGTTTCCTTTGCTTCAAGATACTCGGACCGAGTAGATAGATCTAGCATCTTCTGATGCAGGTTCCTCCAGGTTTCTTCGACCTGTTTTGCTTCTTCGATTGAATAACCATCATTCATAAGACGAGCAATGTATCTTTTTGAGTCATGCCGTATGATCTTTATTGGGACTTCTGGAAAAGGTCCCAGAGTGGCTATGAGCTCACAGCTCTCTGCCAGATTGTTCATCTCTGCGGCGGAGATGGCATACGGTCTGGGAAGTACATAGTAGTCTACAAGAAGCCGCCTTTGCTCTTCATTGAGCCGGAGGCGATCTAACCCGAGTCCTCTCTGAAGAGAATGCCTTAACAGGGCTTTTACTCCAATTCTTGAGAGAGCCGCTGATCTCTGGTTTCTTCTCATCTTTGCTTCTGTGGTTCCATATTTACTGCTCGTCGTGCTACTAACTTCATCCAAACGACTAACATCTGTACTTATTGGATCAACAAATACAATACCAGCAATGCTCTCGGGGAATAGCCTTGCGAAGTGCTCAGTGTAGATTGCCCCTATGGAGTGTGAAACAAAAATGTAAGGACCTTCAAAACCGAGATTTCTTAGTGCTGTTCTTAGCTCAAACACAACTGCGTCACTGGTTGCTCTTTCTTTGCGATCTTCACTCCATCCGTTGCCCGCTCTATCGTAAGAGATCGTGGTGGTCTTTAGTGATAGCTTCTCCTGAATAAGTGACCAAAGAAATGCATGACCGCCCAGGCAGTTTTCAAAAACTACAGGTGGTCTTCCCTCGCCTTTGATCAGTGCGAAAAGACGGTGATCACCTGCCGGCACCATTACACCTTCTTCAGGCATAGAGGTCTCGTATCTTTTTCTTGCAGCACGAAGCATCATGTTTCCAATTACCAGAGCCAGTACGATAATCCCTAGAACAGCAATTATGAATATCAGCGGAACCATCGGATCACCTCTCAAACAATACTACCAAGAAAAGCGCCTGAATGGTCGACGAGCTATGGCGAGTTCGCGATAAGGAATCAATCCTCTAGTTCTTTGCGAAAGTTCGATGACTTCCGGGTGATAAAATAAGAATGCACAGCACATTCAGCTCTCATCTGGTGCTGTGGGAGAAACTGACAGAAAGGAGCGGGTAGCCATGGACATTATTGAAATAGTAGAAGACCTTGTTGAAAAGAGAAAATGGTCACAATTGAGGAAATTTCTTTCTGACAGACCCGCGCCTGAAATAGCTGATCTGCTACTTGAGCTTCACAAGAACAGCCGAGTTATCGTGTTCAGGCTGTTACCAAGGCAGTTTGCTGCTGACGTCTTTTCTTATCTTGAATCGAGAGAACGTGATGCTCTGCTCATGGATCTGACCGATCAGGAAACCCGACAACTGCTTGCCGATCTTAAGCCTGACGACAGGACAGATCTGCTGGAGGAGTTGCCTGGTCAGGTAACTCAAAGGCTGCTGAACCTGCTTAGTTTCGGTGATCTGAAGGAAGCAAGAGTCCTTCTGGGGTATCCGGAAGAAAGCGTCGGCAGATTGATGACCCCTGATTACGTTGCAGTCAGACCTGATTGGACGATTGCCAGGGCACTTGATCATATTCGTAACATGGGAAAAGACAGTGAGACGATCAACGTTATCTATGTCACCAATGCATCATGGCAATTGCTTGATGCTTTGGACCTCAGGAAGTTTATACTGGCTGATCCCAGCGAGACCGTGGAGCAGATAATGGACCACAGATTTGTCAGCATAGTTGCTTCTGAAGACCGTGAGGAAGCTGTTAAGCTCATTCAGCTGTACGACCTCGTTGCCCTGCCGGTAGTTGACTCGAATGGGGTACTCCTGGGTATCGTTACGGTTGATGACGTTCTTGATATCGCTGAAGAAGAAGTAACCGAAGATTTCCACATGACAGCAGCTGTCAGACCATTGAAGATGAGTTACAGAGATTCCGGTATATGGTCGCTTTACACCAAGAGAATAGGATGGCTGGTAATTCTTGTTCTGGTGAATCTGGTTTCTTCGAGTGTGATTGCTGCTTTTGAGGAGACGCTTGCGTCAGTTATAGCGCTTGCTTTTTTCATACCCCTGCTGATAGATAGTGGAGGAAACGCAGGGGCTCAGTCGGCGACACTGGTAGTTCGTGCTATCGCAACTGGTGACGTGAAACTATCAAGGTGGTTCTTCACCCTAATGAAGGAGATGTCCGTTGGGATGTTCCTGGGTTTGACAATGGGAGTAGCCAGCTGGGCACTTGGACTGACAAGGGGAGGGTATCAGGTCGGTGTTGTTGTTGGACTTTCGATGATGGCGATTGTGGTTGTTGCCAACATTATTGGCACAATACTACCATTCATACTCACAAAGCTGAAAATTGATCCTGCTGTTGCGAGTAGCCCGCTGATAACATCCATTGTTGATGCCACCGGTCTCCTGATCTACTTTGGACTGGCGACCGCATTGCTGCCATTAATATGATTGAATCGTGACTTGTAATAGCGTTGGTCTTGTTGATCCATGATGAAATCGTCTTATGGAATACAGTTGTGTTATATTACATAGAGGTCTCTGAATTTGACCAAAGAACAAGAGAGGTGAGAAAGAGAAGTGCCACCTAGTGACGGTGATCCGTCGTATATTTTTCTGTATTTAATAATACTTATCGGATTGCTTTACCTGTCGGGTTTCTTTTCTGGTTCTGAAACAGCTCTCATGGCTGTTGGGAAACTGAAACTGAGACAAATGACCGAAGGCAAGGACGATAAGAAGCTCTCTAAGACGGTTCGAAGGTTCATTGAAAAACCCAATAGAATGCTAACAGCAGTGCTTGTGATGAACAACCTGGTTAACATACTGGCTTCTGCTGTGGCCACACTACTGGCTCTAAGACTGCTGCCTGAGACTTCCGAAGGTATTGCGGCGGCTCTGGTAACCGGGATAATGACTTTTCTGGTGCTTGTTTTCGGTGAGATTACTCCGAAAATACATGCCAGAGAGAATCCCGAGAAAGTGTTCACGAAAGTTGTGCCGGTGATTGCCTTTTTCACGGCGATTCTTGAGCCAATACTGAAGTTCTTGCTAAGTATATCCAATGCTTTTATCGTGTTGCTGGGAGGCCGTAAGGTATCTGATACACCGTTTATTACAGAGGACGAAATCGTGCTTGCCGTAGACACGGGTCATCAAGAAGGTGTTCTGCAGTCTGATGAGAGCAAGATTATGAAACGCGCACTTGTACTCAAAGACATATCTGTGAACGAGATAATGACACCACGTGTTGAAATCGAGGCACTTGACGAAAATGCACCGTTGCTGAAACTGCTGCGTATAATTGAGAATGAAGGGTATTCCAGGATTCC
>DLVL01000090.1:4508-41681 GCA_003444085.1 Kosmotogaceae bacterium | reverse complement strand
AAAGAAATAATGAGGCCGGCGTTCTTTGTTCCAGAGACAAAGAAGCTTGACGATCTCCTCAAGGAGTTCATTGAAGAGAAGAACCATCTGGCCGTGGTGATTGACGAGTACGGGGGGACAGCAGGGCTGATCTCTATGGAAGACATAATCGAAGAGCTTACTGGTGAGATCCTTGATGAATACGACCTTGACTCAGAGATAACGATCGAAAGAGTGAGCGATAACGAATACATTGTCGATGGAATAACACCGATTAACGATATCGAACGTGAACTCGACAAGGATTTCCCGGATACCGATTTTGAAACTGTTGGAGGATTCCTGCTTGAAGTACTTGAGAGGTTTCCTGCAGTAGGCGAGACATTGAGAGTTGACGGTTTCACTTTTGAGATTCTTGCTGCAGGGAAGAACAAAATAGAGAAGGTGCGATTGAGAATTGACCGAGAAGAAGCGGAAACTGGACGAGAAGACGAAAAATATCCTGATTCAGAAGGCCCGTGAGGCCCTACCTCACGCTTATTCACACTATTCGGGTTTCTCTGTGGCCGCTGCTCTATTAACAAGCGATGGTGAGATAATTACTGGTGTCAATGTCGAAAACTCCTCGTTTGGATTGAGCATTTGTGCGGAACGTTCAGCGATAGTGGCTGCTGTGGCCAAGCAGAAGAGACACTTCGCGGCAATTGCGATAGTTTCATCCTCTGCAAAGCCAACGCCTCCGTGTGGAGCATGCAGGCAATTCATGCGTGAATTCGGTGACTTTGAAGTAATACTTGCAGGCGATAACGAAGAAATTATCACATCAGTTTCTGAACTCCTCCCTCTTGCCTTCCTTATGAAAGGTCATTGACATGGAAGAGTCCATAAGAAATACTCGGCTCTTTAGCGGGAAAATCATCGACGTAGAGAAACATGATGTCAGGTTGACTGATGGAACTCACAGTACAAGAGAAGTGGTAAGACACGCTGGAGCTGCAGGAGTGATACCTCTTGACGGAAAAAACGTAGTTCTGGTCAAACAGTACAGGTTCCCCATAGGAGAGTATCTGCTGGAGATTCCTGCAGGACGTCTGGATCCGGGCGAAGATCCTGCAGACTGTGCTAGAAGAGAACTGCTCGAAGAGACAGGGTACAGCATCAAGGAGCATAAGCTAATGACGTTGCTCTACTCTTCTCCTGGCTTCACAGATGAGAGAATATACCTCTACTATGCAGTTGTTGAGAAAGTTGCAGAACCTACTCCAGACACAGGAGAGTTTCTGGAAACGGTAATAGTACCATTGGATGAAGCTCTTGAGATGGTGCGTTCGCAAAGGATTTGCGACGCGAAGACAATTAGTGCATTGTTATTCTATGAGACTTTGATACGCAGGAGGAAGAGCAATGACCAGAGTTAGATTTGCCCCAAGTCCAACAGGCAGCCTTCATGTTGGAGGAGCCAGGACTGCTTTGTTCAATTTCCTTTATGCTCGGCATGAAGGAGGAAGATTCATTCTCAGGGTTGAAGACACGGATCTGGAGCGTTCGAAGAAAGAACACGAGGATCAACTAATCGAATCGCTTCTGTGGATGGGTCTCGCATGGGATGAGGGTCCAGATATCGGGGGACCTTTCGGACCATACCGGCAGAGTGAACGAGGGACTTACTATAGAGAAGTCGCGGAAAAGTTGCTTCTGGAAGGCAAGGCTTACGAAGTGTATGCCTACCCCGAAGAGATCGAAGTGATACACGATAGACTGCTGGAAACAGGCAAAGCCCCTCACTACTCGAAAGACATGTTTGCTGAGTTTGATACTTCGGAGCGAAGAAGAGAGTTCTCTTCCAAAGGTCTTTCCCCAGCACTGTTTCTGGAAATGCCAAGGAAGGAGTACCGTTTCATTGACCTTGTCAAAGGAGAGATAGCTTTCAAAGAAGGAGCTTTGGGGGACTTCGCTATCGTCCGTTCTACAGGTCTTCCTGTTTATAATTTCGCGGTTGTTGTCGATGACGTCCAGATGGAGATAACCCATGTCTTGCGAGGAGACGATCATGTCTCAAACACATTGAAGCAGATGGCCATTTACGAAGCAATGGAAGTTGATATGCCCAAATTCGGTCACCTATCAATGATTCTTGGTCCGGACGGTAAGAAACTCAGCAAACGTCATGGCCACACATCCGTTGAAGAGTTTAGAAAGAGAGGTTTCTTACCCGACGCTTTCTCGAATTTTTTGGCCCTTCTGGGTTGGTCGCATCCTGACGGCAAAGAGGTCTTCAAGATAGACGAAATGACTGAGCTCTTTTCCTTGGCAAGAGTGCATTCGAGTCCTGCGATATTTGATGAGAAGAAGGCACTATGGCTCAATGGCGTCTATATAAGGGAATCAGATCTGGACAGTATAACGCGTCTTGCCATTCCGTACCTTGTTGATGCGGGTCAAATAACCGAACGCAAAGCTGAAGCCAACTTCAAGTGGCTCAGAAAAGCCGTTAACAGCGTGCGTAATGGAGTGGAACTCCTGTCAGCATTTCCGGAAAAGATGGCACTCTACTTTGAGGAAATCCCAGAAGACTCTCTTCTTGATGATCACATTGATGAAAATGTTCTGGAGGCTTTCTCGTTGATGAGGCAGGAGTTTGAGAATCTGGATGAATGGAGTCCGGATACAATAATTTCTGTGTTGAAAGATGTCGTGAAAAAGGCTTCGCCTGACCGTAGAGCCTTCTACACTTCTCTTAGAAGAGTCATCACAGGAAGAAAAGACGGCCCCGAAATGATAGACGTTGTCTACCTCATGGGCCGCACCAAGGTCATGGAAAGGTTATCCAGAGCAATTGACAGAGTTTAGCAACTGTACAGCAAGTGCTATTTTGACTCTTTTTCGTAAGGGACACCGGATGCTGCAGGCGCTCTGGTTCTTCCAATAAACCCTCCTACAACGACAAGAGTAACCACAAAAGGTATCATGTTAAATAATGGTTTCACGTTTGCAGAGACCGTTATTATTGTGCTGCTCTGTAACTGAAGGTTCATGGCTTCTGAGGCACCAAAGAGAAGAGATGCACCAAGAGCTCCAACCGGGTTCCAGTTCCCGATTATCATTGCAGCCAGTGCTATGAAGCCCCTACCATGTGTCATCAATTCTACAAACCTGCCCAGTTGTCCTAACGAGAGAAAGGCACCTGCAAAACTTGCCATGACCCCACTCATGAGGACGCCAAAGTAGCGTATTCTGTAGACGTTGATTCCCAGTGTGTCAGCTGCCTCAGGATTCTCGCCTACTGCTCGCATTCTTAGACCAAGCGAGGTTCTGTATAACAGCACCCACGTTACTACCACTGCGATCAGTGCAAGGTACACAAATAGACTCATTGAGCCAAGTATCTGCCCAATAAACGGAACGTCTTTAATGAAACTAAGCTCAACTGCCGGGATTCTCCCGACGTAGTCAGTTTGTCCAGGATGACCGAAAATCGGTACCATAAGGAAAGATGTTACACCTTGTGCGATGATAATCAACGCGGTAGCGCTCACAATCTGGTTGGCAGACCACCTTATGCTTGCCCAGGCATGGAACCATGTGAACCCTACTCCGATCACGATGGCCATTATCAGACCAATCCAGGGACTGCCTGAAAGGTGTGTGAAGACTATCGAGTTGAAAGCCGCCATCAGCATTATTCCTTCGAGAGCGATATTCACAACACCTGTTATCTCACTGTAGACTCCACCCAAGCTGGCGAAGATCAGCGGTGTTGCAGCGAGCAAGGTGAGCTGGTAAAAGTTCGGGTTGACAAGGATTGCAAAAATGGCTTCTAACCAGATCATGCCGTCACCTTCTTTCGCTTCTTCCATTCAATCAAGGTTGCCACAATGCGTTCAGCAGCAACAAGGAAAATGACGATTCCCTGGATTATTGTGACAATGTCGTTAGGTATCTGCGCACGTATCTGCATTGCGTTTGATCCGGTTCTCAGTACAGAAATCAGCAATGCAGCAAATATAATACCTATCGGATGGTTTCTGCCAATCAGGGCAATTGTGATACCATCAAAGCCACGACCGGCCGTGAATTCTCCGAGGAACCTGTGAGGAGGAACACCAAGAAGATCAACAATTCCAGCCATCCCAGCAAGAGCTCCACTTATGGCCATGATCATTACGATATTCTTCTTGATATTGATGCCACCGTACTCTGCTGCGAAAGGGTTGAATCCGACCCCTCGCAGTTCGTATCCCATGGTTGTCTTCTCGATGAGTATATACATAACGATCGCTACGAGTATTGCTATTACAATGCCAATAGTGAGTTGAATAGCTTGAACTTTCAAGATGATCGGAAGCTTCGCAGCGTCAGCGATTTCAGGGCTCTTTGGTGTCCCCGTTCCTACCGCCAGAGGACCTGTGACCATGAAGGTTCCGATGTTTATCGCGATCCAGTTGAGCATTATTGTGGAAATAACCTCATGAGCTCCTGTAAAGGCCTTCAGAAAGCCGGCAATTGATGCCCATATTGCCCCTGCAACCATACCAGAGATAATCGAAAGTGGTATAAGGATGACAGGAGGAAGCCAGCCAAAACTCATTGCCACTATCGCTCCCATCAGTGCACCCATTGCCATCTGTCCGTCTGCACCGATGTTGAAAACACCTGCTCTGAAACCAAACCCAACTGCAAGCCCCGTAAGCACCAGAGGGGTCATCTTCACGACCGTATCGGCAAGTGCCTCTATTCCACCAAAGGCTCCCTGAAACATGACTGAGTAAGCTGTTATCGGGTTCTTCCCGATCAGTAGAATAACAATGGACCCAATTCCAAGGGCGATCAGAACAGAAATTGTTGGTACAAGGAATGCATATATCTTTCCGCGATTCACTTTTGATCACCCCTTTCAACAGCTGTTTCTGCCTTTCGTTGACCCGCCATCATGAGTCCGACCTCTTCTTTTGTTATCTCATCAGGTGTAACCTCTCCCATTATTTCACCTTCATATATGACCAGTATTCTGTCACTGAGTGAGAAGATCTCGTCAAGCTCCATTGAAACCAGGAGAATTCCGATGCCCTGATCTCGCATGGTGATCAGCGTCTTATGGATGTATTCAATTGCGCCAATATCGAGTCCTCGGGTTGGCTGGGAGACAACTACGCATCTGGAAGGTCGTGGCTTGTCGTCCAGCTCTCTTGCAACGATGAGCTTTTGTTGATTCCCCCCGGAGAGATTTCCAGCAAGCTGATCGATGTTTCTCGGGCGAACATCGAATCGTTCTACAAGATCCTTTGTATAGTTTCTGATGTTCTTGAGCATAAGGAAACCATCTCTTGAAAACGGCTCGTCCTTGTGCTTTCCAAGTATCGCATTGAAGTAGAGCGGGTACTTCGTAATAAGTCCTCGTCTCAATCTATCTTCAGGAACGTGATTTAGACCAATCTCTCTGATTTCCCATGTGGAGAGGTTGGTTATGTCTACACCTGTCATCCGGATTTTTCCGCTCTCCACTTTTCT
Organism: Kosmotogaceae bacterium; assembly: GCA_003444085.1. Taxonomy (GTDB): domain Bacteria; phylum Thermotogota; class Thermotogae; order Petrotogales; family Kosmotogaceae; genus UBA9910. The sequence continues at coordinate 36,194 of DLVL01000090.1, read as the reverse complement.
TAAGCCGGTTATTGCCTCAACCAGTTCAGACTGACCGTTGCCTGCAACACCTGCGATACCAACGATCTCCCCCTCCCTGACATTCAACGAGACATCTTTTACTGCCTGCAGATTTCGATTGTCTCTAACAAATAACTTCTCAACCTCGAGAAGGAGATCCCCTGGCTCGTGGGGCTTCTTCTCGACCCTGAGAAGCACTTCTCTTCCTACCATCATATTCGCGAGTTGCCTGGGATTCGTGTCCTTCGTATCCACTCTTCCAGTTACTTTTCCCAGTCTCATGACGGTTACCCTGTCAGTTATGGCCATAACCTCATTGAGCTTATGTGTAATGAAAACTACGGTTTTCCCCTCTTTCTTGAGAAGCTTCATTACCTTGAAAAGCTCTTCTGTCTCCTGGGGGGTGAGAACCGCTGTTGGCTCATCGAATATGAGGATATCAGCACCACGGTAAAGCGTCTTTATGATCTCCACACGCTGCTGCATTCCAACCGGTATATCTTCAATAAATGAATCAGGATCAACTGCAAGACCAAACTGCTTCGAAAGCGACATTACTGTTCTTCTCGCCTTCTTCCTGTCAAGAAAGACTTTCATAACGGGGTGCAGTATCTCCGATCCCAGAACAACGTTCTCAGTGACCGTCTGATTACCAACAAGCATGAAATGCTGGTGAACCATTCCGATGTTCTTGTTGATAGCGTCCTTGGGACTTCTGAACGATGCTTCCTCGCCGTTGATGTAAATCTCGCCTTCGTCGGGGAGATGAAATCCATAAAGCTGATTCATCAGCGTAGACTTTCCTGCTCCGTTTTCCCCCACCAGGGCGTGGATCTCACCCTTCTTAACAAAGAAATCGACGTGATCATTTGCGAGGACCCCGGGGAATCTCTTGGTGATACCTTTCATGACAATCGCATCATCTTTGCCTGGCTTAAGGTCGGTGCTTGTAGAAGCGGGAACCACGCCATCACCTCCGTGTCAATCGATACCAAAAATCGGGAGTCTGCCGCTCCCGACCTTTGGTATTAACTGACAAATAAGATAGACACAGGGACGCAGAGCGTCCCTGTGTCTCGTTCATCACGGCAGAGCAATGTCAGGTACAACGAATGCATCAAGCGCATCCTGGGTTTCTGGAATGGCCAATGCACCTCGCTTGATTTCTTCCTTCAGGAAATCAAGTTCAGCAAGGACCGTTGCGGGTACCAGGTGCCTTGTGTACTGCATTTCACTCATTCCAACGCCTTCATCAGCGATTCCGAGTATTTTGGTTCCTGCTTCGAAGGTACCCAATGCAATACTAAGAATCGCCTGGTAAGAAGCCATGTCTACTCTCTTGATCGAGCTTGTAAGAACGCTTCCAGGAGCCATGTAGTCCTGATCAACGTCGACTCCGATGGCGAAATAGCCTTCTCCTCTTTCAGCAGCGGCTTCAATAACACCGTTTCCGCAAGCACCAGCCGCATGGAAGACTATGTCAGCCCCCTCAGCAAACTGTGCCATGGCGAGATCTTTACCCTTCGCAGGGTCGTTGAAGTCATTGGTGTAACCCCTGAGAATATCGACAGTCTTTCCGTGCAGGTCTTCGTATACGCGTATACCTGCTTCGAAGCCGTACCTGAATCTCTCGACAGGGGGTATCGGGATACCGCCAACAAAGCCAACTAAGTTTGATTGTGTCATAGCTGCAGCGAGGTAACCTACCAGGAATGCTCCTTCCTGTTCTCTGAACAGATACCCTACGACATTGTCGCCTTCAAAATCTTCCGGGACAGCAATGTCGATACCGACAAAGTAAGTGCCGGGGAACTGAGGGGCTACTCTGAACAGCGCGTCCTCCATCAGGAATCCAACAGCGAAAACGATGTCTGCTTCACGAGCCGCATTTGACAGGTTGGGGATGTAGTCACCCTGCTCGTAAGACTGAACAACATCGTAGTCGATGCCCAGGAAGTTTCCAGCTCTTACAATTCCTTCCCAGGTACCGTCGTTAAATGACTTGTCTCCAAGCCCGCCCATGTCCGTTACCATGATTACACGCAAGGCAAGACCAGAAACGGAAAACAGTGCCACAAGTGCAATAACAAGGAACAGCTTAATCTTCATGAATCTCCCTCCTCTTCTTATGGGATAAAATCGCTTTGATCAGGCACACTGATATTATACAAACAAAGAAAACCAAAAACCAAATGTCTATCCTGGAACTGGTTACAACACTTATCTCCGGCAAACCACTATGTACAAAGAGTTCGAGTGATCCCATCGAAAGTAATGCTCTGACAAAAGCCACCACAATGAGAGCCATTTGGACGTAAAGGAAGAGAACCCTTCTTTTGAACAGAGCTGAAGATGACGAAAGAACCATGACCCCCAGCAGAATCGGCGCAAAATCTCCACTACTATAAGGTTTGACTGAGGCTGGTTCGGGCTCTTTTTCCAGTTCAACATGTATCGTGTCCTCGAAGACCTCCAGAGGATGCGTAAAATCTGCCCTGGCACCGAAAGCATCCCGGACATGTTTCAGAAAGTCCTCTCGCAGTGGTTCACCCGCCATCGCCACTATCTGAACAGCGGAACTCATGACAGCATCTTTCCTCTTCAGGTAAGTCCTGTAATTGATAGTGCTGGTTCTCACAAAACTCTTGAGATTTTTTTGGAGTGAGTCAAACTCCTGCACATACTCCTGCTGGTTACTGATCGACAGATACGGATCAAATGAAGGCATTGTGATTCTGAAACGCCCGGCATCATACGCAGCCTGAGAATTGCTCTTTGAAACGATACTGTTCATAACGTTGGGGATAACCACTCTTATCACTCTTCGCAGATCATTCATTTCGGTCGATATCACCGATGTCAGGTCACGCATCAAGAAACTGAATCTTGAAGTTGTTGAGAGAAACAGATCTGTTTTCAGTGTCTCGTAATATATCGAGGAGTAGAAGTCGGGGAACTCGTCCATGGAGATCTCGTCGACCCTTGTGTACAGATTGGTGAAAGGGAGCACCAGCACGAGTATCACCAGCAACAGCTGAAGCAACGAGAGTATACCTCGTTTGGTCTTACTGAGATTTGCTGACACGGTGAGTATCAATGTGAACACAAAGGTAGGAACAATAACTATGGCATATAAAGAGACATCAAAAGTGCTGAGGTTGAAATTCGAGAAGAATAGCAAGTAAAAAAGCTCAACGCTTACGATTGCACCAGCCAGGTAAGAGCGGAGAGCTGGCATGAGGAGGTACAGCCCCAAACCTGCAGCAACATAGATGAGAATACGTAGCCATGCAAGGTCAGGAGATCTCTCAGCAGCTTCCACAAGGTTTTCAGAGATTTCAGCTCTCAGAGCAGTGAATGCTTCAGTCAATGCAGGAACTATACGTCTGACTTCAGCTTCTATGTCACTTTCCAGGAGACTCGAAGGGTCATACCGTCTCATTGAAAGGATCCGAGCGTTAAGACCGAGTCTCTCAGCAGTAGAAGCCCTTCTATCGGGGTTCTCTTCAAAGTAGGCGAGGATTTCGCTGTAGTACTCCTCATCAGTTGGAAGTGTGTTATCGAATCCAGGTATAGTTGCCTCCACAGTCATCATTCCTGCGGGGAATCCTGGTGCATGGTCGATCAGTGACATTGCGTGATATACCCACAATTCCAGGAGATTCTGTGCTTGCTCCAGAAGAGATTGATCAATACCTGGGAGATCGTTGATTGCCAGATTAACGAAATGTCTTACGTCTTCTTTGAATAGCTCCGATGCAGTGTAGTTCTTCTCAGCAATCTGGTCAATTGAAGAAGTCAGCCTGTTGATTATGCCTGGTGATGAAAGCGAAGAGATCAACTCTTCGTCTTCTTTATCGATGGCTACTGAGATCGCGAGTTCCGGGAAAACATTGCGCACAGAGAGCTCTTCAGGAAAGTGTTCCGGGATTTCTACAAGCACACCAAGCGCATGAGCTATCCAGGCTTTGAATACTTTGGAAGCTGCATTTCGAACATATGCAGTGTAATCATTAAAAGCACGAGTAAAGGCTGGCATTTCGCTCAATGTCCATGTCTCGAAAGAGTTTACAGAATACTCTGACAATACCCACCCAAGGAAAGCACTAAACGCTAACCGATCATCCTGGTTGGCATAAGCACTCTCAGGAATCGTTCTGAAGAAATCTGTGAGAAGGCCTGCAATGGTTGTCGACGTTTCTCTTCTCTCTACACTTCCAGCAATCTGAAACTTGTAGAGTCGGTAAAGGGCAAGATTATCAAGTTCTAGCTTCAGCTCTTTTACAAGAGGATGCTGAGATTCTACCTTTTGGAAGTCTTCTATGTAGCCCAGAAAATACTGTTCAACCGCATCTGTGTCAAAAGAGAAGGCGCAGGATATTACGAGAAGGATAATCGGAACAAGAAGTATACGCCTGATCACCAGAACACCTCCAAAAGTTCTCAGCTCTTAAGCATGTTCTCAATGGCATTGATGATGACTTTCAGCCCAGTTGCGTTTTCGATTCCGTCTGGTAAGACTATATCACAAAAGTACTTCTGAGGCTCTATGAAACTCTTGAAAGACGGAGCCACAAATCTCCTGTACTGAGTAATGATGCTCTCCAGCGAACGCCCTCTTTCTTTGATGTCGCGTTCGATTCTGCGAATCAACCTCTCATCTGGGGGGGCATCAATGTACACTGAAAAATCGAACAATTCTCTCATGTCTTCGTTATGTAAGATCAGGATTCCTTCGACAATGTTCAGGGGCCTGGGCTCATATGTCTTCTTTATGCCCTCTTCTCTTCTGTATGTAATCATCGAGTATATTGGCAGATCGATAGGTTTGCCAGCCTTCACCTGAGTTATATGATCTCTGAAGAGACTGAAATCAAAAGCGTTCGGACTATCGAAATTGAAGTTTCTTGGATCGACACCAGGTTCCAGATTACGATAATAGTCGTCCATAGACAGAACATCGCAGAGGTCCATGAAGTGATTTCTCAAGTACTCCGCTACGGAAGTCTTTCCAGCACCACTGCCACCAACTAGAGCTACAAGAATGCTATTGTCCACGCTAATCCCCATCTCTTTCCATACGGATAATCCCAAAAGCCACTGAAGAGAGTGCGACTGAGATATCTATTTCTTCAACAGAAATCCTTTCAGGAACGCTGAGTTTTGTTGGAGCAAAGCTTACAATACCTTTTACACCATACTTGATAAGGAGATCAACGACACTCTGGGCATCTTCTGCGGGAGTTGCGATCACACCGATCTCAATGCCTCTTTCTCTAATTGCCATTGGAATTGATGCCACATCTTCTACTCTGAGAAGATCGTCAGCAGCACTGCCGACTTTCTTCTTGTCTTTGTCAAAGACACCGACGATATTGAATCCTTTATCTCTGATACCTGGAAAGTGGAGAAGAGCTCTTCCCAGATTTCCAAAGCCTACGATGCAGGTTTTCCAGGAACGGGTCATGCCAAGAATCTTGCTGATTCTTGAAGCCAGCGTTCGGATCTCATATCCAACGCCTCGTTTCCCAAATCCACCAAAATAGGACAGGTCCTTACGGACCTGGCTGGCTTTCAGTCCAAGCTCTTCACCAATCTGATGAGAAGAGACAGTGCGTATACCTTCCTTATGGAGCTTCTCCAGGCACCTGTAATAGATTGCCAGACGCTTAATAGTCTGCTTGGAAATCCTTGAGGTATACATTGTGCACTCTCCGGGAAAGATTTTGCGGTGCATGCTCGTTCTGCAAGTACTGCGGATATCATGCCCCGCAGGCGTCTCAGAAGTGATTATAGCACAGCTCAGAGCGTCTGTTGTGCTCACTTTCCTCAGGCGATAACAATTGCATCATGATATAATTCCAATGCAAGGATGAGCGAGCAATTTTGTGAAAGACTAATTGCCAGAATGCTTTTCTGGAATGACATAGATCATATGTAGCTTGATGTGGAGTGTAACCCATGACAGCAATCACGCGGGGCGAGTTCGTAAACCTGATCTCGTTAATTTTTTCTGCATACACGGATTACTATCTGGAAGAAGTCAGGCCTCTACTCGAGGATCGACTAGGTGCTGTCGATTATGTGTCGGCAGAGCTTCCTTTTGGAGTATTCACCAGTTTCTACGATAGCGAGATGGGACCTGGTCTAACTGCAAGACTGGTAAGTTTCCGCAGACTCTTTCACCCCGCCGAGCTACCTGAGATCAAACTGGTCACGTGTGAGATTGAAGATAGAATGAGAGTGTCCGGGGACCGTAGAGTTAATATCGATCCTGGTTACGTTCATCACACCCAGTTTGTTCTGGCTTCTACGAAACATTGGGCTAACAGGATATATGTTGGTAGAGGGATTTTTGCCGAAATAACGCTCATGTTTATTAACGGTGCATTCAGACCCTTCGAACACACTTATCCAAACTATAAGAGCAAAGAGTACATCGATGAACTGACCATAATAAGAAACAAATATCTGGAGAAACGCAAGGAGAGGTTGAGATGAAACTGAACCTCCAGGTGCTCGGTTGCCCGAAGAATGACGCTGACATGAGCAATTTCAGAGGCATCATGTCTGAGAGAGGACACGAGTTCGTTGATAATCCGCTTGATAGCGACATTGTTGTGATAGATACCTGTGGCTTTATCGAGGCTGCAAAGCTCGAGAGTATAGAAAACATCTTATCTTATGCTCACCTAAAAGAGAGAAACCCAAGCTTAAAAGTGATGGCCGTTGGCTGCCTGGTGCAGCGCTACTTCAGCGAACTCAAGAAGGAAATACCTGAGATTGACGGTCTGATATCAGTTACATCACCGAAGAGGCTTGCTGACCTGATAGAGAAGGGTGATCTGTGGGTTTATGCCGAACCAGAAGCGGTCTACGAATTCACAAGCAGGTGTGATGCGTTGCCTTATGCCTTTGTGAAAATCGGCGATGGTTGCGATCGAGCGTGTGCATTCTGTTCTATACCTTCATTTAAGGGACGTTCAAGGAGCAGACCTGTTGAAGATGTTTTCAATGAAATCCATAGTTTGGTAAGCAAAGGAACAAGAGAAGTTGTTCTTGTATCTCAGGATACAACTCAATACGGATTGGATATCTACGGCAAGCAAGCACTTCCAGAGCTACTCGAAGCAATTGACAGGATTCCACAAGATTTCTGGGTAAGAGTCATGTACCTGCACCCGGATCATCTGACATCAAGGATCATTGATGCAATTGGGTCATCAGAACATGTATTACCCTATTATGACGTACCTGTTCAGAGTGGCTCCGACAGAATACTCAGTGATATGGAGAGAAGAAGGAATTCTTCTGAACTTGTAAGGTTATTCAGAGATATAAGACGAAGGATTCCCGAAGCGGTACTCAGGACTACACTGATGGTAGGTTTCCCCGGCGAAACAAGAGAATCGTTCGAACAGTCCCTTGAGTTTGTTAAAGCTGTTGGCTTCAACTGGCTGGGCGGGTTTGTCTATTCTCCAGAGGAAGGAACTACGGCATTTTCTCGAAGATCGACAATGAGCCAGGAGCGTGCACAGAACTATCTGAACGAGTTGCTCTTTGAGCAGGATGGGATTTCCCATTTGCTTAATCAGAGGCATGTCGGTAAGCAGAAGAAAGCGCTAATTGATGAACGTGTGGGTGGCATGCTTGTCGGCAGGTTGTATGATTGTGCACCTGAGATCGATGGATCTGTTATCCTTAGTGGGAATGCAAGTGTTGGTGATTTTGTGAACTGCACAATTACGGCAGCGGAAGTACATGATACAAGAGGAGTCGTGAACGCTGATGCGAAATCTGCCTAATCTATTGACGCTTTCAAGGATAGTGATGACTTTTCCTGTGATCATCCTGTTGAGGATAGATACCACCGCAGCGATATGGGGGTCCGGCATAGTCTTTGCAGTAGCAGCGTTGACAGATTATTTTGACGGTTATCTGGCAAGGAAGTACGACATTGTGACGAGAATGGGTAAGTTCCTTGATCAGCTGTCTGACAAGATACTTGTGACCGGGATATTCATTGCATTGTTTGCTGCAGGATTGGTCAATTTCTGGTTGTTGATAATCATTGTGTTCAGAGACATTCTTGTCTCAGGAATCAGGATGCTGAGTGCATCGTCGGGAATAGTCATTCCCGCTGACATGATGGGAAAGGCGAAAACAGTTGTTCACTTTGCTTTTATTGCAGCGGCCTATTTCCACTTGCTCTTTGATTTTCCTTCTGGAGCAGGAATGGTAGTTCTCCAGGTCGTAGTTGGTGCAGTTACCGTTGCAAGCGGCATGAATTACCTGCTCAGGCATCGAAAAACCCTGATTGGAGGGGATTAAGTTGCGGTCATTTGTTGCCATAGATACTGGTCCGAGAGTTTCAGAAATACTCGACAGGAGTGCGGAGAAGCTTAGAAGAATGGGATTCAAGGGGAACTGGGTAAGCTCTGGTAATGCCCATCTCACACTTGCCTTTCTTGGTGAGATTGAGAGATCGAAGGCCAGACAGCTTGCACATATGCTTTCAAACCGTTTGAGGGGATTCCCATCTTTCTCAATTGTGACAAAACAGATAGGATATTTCAAGTATAAGGGGTTGCCGCGAGTCATCTGGCTCGGGCTAGATGATTCGCCCACAGTCCACAGTCTCAGGAGAGAAATCAGGATTTTGACGGAGAGTCTTTCGATCCCCGTTGAAGGTTCGTTTCACCCACACATAACTGTGGGACGAATCAAGTACAGCCCAGAGTACTGGGAGAAACTCATCGAGACCTTAACCCCGGAAAGTGTTGTTGTATCAGTCAGTGAGGTCAAGGTATTCGAGTCGATTCTTGGAAGAGAGGGCGCAAAGTATCGAGAACTATACACCTGTGATTTTGAAGGGGGACTTCAAGAGTATGACGTCGAGAGATAAGAAAGCTGCACTTGACAGGGCAATAAGAGAGATCGAAAAGCAATTTGGGAAGGGTTCTGTGATGCTACTTGGCAGTCAGGAATCTAAACAGACTGCTGATGTGATTTCTTCTGGTTCGTTATCTATAGACAGTGCAGTAACCATCGGAGGTTATCCGAGAGGACGTGTTGTTGAGGTATACGGAGCAGAGTCAAGCGGAAAGACAACGGTCGCACTTCATGCTGTAGCCGAAGTGCAGAAAAGAGGCGGTATTGCTGCATTTGTAGATGCTGAGCACGCGCTAGATATCAAGTATGCCAGAAGTCTGGGCGTTGATGTTGACAATCTACTCATTTCTCAGCCTGATTATGGTGAACAGGCCCTTGAGATTGTCGATGGTCTGGTCAGATCAAATGCCGTGGATATGGTCGTTGTTGATTCTGTGGCAGCACTGGTTCCCAGGACTGAAATTGAAGGTTCAATTGGCGAACTACAGGTTGGGCTGCAAGCGAGATTGATGTCACAAACACTTCGTAAGATTTCGGGAACGGTTAGCAAGTCCAGAACGATCGTGATGTTCATCAACCAGACAAGGATGAAGATTGGAGTTATGTACGGCAACCCCGAGACTACGACAGGGGGGGTGGCGCTTAAGTTTTATGCTTCCATAAGACTTGAGATAAGACGAGGTGCTGCCATAAGAGAAGGATCAAACGTAACGGGTAATGAGACTACCATCAAAGTTGTCAAGAACAAGCTTGCTCCGCCATTCAAAGAGGCCAAGGTTGACATCATTTATGGAAGAGGGATAGCAAAGGAACACGAGTTGATAAATCTTGGCCTGGATACCGGTATAGTGGAAAGAAAAGGTGCGTGGTACAACTATATTCAAGAAGATGGTAATGAGACCAGCCTCGGTCAGGGAAAGTCGAATTCCGCAGAGTATCTATCGAAAAACCCGGACATTATGTCAGAGATCGAGGGGAGAATAAGAAAAGCTCTCAATCTACCAGAGACTGCTTCCCTGGAAGACGGTAACAATGAGAAACAGCAGTGAAGATGAAACTCAAAGGGAAATCTTCAGCAGCCTGAAGAGGTTTTTGAGTTTCAGGGAACGGACAGAGTATGAAGTCAGGACTCATTTGCAAAAGAAGGGTTTCACTCCAGAAGATATAGAATGTGCCATTACAGAGCTAAAGGAAAGAGAAATAATAAATGACAGCCGTTTTGCCCAGCTATTTGTTTCCGACTCAATAAAACTCTTGAGAAAAGGTCCCGTAAGGGTAAGAAGAGAACTTGAGAGTCTGGGACTGAACAGAGAAAAGATAGAGGGGCTTCTGGGACAGGAGACCGTTCAACAGGAATTTGAAAGGGTTCTCAGAGAAGAGATTCGGAAGAGTACAACAAAGTCTGGTATTACTCCTGATGAGAGAAGGAAACTCGTTAACAAGTTTCTGAGGAAAGGTTTTGAGTACGAGAGGATTCGTGCAAACTTGAATGAACTTATCGAGAGCTGAACAACCTTATCCCTCAGCAGAGTTATTCCAGCAGAGAATACTAAGATGAGATATTTGACAACCGATTAGAAAGGAGGGAGCTGGCCAAGATCCATATCTGGCGGACGATCGTGCCAGCGTGCGAATGATTGTATTGTGGATAATCTTAGGTCTGGCTATAGGAATCGTAGCATCTGTGATCGTTCTCGTCCCCGCGATAGAGAAACGTACAAGAAGGATTGTAGAAGAACAACAAAGAGCTGCGAAAGCTGACGCTGAGAGCATACGGGAAAGGGCAGCTGAAGAAGCGGAACACCTGAAAAAGAAAGCAATTATCGAGGGTAGAGAAGAACTGCACAAGCTCAGAGAAGAGAAGGAAAGGGAATTTCGCAAAGAAAGGGATGAGCTGAAGCAGTGGGAGGAAAGAATATCTCGAAGGGAAGACAATCTTGACAAGAAGGAAGAGACTGTTGAAAGACTGAAGAACGATATAGAGAAAGAACGTGAAGAAGTCAGAAGACAAAAGGAAGAAGCAGAAAAGAAACTTTACGAGTTAGCAGACTTGTCGCCCGATGAAGCCAGGCAGATTGTGCTCAAGAGGGCCGAGGAGATGTATGAACATGATATTGCTCAGCGATACAAACAACTGAAAGAGCAGTATGAAGAGGATGCAAGCAAGCATGCAAAGTGGGTAATAGTCAATGCAATTCAGAGATATGCAGCAGACTATACCGGGGATGTAACGGTAAGTACTGTGAGTCTTCCTTCTGATGAGATGAAAGGAAGAATAATCGGACGCGAAGGAAGAAACATAAGGGCATTTGAGAAGCTCACAGGAGCAGATCTGATCATTGACGATACTCCTGAAGTTGTTGTGATTTCGTGTTTCAATCCCCTCAGAAGAGAGATCGGAAAATTGACCCTTGAGAAACTGATAGAAGATGGGAGGATTCACCCAGCCAGGATAGAGGAGATGTACGAAAAGTCAAAGAAAGAGATCTATGCTGAAATAAAGGAAGCCGGCCAGGAAGCTCTAATGAGAGTAGGTATACCGTCGCTTCATCCTGAGCTGGTCAAACTCCTTGGTCGACTGAAGTACAGGACCAGTTATGGGCAGAATGTCCTCGCTCATTCTATTGAGGTCGCTCAGATTGCTGCACTGATGGCCGCGGAACTGGGTTTGAATGTGGACAAGGTCAAGAGAGGGGCCATATTGCATGACATTGGTAAGGCTCTCGATCACGAGATTGAGGGGTCACACGCCTCTATCGGGGGGGATATCGCTAAGAGATACGGAGAGAAGGCTCAAGTTGTGAACATGATCCAGTACCACCATGGTGAAGTTGAACCTACAAGCGCAGAAGCTGTACTCGTTGCTGCTGCTGATGCTGTGTCCGCAGCCAGACCTGGTGCCAGAAGAGAGTCTCTGGACATGTACATAAAACGACTAGAGAATCTGGAGGGAATCGCCAAAGGTTTCAGTCACATCGAGAAGGCGTATGCAATACAGGCTGGGAGAGAAATCCGAGTAATAGTCGAACCAGAGAAACTCGATGATGCTCTCTCGGAGAAGCTTTCGGCAGATATCGCAAGGGAGATTGAGTCAAAACTGGAATACCCTGGTGTCATCAAGGTTACTGTCATACGGGAAAAGAGAAGCGTGGCGTACGCCAGTTGATACGTTGACATCGCTCAAGCCCTGATGTAGAATACGTCTGGCTGCCAACGTAGCTCAACCGGCAGAGCGGCTCATTCGTAATGAGCAGGTTATGGGTTCAAGTCCCATCGTTGGCTCCATTTGCGCCCCAAGGGGCGCAGTTTTTCTATAAGGTGGTTATCGTGAGAACAGAAGGCATGACTGGAAAGGTTCTGAGTTTCATCGAAGAGTGGGACCTCATCAAGTGTGGAGAGACGATTCTGGTGGCAGTATCAGGCGGAAAAGACTCAATGGCATTGCTTCACTTCCTCAGCAATCATCGAGAGACACTCGAAATCAAAGTGATTGCTGCCTATTTTGATCACCTCATAAGAGAAGGTTCGGGAGAAGTTGAAGCGCGATTGATCAGGAGTTACTGTGATCAACTGGATGTTCCATTTGTTACAGGCCAGGGTAGATCAAGAGAACGCGCTGCACAGACGAAGGGGGAATCTCTTGAGGAGTCCGCGCGAAATCTCAGAAACGCTTTCCTTTCAGACAAGTGTGAAGAGCTGAATGCTGACCGGATTGCTCTCGCGCACCATATGAGTGATCTGTCAGAGACGATATTGATGAGAATTGCAAGAGGAACAGGTGTTCGTGGATTGACGGGAATGGCACCAATCAGAGATCGCATAATCCGTCCCTTCCTGTGCCTGAAAGTGCAAGAGATAATCAGTTATGTTACAATTAATGAGATTCCTTATAGCCTTGATGATACCAACGTTGTGGAAGTTTTTGAGCGGAACCTGGTGAGAAACAGGGTGTTACCAGAGCTTAAGAAGCTGAATCCTGAGGTTCTCGATTCATTCTACAGGTTGTTCGAAAACGCGAATGATATTCAGGGGCTCTTGAACTCTCTAGTTGAGAAGGAATTGAAGCGATTCAAGAAAATCAATGATGTCCTCATTCAAGAGGTTGACAGCCTGACAAAAGTGGACAGATCCCTGGTTGCTGAGGTAGCAAGGGAAATCGTGTCTCGTATGGACGAGAGTGGTTATACTCCAACAAGGGAGAGGATCAGAACATTTCTGGGCTGTCTCTTTTCCCAGAATCGCAGATGGACGGTGGAGTTTAAAGGCAGTGTAAAGGCTAGCAGAATCGGAAAGTATGTCTTCTTCTACAAAGGTGATCTTATTATTCCGAAGGAGACAGAAGAACAGGTTATTTCGGAACTGCCGTATTCAGGAGACTTCAACATTGGTCGAATTCGTATTCTGTTTTCTGAGAAGTGCCCTGAGAAGATCGATGGAGCAGACCTGTCCGTGTGTTCTGAGAACAAGCTTAGACTTCCTCTGAAAGTGAGAAGAACGTTACCGGGAGACAAGATGATACCTTTTGGTATGAAGAGAGAGCGGGAAGTTGAAAGGATTATTCATGATGCTGGAGAGACAGCTTTTCTTGATCAGACAGTTGTTGTGGAGGATCGCGAAGGGAATATTCTTTGGGTTCCAGGAATCAGGACCAGCGAGATATGTCGATGTGATTTCATCGAAGAGAAAGTCGTGGTTTTGTGGCTTGAGAGGAGGTAACTGAGTGAATCAGAGACCTAAAATCGGGATGATACTCTTTTATGTCATCCTCGGCGTCTTCTTATTAGTTGCGCTCATTGGTTTGTACCCCACAGAAACTACAGTTGAAGTTCCTTATAGCAAGTTCGTTGACGATAAGGCAGATATTATTGATATTGTCATACATGATGACGGCAAAATAGTCTATACAACTGGATACGATCCAAGAAGAGCCATTGAGACAAGGATTAGTCCGCAAACGCTTGCCAGCGAGAGCTTCCAACAAGAAGTGGAAGGATTTGTCAGTCGTGGGGTCGTCGTTCGTTTTGAGAAAGACGCAGACTCTTCACTATGGATCAATATCCTCGGAACACTTATCCCGCTGGGAATAATCATCTTCATCTGGCTGTTTGCCATGAGAGCATTGTCCGGCAGGAATTCCCAGGCGTTCACCTTCACTCGAAGCCCGGCAAAGAAGTACATACACATGGATAAGAAGATAACTTTCAAGGACGTTGCTGGAGTTGATGAGGCGATCCAGGAGCTTGGAGATGTGGTTGCCTTCCTGAAAGATCCAACAACTTTTGCTGAAACAGGAGCCAGGATGCCCAGGGGACTTATTCTGGTTGGTCCTCCCGGTACGGGTAAGACACTACTGGCAAGAGCAGCTGCAGGAGAAGCTGATGTCCCGTTCCTCTACATAAGTGGGTCGGACTTTGTGGAGCTGTTTGTGGGGGTCGGAGCTTCCAGAGTCAGAGACCTGTTCAATCAGGCCAAATCGAGTGCGCCGTCGATAGTCTTTATTGACGAAATCGATGCTGTCGGAAGGCACCGAGGGGCAGGATTGGGAGGAGGGCACGACGAGCGCGAACAAACACTGAACCAGATACTGGTCGAAATGGACGGTTTTGACAATAAGACCAACGTTATAGTAATTGCTGCTACAAACCGCCCTGACATTCTTGACCATGCATTACTGCGCCCGGGGCGCTTCGACAAGAAGATAACGGTTGATCCGCCAGATGTGAAGGGGCGTTCAGAGATACTCAAGATACACATGAGGGGTAAGCCCATTGATCCTGAAGTAGACATCAACCTTCTGGCAAGAAGAACGACAGGTTTTGTTGGTGCAGACCTGGAGAACCTTGTTAATGAGGCTGCCTTGCTATCTGCAAGGGCTCGCAAGAAACTCATCTCGATGATCGAACTTGAAGAGGCTATAGATAGAGTGATGGCAGGACCCGCCAGGAAATCGAGAGTTATGAATCCTAAAGAGAAGAAGATCGTTGCTTATCATGAAGTGGGTCATGCTGCGGTTGGCCTCTCCCTGAAAGAAGCCTATCCAGTTCACAAAGTCACCATAGTGCCTCGTGGACATTCCGCACTTGGTTTTACAGAGAGCCTCCCTCTCGAAGACAAATACCTGGTCTCAAGAAATGAGCTTTTTGACAATCTCGCTCAGATTCTGGGAGGTCGTGCCGCTGAGGAAATCGTCTTCAGCGATATTACCACCGGTGCTACAAATGACCTTGAGAGGGCCTCTTCACTTGCACGAAGCATGATTTGTCAGTACGGTATGAGCGAATCGCTTGGCCCAGTTTCTTGGGGAAGAGAAGAGGGCGAAGTCTTCTTGGGAAGGGAAATAACAAGAAGAAGGAATTTCAGTGAACAGATAGCCAGCGAAATCGACAACGAGGTGAAGAAGACAGTATACGAGGCATACGATAAGGCCAAGAGCGTCATTTCCAGCTTAAGACCAGCTCTTGATAAAGCGGTTGACTATCTTCTCGAGAGAGAAACGATAACTGGAAAAGAACTGGCTGAGATTCTTGATCTTGTGGAGGAAGGCAACTACTACAGAGACGATCTTGATGAACAGAACAACGAGAAAGAGAAGAAGAAACCGGTCATGGACTCAGGTAAAGAGGAGAAAGAAGAACCCGATGAAACTAGGTGAGCTTGCGGGTATGACCAGGAGTTTCGAAATCAGCATCAATGATAGTTCGATGAGATGGGCAGAAACCCCTGCGGGAGAATCGCTTGATTTGGTCTCTACCAGTGGTCTCCTAAGAGTCATTCATGAATGCAGCTTCTCTGTCCTAGAGGACTATCTGTCTCACGAAATGCTCGCCGTGGTCGTGAGAACAGAGATTACACATGTGGCTCCTCTAAAGATGGGAGAAGGGGTAACTGTTGAGATGGAGGTTCAATGTCCAAGAGATGATGTCCTTGTCTTCATGGGAAAAATAGCATGCAGGGGGAAACAGAAAGCGTTCTTTTCGACAGAACGAAGGATCGTAAACGTTGAGCAGCTGGGAAGGAAGCTAAGTGAGGAGAATTAGCAGTAACAGGACATGGAAAGAGCTCAAGACGATCAATGATCTTCGAGGCCGTGAGCATTTTGTGAAAGATATTTCCTGCCATGGTCCATCACGAGTAGCTCTGATATTTCCGAACACGTACGATGTTGCCAGCGCAAGTCTCTCTTATCATGATCTCTTCTACAGAATGAATATCCCAGAGGATGTTGGTTGCGAAAGGTTCTTCTATGATGAAACAGCCAGAAGCCATTTTTCACTTGATTCTCCATCAGTCATAAGTGATTTCAGGATATGGGCTTTCTCCGTTCATTTCGAGATGGATCTGCTGAACGTTCTTTTCATGCTGCATGATCTTGGTGTACCTCTGAATCCGAGAGAGCGTTCAGAGAAGCATCCCATAATCATTATCGGGGGATCTCTCTCTCTCTTCATGAAATCAGCTCTTGAATACGTAGGCGACTATGTTTACGAAGGAGAACTAGCTGAAGGTTTTGTAGAGAATCTTGCAAAGCTGAAGCTCGAAGAGCATACGAGGCAGTCTGCAATTGCTTTCCTGGACAACTACAGCAGAACAGGGAGTCATCTGAGCGAAAGCATCTTGTCTAATCATGCGGAGAGTTCATACCTGACACCAAATTCTGTATTTCCGAACCGTTTCTTGCTGGAAATCAGTAGAGGATGCCGTCATCGATGCGCATTCTGTGTAATGGGACACACTTTTGGAGGATCCAGACACCTGCCTTACTCTTCAATTGAAGAGAGCTTGTCGCAGGCAATGAATCATACGAAGAAGGTGGGGCTTGTTGCTGCAGAAGTAAACGATCATCCTGATATAGATAAGGTGGCTCAATTTGCGCTCGAGAACGAACTTGATCTATCGGTTTCTTCCCTTCGTGCTGACTCTTTGAGCGGTCACCTGTTGAAGGCATTGAGAAGCGGCTCTCAGAAACAGTTCACCATCGCGCCGGAGGGGGGCTCCCAGAAGGTGAGGAACCTTCTGGGTAAAGCGCTCAGCAGCAAAGATATCGAGATTGCTTTTAGATTGGGACGGGACGCGGGATTTGAGCGGATCAAGCTCTATTTCATATATGATGTACCGGGCGAAGATGGGAACGATTTGCAGGAAATCTCTTCAATTGTCTCCTTTTGCAGGGACATCGGTTATTCAAGGATCAGTGTGAGCCTGAACCCATTGATCCCGAAGCCTGGAACGCTTTTTGAAGGATATAAGATGTCTCCGATTTCTGAATTAAAAGAAAAAAGGAGATTGCTTATGGCACTTCTTAATATGGAAGGTGTGAAGGCAGACTTTGAAAGCATCAGGGAGAGTGTTTCACAATACGTAATTTCTAACATGAACGACGATATCTACGAGGGATTGGCCGAATGTGTTCAGAATCGAGAGAAGAAGGAAGCTTTTCGATACTTGATCAATCAATCGCTTACAATAAGCGGTAAACGAAAGGAGTGGGTAAGGAATGGCAAAGAAGAGCATACTTGTTGTTGATGACGAACCATCTATTGTTGAACTGCTATCCTTCAATCTTAAGAAGGAAGGTTATGAAGTACAGAAGGCGTTTGATGCTGAAGAAGCTCTAAAAGCGGCCAATGAAACTGATATTGGCATGTTCATCGTGGATATCATGCTTCCAGGGATGGATGGATTCGAAATGGTTCGCAACATAAGATCCATGGAAAAGCACCGGCAGACCCCAGTGATATTCCTCAGTGCCAAGAGCGAGGAGTTTGACAAAGTGCTGGGTCTTGAGCTTGGAGCAGATGATTACATTACTAAGCCGTTCAGTGTCAGAGAAGTTCTTGCTCGCATAAGGGCTGTATTCAGGAGAATTCAACAGACAACTTACACGAAAGAGGAGAGACCGAAGAAGATCATTGCGCGTGACCTGGAAATTGACACTGAAAAATACGAGGTTCGTGTCAAGAACAAGATGGTGGCACTTACACCTCTTGAGTTCGAGCTGCTCCGTTTCCTTGCCGAGAACGAGGGAAAGGTCTTTAGCAGGGATGTTCTCCTTGACAAGCTGTGGGGATACGATTACTACGGTGACACCAGAACTGTTGATGTACACATTAGACGACTCAGAACAAAGATTGAAGAAGATCCTTCAAGTCCCAAGTTCATCATGACCGTAAGAGGTAAGGGTTATAAGTTCAAAGATCCGGGAAAGGAAGAATAACACTTGATATATCTCATTACAATAATAGCAGCTGTTGCACTGCTGCTATTGTTGCTTTTGATGAGAGAGTTTTCCAGAACAAGGGAATACAGCAAGCTGATCAAACGCATCGCAGCCCTGGCTGGAGGAAAAGCTACGGATCAGCCTGTATACATTTACAAGCTCCTGAGAGATCTGATTGAAAGAAAAGATAAAGAACTCGAAGATATTGGTTCACATCTGGAGTATTCACAGTCCATCATTGATAACCTTGATGAAGCTCTCATTATTACTGACTCTGATGGCATGGTTGAATATGCCAACAGTGCTGCCATACAGCTTTCAAGAAAGAGTGAAGTCGTAGGCAAGAAGATTACTGAGGCAATCGATAATTTCTATATAGCAGATCTTCTTGAGGAAACAGTCTCTTCCAAGGAGACGCAGCAATCAGAGATTACCATGTACTACCCTGAAAGGTCTTTCCATGACTGCAGGGTCATTAGAGTTGCTTTTGACGAAGGAAGAGACCGCTATCTGATTCTTCTCAGAGATATAACTCGGGAAAAAGAAGTTGAACTGATGAGACGAGACTTCGTGGCGAATGCTTCCCACGAGCTGAGGACTCCACTGACTTCAATACATGGATATGCAGAAACACTCTTGGAAGACGAACACCTTGACAGGGAAACAGTCAGGAGGTTTCTGAGAATCATTGAAGAGGAATCCGCAAGGATGACCAGGCTGATAAATGATCTGCTTGATCTTGAGAAACTTGAATCCGGAGAAGCAGGCATCAAATTCGAAGATGTGGAACTGGCCAGAGTTGGCGAGTATGTCTTGAGAATTGTTAAGCAGCTTGCGGAAGAGTTGGGGGTAGAACTACACGACGATCTTGAAAGAGATGTATATGTTGAGGGTGACTTCGATCGTCTGGTTCAGTTGCTGTTGAACCTTTCAGACAACGCAATAAAGAACACAGCAATAAAAGATCATGGTCCTAAAGATGTTTGGATAAGGGCATATCATTCAATCGATGACGCAGTGCTTGAAGTTGAGGACACCGGGATAGGAATACCAGAATCTGCCCGTAAACAGTTGTTTCAAAGGTTTTATAGGGTTGATAAGGCAAGATCAAGGAAAATGGGGGGGACAGGTCTGGGATTGGTGATTGTGCGCTTCATTGCTGAGAAGCACGGAGGCAACATCTCTGTTGAAACCGAGTACGGCAGTGGATCGATTTTCAAGGCCAGATTCCCTCTTAAGAAGGTGTTGAAGTAGGAATGATATACGACATTCTGATAAGAAAACGCAACGGTTTGGAAAACTCACGCGAGGAGCTTGAAGAGCTCATTGGCGGGTTTGTGAAGGACAAGGTGCCCGACTATCAGATGGCGGCCTGGCTTATGGCGGTGTACTTCAGGCATCTAAGCGCTCGAGAAAGAGCTGATCTTACTGAGATTATGCTACATACAGGAGATATCATTGATCTATCTGATATCAATGGAACGAAGATTGACAAGCATTCAACGGGTGGAGTAGGCGACAAGGTAACGCTAATTGTAGGACCTATGGTGGCGTCAGAAGGTGTTGTTTTTGCGAAGCTATCTGGAAGAGGTCTGGGTCACACTGGAGGAACAGTAGATAAACTGGAATCGATCCCGGGATTCAGAACCGACCTTTCTCTAGATCACTTCAAGGAACAAGCCAACAGAATCGGTATCGCACTGGCCGGTCAGACAGGCAATATCGTTCCAGCCGACAAGAAGATATATGCATTGAGGGATGTCACCACAACTGTTGACGAGGTTTCACTCATAGCGTCAAGCATAATGAGCAAGAAACTGGCAATCACAACGGACGGCATTGTCCTCGATGTCAAAGTTGGAACCGGGGCATTCATGAAGAACATAAGAGAGGCCGAAGAGCTGTCCAAAGCCATGATTGACATAGGAAAGAGACATGGAAGAAGCGTTTCTGTAGTAATCAGTGATATGAACCAACCGTTAGGAATGACAGTTGGCAATGCTCTTGAGGTAAGAGAGGCCATTGAAACTCTCAGTGGGCATGGCCCAGAAGACCTGGAACAGCTCTGTATATGCCTTGCAGCAAAGATGCTCGAACTAGCAGGAGTCGGTAGCGAAGAACACTGTGTCAATGTTGCCAGAAAGACGATTGAAACAGGTAGCGGTCTCGAGAAACTGATTGAACTGGTGAGAGCCCAGGGGGGAGATCCAAAAAGTGTTACACCACCTACGATGAATCTTCCCCGTGCCCAGTTCGTGCGAGAAATCTTCTCGGAGGCAGAAGGGTACATCGAATCGATCGATGCAGAGGCTGTCGGGCTTTCGTCAATGATTCTTGGTGCCGGCAGGAGAAGCAAGGATGATAAAGTTGATCCAGCTGCAGGTGTAGAAATTACTAAGAAAATCGGGAACAAGGTTGAAAGAGGAGAAGTCATAGCCGTATTGCACACCAATCTGGAGGATAATATAGAGCCGGCGACCAGAAAGCTTCTTGCTGCCTATACCTTTTCTGATGACATGCCAGAGGTCCCGGCACTCATAAAGAGTGTTCTTTAATCCTATTATGCAGTACTGGGGGTAAGATATGCGTTGTCTGTTGATTGTGCTCCTTTTCTCAGTTTCTCTATTCTCTTTGCCAGTCATACTGATTGAGGATGGAGAGATATCGAGATTTGAAGAAGGGGCTTTACTTTCAGAAGATGGGATCTACTACATAAGCAATGTGATAGTGAGAGCTGCAATAGACGATCTGCTATTTATGAGGTCTTCTCAGGAACGAGAGAGTGTAATGGTCTTTCCTGAAGGCAGGACTGTGAGATTTCACGAAGATACCAGAACTGCAACCGTAGATCGAGAAAGAACGCTGAATGATGTCCTTCGGATGAAAGATGATGAGCTCTTCATCAGGGCAGGGTTCTTGAGTTACCTAACAGGATGGGACTATGATGAATTCGGCGGCGTAGTCTACTTGTACGACAGAATGCTTTCACTGCAGAAGGTCTCTGAAACAGTTGATCAGATAAGACTTATCTTCGATTTCGAGGTCTTGCCAGAGATGGTAAGTCACAGGACGGATGTCTACGGTCATCCAATTGTGACAATCTCACCCGCAAGGATTAGCGAAGTCGGCACCGATCATTCTTTCACTGTTCATGAAGGACTTCGGCATATCAGGGTTGTTCTTGAACGCAGCTGGGAGCGTTACTCTGTGAGTATCGACGCAAATGAGGTAATTATCGGAAGAAGAGATGTTTTCGGGCAGACACTCTTCTCGGATCGTGGTGAGGGTTATGTTTTTGAAACGGTAAGAGCGGAGTTCGGTTCTCGAGACATAATAATGTCTTACCTGGAGATAGAGCCACGCATGTTTGATGTCTCACTGGTGCTTGCCAGGGACCGGCTCCCTGCAATAGAAGCAATTTCAGAAATGGCTTCAAGAGTTCCAGCGCTTGGAATAATCAATGCGGGCTACTATGATCCGGTGGTAAACGCGCCAATAGGTTTTCTAATGGACCTGGGACAGGTACTGAGTCTTCCAACTCTGGGGAGACCAGTATTCTACATGACAGACGATAACCACTACGGTATCGCAAGAATCTCTCCATCTCTCTTCATAAGGATAAACGATGTCACTGCAGAGATCAGGGGAGTAAATACCCACTACAAAGGGGAAACGCTTCTTTATACAGACGTGTATTCTTCAAAGATCACCTATCACGATACCCACGAATACATAACAATATCTGACGATATGGTTAAATCGATAGGCTATAAAGAGTACGTTGCTCAGGGCGAAATGGTTCTTGCATATTCCAGGGAAATGGAAGGGCTTTTCGGAAGCGTTGTACGAGGGCATGAAGCTGTGCTGGAGTTCGTGAGCTCAGTACCGAAAGAACTCATGTTGGCTGTTGAAGGTGGTCCGCTTATCATTAACAGGGGCTTGCCAGTTTCTACTCACGAAAGGAACCAGTACAGTTCTTCGATTATCTCGACAAGAGCTCCGAGAACACTAGTAGGCATAACACGTGGCGGAAACGTGATGTTTATTACGATTGATGGATACCAGCAGTCGAGTTCTGGACTAACCTTCGATGAAATGCTAGAATTCTTCAGGGACAAGGGTTTCCACTCACTGATGTGTCTTGATGGAGGGAGATCTTCTGCTCTCATATTCAAGGGTTCTATTATGAGTAGTCCAGCAATGGGTATGCCCACAATTCCTGTAAGCATTGCCATCAATTACAGAAGCAAATAGACTAATCGGAGGTGCAACAATGGATAAGATACCTGTTGATGTGAAGAGAAATGTATCTTTATTGGGACACCATGGTTGTGGAAAGACACACATCGTGGACACAATGTTATTTTGGGCAGGTTTTATTGACCGAACCGGGATCTTTGCTACAGATACTGAAGCTATAGAAAAGGAAAAGAAAGCAAGCTTCTCCACAGGTATTGTGGCGATTCCTTACAATGATTACAGAATCAATGTGATCGATACTCCGGGTATGTCAGACCTTTATTCTGAAGTTACGAACGGGATTTGGGCGTCAGAGAACGCTGTTCTGGTGGTTAACGCTTCGGCCGGTGTTGAAATTCAGACAGAACGATTTGGAGCAATAGCCAGAGATTTGGGAAAGAATCTCTTTATATTCTTCAACATGATGGATAAGGATCGAGCAGCTTTTGAAGAATCGCTGGAGCACCTCTCTGATCTCTTTGAAAGAAAACCAGTGGTGATTCAACTCCCTGTTGGAAGCGAGTCAGACTTCAGAGGTGTGATTGACCTTATAAGCAACAAGATCGTGGAGTACCCTTCAGATACGTCCGGGAAGGCACAGATCAAGGATATTCCGGAAGACCTCAAAGAAGCAGCGGAAACCGCAAGAACAACGATGATTGAGAACATTGTTGAAACGGATGAGGAGCTTCTCGAACGCTATTTTGAGGGGGAGGAAATCTCCGAAGAAGAGCTGAGGAATGCACTCAAGAATGCTTACAAGAATAAGCAGGTTATGCCAGTGCTTTTCGGATCTGCCCTTAAGAACATCGGAGTTGACCAGCTAATGCGTTACCTCGTAGAAGTCGGTGTAACACCTGCGGAAACTGACGAAATAGTAGGTATAATGCCCTCTGGCGGCGAGATCAAAGTCAAGCCACTTGAAGATGAACCATTTGCTGCTTATATATTTAAGTCGGTAGTAGACCCTTTCGTTGGCAAGACAACGTTCATGAAGGTGATTTCAGGAACGCTTTCTCAAGGGGACAACTTCGTCGTTGTGGAGCAGGAGTCTTCTGAGAAGGCCAACCATATTTATGTGCCTGACGGCACGAAAGACATTGAAATAAAGATCGCTTCTGTTGGGGACATTGTCAAGATGACAAAGATGAAGAAGAGCGCGGTGGGAAACACCGCGACCCACAAGGACAGGCAGTTATCATTGAAGATTACAGAATGGCCTGAGCCAATGATATCCAGGTCTATTCAACCGAAATCCAAGGGAGACATTGACAAGATCAGCAACGGGCTAGGTAAACTTGTAGAGTCCGATCCTACCTTCTCTTGGGAACACGATTCAGAGACAGGAGAAACAGTTATCTACGGTTTGGGAGCGATCCATCTCGACGCAATGATAGAACGCCTCAAAGAACTCTTTTCTGTAGAGGTTGAGATTGGAAAGCCAAAGATTGCATACAGAGAGACAGTAAGAAGGAAGACAGTATCGGAGTACAAGCACAAGAAGCAAACCGGGGGACACGGTCAATATGGACATGTGCAGATTGAGATAGAACCCCTGGAACGAGGTGCGGGATTCGAGTTTGTCGACAAGATCGTTGGTGGTGTCATTCCGAAGAACTACATTCCGGCTGTCGAAAAAGGCATTCAGGAAGCGATGAAAAGGGGCACACTGGCGTCTTATCCTGTTGTTGACGTGAGGGTAACGCTGTTCTATGGTTCATACCATGATGTTGATTCGTCAGATATGTCATTCCAGATAGCAGGATTACACGCTTTCAAGAACGGGATGAAAGACGCTGACCCCGTCATCCTTGAGCCTATCATGGAAGTTGCGGTCTTTGCACCGGACGACAGGGCAGGAGATGTAATGGGTGAGATAACCTCCAGGAGAGGTAGACCCATGGGGATGGAGCCCGCAGGGAAAGGAATTAGCAGAGTTATGGCTCAGGTTCCGCTTGCCGAGATGCTCGATTTTTCCAACAAGCTGAGTTCGATAACGAGTGGAAGAGGCTACTTCACTATGAAATTCAGTGGTTACCAGGAAGCTCCTCATGACGTCCAGCAGAAGATCATAGTGGAGAGAGAAAGGGAACTTGAGGCAAAAGTACAATCTTAGAGGGGGTTACCCCGTCTTTTTCACCGGAGGTCTTTGAAAATATGGCTCATGATACAAAGGAGACCATCTTTGACCTCAACATATATGAGGTCTTTCCGAGAATGTATGGTATGAGTGGTAATGCTTTCAAGAAGATCTCTGAAGCACTTCCCGCGCTCAAGGAGCTAGGAATAAACACGGTCTGGTTGATGCCCGTTCATCCCGTAGGCAAAAAGAACAAGAAAGGTTCCTACGGCTCACCGTACGCAATAAGGGATTTTTTTGAGATTGACGGGTCTTTAGGAACGAAACACGACTTCCTTGAAATGGTCAAATATGCACATTCTCTCGGGATGAAAGTATTTATGGACATGGTAATGAATCACTGTGCCTGTGATGCAGCTTTTGCCTGCAAGAATCCAGCGTGGCTGCTGAAGGATCACAACAACAGGTTTGCCAGGAAGGTTGAGGACTGGAGTGATGTTTATGATTTGAACTACGCTAATCACGACCTGGTGAATTACATGATCGAGGTCCTTAAGTACTGGGTCCGAGAATTTGATATCGATGGTTACAGGTGTGATGTTGCAGATCTTGTGCCGATTGCTTTTTGGATGCGTGCTAGGCACGAAATCTCTATGATCAAGAGTGGCTTTTTCTGGCTTTCAGAAGGTCACGGTGACGAGATGTATCAGGCATTTGACATGACATACGACTACGATGGTTTCACTCAGTTCTTGCTCTACCTTGACGGCAAAGTGAGCCTTGAGTATTACGTGAAGTACATTGAGTATCAGAATTCTCGAATCCCATCAAATGCAGCTAAACTCAGGTTTATTGAGAATCATGATCAACAAAGATTTGCTGAGAGAGTTGAAGACCCTGTACTGCTAAAGAACTGGACAGCTTTTTTCATTACACTTAGAGGAGTACCACTTCTGTATAATGGTCAGGAATATCGCGCACTTGAAAAGCCTGATATTTTTGGGACCCCTTCGCCAGAACCGCCACAGAATTCGGAGTTCAGAGATTTTGTAGCGACCCTCCTTTCATTCAGAAGACGTTCCAGGGTTATGCGTTACGGGAGTATGTCAATCCACATTGACAGCAAGAGAAATACGCTTGTGATAATCAGAAGACTCGGAAAACACGAGGTGATAGCCGGCATGAATTTCTCAGGCAGAGACCAGGAGGTGTTATTTGATGTGGATGCAGGGGCTTCCAGCCATGTGCATTTTTTTGAACACATATCGAACACCCCGTATCATCTTAGAGTCTCAAACTCAAAGATAAGGATTCTTCTTGATAGCAAACCGATTATACTTTCCAGGGTCTTGTACGGTTGAGCGATGCGTTTTGGACGCTTGACGATAACAGCCAAATTACACATGATATCATCTTTGAAGATGAAGAGAAGCCTTTTGAAGCATGTACTTAGTAGACTCAGAAAGGATTACAATATATCCATAATAGAATCAGGATTGCACGACTCAAAGGACTGGACAGAACTGACAGTGTCAATTGTAGCACTTGCTTCTGGTCAAATCGATTCGATATTCGAGTCGATAGAGCGAGATGTATCAACGATTAATGGGCTGGAAGTAGTGAGTGGCGAAAAAGAGACCTGGTGAGGTGATCAGATGAAGCGCATTCTTGTTTTTCTGGTGCTGTTGTTAAGTGTAATTAGTATGGCGGAGGTTCTGTTGGTTTATCAGGGCTTCGGATACATACTGGGATCTGTCGATGCTGAATCGAATTCTTTCTTGATAGAGTTGCCAAAAGGAGCCTGGGTCGAGCCCAGTTCAATCATCGTCTCCGGGGTTCCTGAAGGTACCAGAACGTCGTACATCCCTGAAGATGATCTCAAATCACTGTTGAAAAGGAATGTGGGCAAGGAAGTTATCTGGTACTTCGAAAATGGGGATTCCCAGAAAATGCAACTCGTTGATCCAACACCAGTTTTGAGGGATTCTGAGGGCAACCTCTTCTTTTCTCCTCAAGGTTATCCGGTGTTCATAGACAGCTCATACAGGGGTAATGCTTCACTTCTGGTGGAAATGCCGGAGGATCCTCATGATAAATTGGAGTATTCTTTTCGGGTAGATGGTGCAACCTGGACGACTCGTTATGCGTTCAGATGGATCGATGATCAGTTACATATCACAGGCAATATCGTTGTTAATCTCAGCTTTTCGCCAGGTGAGAGACAAGTGATGCTTGTAGCTGCGAATCTGGGAACCGGGAAAGCAGTAACAAGGTCCTTTGCTGCTGTTGAATTTGATATGACTCCAGATATTACCACAGCAGATATGCGAGTATACAGGATAGAACATTCCCTGACCGAAGGAACGAATCTGCTCGCATACGTGTCAAGATTTGTGGATGCGGAGAAACGATACGTTTTGCGGGGTAGTTCCACGTCTTCAGCATATGCCGGTCTGGATGTTGATATAATCATTGATGAATTGCCGGTCGACCTGGCAGCCGGTTCTGTTGAGATCTGGGATGAAGGATTCCTGTCAGGCATTGCATCCATTGACAACCTTGTTAAAGGTGATTCAGTAAGGCTTTCCGGCGTAGCGAGAGCCATCGAGCTTCAGGCAAGAAAAACCACCGTTCTTGACACCAGTGATCCAGGTGCATTCAAGTACACTACCCACTACTGGATAAAGAATCTATCTGAGGATAAACACGATGTCATCATTGATGACTCATTACCAAGGGGTGCTTTCAATGTCAGGATTCATGTATCAGGTATGGAGTACGCTTATGAAGCTCCCTCAGACACTCCCGACCGTCTGATTCTGGATCTTCTGGTTGATGAAGAAGATGTCAAGGAAGTGCGAGTTACATATTCGGTTCGTCGCTGATCGTGTAATAGATATTTGTGACTCTCTGTGCAGTCCAGAGAGAATCTCGCATATGTCAGGCGTTGAGAGTCTTGCAAGAGATCTGGTTCCTCCAGACAGGTACTCTGTTGAAACAATAAGACTCCTCGCGTGGGGACATGATATGTTCAGGGACCTTCCGGGGAACAGTCTTCTCAGATTAGCTCGGTATTACGGTGTAGTTTCACAGAGAGAGGAAGAACTGCACCCCGTGTTATTGCATGGAAAAGTCGCAGCATCTTATCTCAGCAATCGTTTCGGCATCGATAACGATGTTAGCAAAGCTATCTACTGGCACGTTACGGGTTCGGCAAAGATGGGAGAACTGGGCGAAATCCTTATGATAGCTGATATGGGAGAAGAAGGTAGGGAATTTCCCGCTGCAGAAGAGATCCGTATTAACGCCTTCATCGACAGGAAGAAAACTGTTCTGGACGTGATAAGATTTAAGATGCTGTGGGCGCTCGAAGAACGAAGGCCGCTACATAATGAGATTGTCTGTTGCTGGAATCATTATTTGAGGAGGTATCTGAGTGACACCGATTAGACCCAAGAAGTACAGAAAAAGCAGGAAAGGATTCCTGGTCCTCCTCTTAATCGTCCTTGTTGTAGCAGGTTTTGGGGGATACGTCTATCTGGTGGCGTCAGGAATTACGAGCAGTTCGGAAATGCACGCTTCCAACAATGACTACCTGATCCTCTGGGAAGGTAATGATCACTCGTATTATTACCTAATAAGGGCAAACGATGGAGGAAGGATCCTGTCTGTGAGAATACCTTCGACAGGTTTCGTTGAAGGCTCTGAAAGACCCTTTCAAGGAAACGCGCCATCTTCTGATTACGAGCTGATGCGTCGAATATTTGATTTGAAGAGTGACCACGTCTTCTACTGGAGCATGAATGAACGGTCGCTCCAGGCCTTGAACGGGAAATTGAATATTCAAGCATCCAGTATGGAGGATTTCCTGGAGAGTCTGGCCGTCAGAGGTCTGGGATTCATTGACTACTGGCGACTCAAAGACTTTGTGGAAGTTATCGAAGAGCATGATCCAGCTGCTTCGATTAATAGAGCTGGGTTTGCCGCATTTCTGAAACGTGTTGGTGAAGGACGCAGAACAGCTTTTGTCATAGAAAGCATGACAGAATACCCCATTAGAATCAGAACCTCAGAGGCTTCAGCACCCGAACCCATTAATCTTCTTAGAACTGAATCAGTTAACAGTTTTCGGCAAATGATAGAGGAATGGCAAAAGTAAGAAGTCTTGCGGTATCGTTCATTGCGCTTACCCTGCTCGCATCAATAATCGCTGTCTTTGCTTTCACGCTAGAAGCGATTTCCACCACGTACAGCAGCTTCTTGACTGATGCAGACAAGAATACAGCATATCTGGTCATCGGTGTCGATACCGGTGGC
Source organism: Kosmotogaceae bacterium (assembly GCA_003444085.1). Taxonomy (GTDB): domain Bacteria; phylum Thermotogota; class Thermotogae; order Petrotogales; family Kosmotogaceae; genus UBA9910. The sequence goes on along the minus strand of DLVL01000090.1, from coordinate 7,449 downwards.
ACCGCATCTTCGGGGGGAAGAACAGATTTCATTGCATTAGCGTACATGGGGACTGACAATTCCTTAAAAGTAATGAATATTCCCAGAGATACTCTTGTCACTTACGCTGGAAGGACTCACAGGATAAACGCACTGATGAATCTCTATGGTCTCGATGCCCTGGTGAACGCAGTTGAAAGGATTAGTGCAAAGACCGTCGCAGGCCATCTGATTCTGGACTTTGAAACAGTGGCGAAGATCACGGATGTTATTGGGCCTTTGAGAGTTTTTGTCAACACTCCAATGCGTTACGATGATTATCAGCAGGGTTTGCATATTCATTTCGATCATGGAACTCATTATCTTGAAGGAGAAAGACTTCTCGAATACATAAGATTCAGACACGATGATGACGGCGACCTGGGAAGAATAAGGCGACAACGAGAAGTTATCGAACTAATGCTCTCATCAGTTCTGCGCTCTGGCCCTACTAAGATACTTGAGTCTGTTCGGTTTCTCATGGAGAACACTGAAGTGGAGTTCGAGCTTCTTCCAACAGCGAGATTCGCTTTAGCCTTCATTACCGGACCAAGAGCGATTTATTTCATGGAAATGCCCTATGAAATAGATGATGAAGGAAACATTCACTATATCCCTGCCGAACCGGTGCAAGTGACTGCCGCACGTCAGGACAGGCCTCCTGAAATTATCGTTGTAAGCAACGTGGATGGATATGCAGGAACGCCTGACAGTTTTGCTGAACTCGTTCGGAATCAGTGGCTTCATCGAACAGGGCTGAGAATCAGTGTCTTCCCACACAACGTAAATGTGCCTGGAATCGAAAGGAAAAAGACCTATATATTCATCAACGATAAGTATGACGAGATTATCGAGTATTTCTCAAAGGCCCATCCTGTACATACTCCGATAATACGTGATTTGCGCAAGTTCGAGGGAGTGCCAGAGTACCTGGGAATTGTTCAGGCAATGGCGCAAGGAAGACGGTACATAAGCTATTACGATGCGATAGTTGTACTTGGTGTTGGCCAGCAGTAATAGTCTGGTCAAAGATAAGAAAGGAGATACCATGAGAAGCATATTCAGAGATTTCTCCGGAGATTTCTTTCCTGTGCTGACTTATCCAAGAGAGAAATGGCCAGATTTCTGGGTCGAGTATAAGAGAAAACACCCAAGGACTTTTGAAGAATACTCCAGGAAACATTCTCTTTCTCCCAATGAGGAAATTGAGAAACTGATGTCACACTCCAGAAAGACTCTTGATTCACTTTATCTGGCGTGGGCAAGAGACATAAGGAAACTTAAGTCCGCTGTTCTTGAGGAGATAGGACAGCTCAGGGAACAACTCGAAATTGAAAGAGAAGATTTCGTTATCCATCTTGTCTGTTCTCTCGGGATTGACGAGACGATGTTCATCAGGACTGAGAAAGGTCACGTTGTCATGATTGATCCCGTCTATATATGGAAGAACTCTGACCTGGAGGATCTCCCAAGAATCGTTGGCAATGCTACTATTGAGTTCAGGAAATACTCTGAGGTACTTGTAACTGGCGAAATAGGCAGTGAAGAAAAAGCTAGAAGGTTGAATGTGCTACTCGAACGAATTCGGGAAATCGTCACCAGAGATTCCTCCGGACAACTTCTGTCAAAAATCGTGTGGCTTCTCGATCATTATGTGGACTACTATCACTGGACGGGCTTCTATTTGTCGGGAAAAAGTGAAATACTACACCTTGATGCTTACGTGGGTGAGCCTACAGAGCATACAGCTATCCCGTTTGGATCAGGTATATGCGGCCAGGCGGCGAACACAAAAAAGACTTTCCTGGTTCCCGATGTCAGCACTGAAAGCAACTATCTTTCGTGTAGCCCGAAAACGAAATCAGAGATTGTTTTGCCCATAATCCATCATGATGAGGTACTGGGAGAACTCGATATCGACAGCCACAACGCCGATGCTTTTGACGAGCTGGACGAGTCGTTTCTCAGCAGTGTGTGTGAGCTGGTCGTTCCCGCTGTGCTTGAGAGGCTGAGTGCTGCCGATTATTAACGCATTGTGTTTACAAATGCAATCCAAACTTCCGCAATCATTAATACAAACGGTGCTACAATAATCTGATTCTTTTTATGGAGGTGTGCGGATTGCAGATAACTTCGGAAGTAAGAAAAGCGGCGGTCACTCTTAAAACTCCATTCTTAATAATTGATACTACTTACGTAAGAAATAACTACTACGATATTCTTAACCATGTTGCGAATTCGAAGGTGTTCTATGCCGTCAAAGCAAATGCGCACCCCAGAATCATAGAAACACTCAGAGACCTTGGCAGCAGCTTTGATGTTGCTTCGGTTGGAGAGATAGATAGGCTACTTTCTCTTGGCATCGCTCCAGTGAACATGAGTTACGGTAACACCATTAAGAAAGTTGAAGACATTTCGTATGCGCATTCCGTGGGAATAGAGTACTTCGCTGTGGATTCCGAGATGGAAGTTGAGAAAGTGGCGGCCAACGCGCCAGGAAGCAAAGTCTACGGAAGAATTGCAACTTCTGGAGGAGACTGTGATTGGCCTCTTTCAAAGAAGTTTGGAACTGATTCGGAACATGTCATATCAATCCTGGAGTACGCAGACCTTCTTGGTCTTGACGCTTTCGGAGTGAGTTTTCACGTTGGTTCACAGAACTACAACGTTAACAGCTGGAGGACAGCAATTGAAAGTGCCTCTGAGGTCTTCAGGGCGCTGAGAAGCAAAGGCATTAGTCTTCGAATGATCAATCTCGGAGGAGGAATGCCTGTCAAACATGTGAAAGAAATCCCATCGGTTAAAGCTTATGGCGATGTGATAAATGAGGCAATCGAAGAGTACCTTGGTTTTGTTGATGACCTTGAAGTTTTCATTGAGCCTGGTCGATCGATGGTCGGAAACGCAGGTATTCTGGTGACCC
>DLVL01000090.1:0-4148 GCA_003444085.1 Kosmotogaceae bacterium | reverse complement strand
TACTTCATGAATGCCGGTGCTTACACAACGGAGTACAATACGAGATTCAATGGCATACCCGGCCCTTCAATAGTCTTTGTGGAGGATCTTGTTGGATCAGAAATCGATACGCCTGGTGAGAGTTGGTCTGGATGATCTCATTTCTCAAGGATGTTTCGTTGAATATATAGAGACAGCGAAGCTGAGAGATATGACAATTGCGATGGCTCCGCTATATGAACTTGCGGAGCCTTTCAAACTCTTCGGATGAAATCAGGTCTTTCTCGAATACTCTCCACAGGATCTTTGAAGCAAGCTCTGTGTCCTTGAGCTCACTCAGTTCACTCCTCAGTCGAGCTATCAGAATTGTCCTTTCGTCTATGGTGTCCTGTGTTCCCTTCTCTTTGAGGGCATTTAGCATCGGAACATACTTCAGTAAGACTTCCTGCCCGACCTCTTCGGGAGTCTTCTGTTTGACTCTCCTCGGAACGCTTCGCCTCGGTCTTTGAGAATACCTTGGTTTGGCAAACCATCCTATGGCCGCTCCCGCAAGAAGTCCGCCTATGTGAGCGGAGTTACTGATGTTTGGTATTGTAAATCCCAGGAACAGGTTGAGAAGGATGATAGGCAACAATGACGCTCCAGTAACGCCCCTCAACATCATCGGCGTATCTTTTCTGAAGCCAATTGTGAAGAGCATTCCGACCAGTCCGAAAATCGCACTGCTCGAGCCAATGGTTATCGTTATGTAACTCGGGGCAAAAGCAACGGCAGCAAGATTGCCTGCGACTCCAGTGAGCAAATAGAACAAGAGAAACCTGTTACTTCCATATATTGCTTCAACGATTCTTCCAATATGGTACAGGGCAAACATATTGAAGAGAATATGCCAGAGGTTACCGTGAAGAAACAGGGCGGAGAGAACCGTGTAGATGAGACCATTCGATAAATTCCGACGACTGATTCCTCCGTAAAAGATAATCAGATTGTCCATCCCGGGTCTTGAGAGATTCAGGACTAACATAAACAGGAATATCGCAACATTTATTGAGAGTAATGTCATTGTTATACTTCTATTATTTCTTCCGTTGATAGTGACACCTCCGGCTCTAGGAGATCAGATCGTCAATTCTCTTGTATTCACGTTCAGTTATGAGATTCTTCTCCAGAAATTCTTTAATAATGGTCTTTGCTTTGTCATAATCAATCTCGCTGAGATCCTTGAAGAAAGTTGCAAGAGCTTCTCGACGTTTCTCGCCTTCTGGCGACTCAGAGAAGATCCTCTCGTAAATGGTGCCAAGGTCAGCGGCTTTTCGGTTGACTTCATCTTCCAACTTTGCATGGTGGTCTTCTTCTCTCTTCTTCTGTTCTTCCACCTCTTTCATCTGTTCTTCCAGCTTTCCAAACAATTGCTGAGTGACCGCGATTCTGTATCTGAGAAACCAGCTGAATAGACCGTAACTGAGAACAATCAAAAAGAGCAGAAGAGCTATCGATACAGGTCTTACCTGCATCATGGGAAGCTTTCTTCGTTTGCCAATAACGGACTGTAGTTTCACCTCATCGTTCAGAAGAACGTCGAGCAACTTGTAGAGAAAAACAAGGCTAACTATCGCAGTTATTGTGAAGACCCCGGACGCGATCATGTAAACCGTGCCGAGTGTCTCAACCATCAGTTGAACATCGCTCATGTTCTCAAATATTTCTATGTTCTCCATCACTCTTCGGAAGACAAAAGTCATAGAAAGCGTCATTAAGACGAACGACACAGAATAGATTGAAGCAAAGAAACGCGCACTCTTCCTTATGCCTAGAACACTCAGATCTCTTTCACTTATCGTTCCAGAACTGGTAAGGGCTGCAATACCACGATCTCTATTAGCAGCCAAAACATACCAGATATAAAGACTTATGGTTATCCCGACAGCATTAACGGCAACGGCGGTTGCAGGGTTCGTAAGGAATAGCGGGATATAGCTGAATATGGCGCCAATTATAAAAAGATAGCCTTTCAAAGCTACCAAGTCGACTCCTCCTGTTCATTTTTGCTAAGCGGATCAACAAAGAGCGTTTGTTCGTTCTTGTACAAAACAAAACCAGGCCGAGCTCCCTTAGGTTTCCAGACATTCCTGCAATGTGTGTAATCAACAGGGACGTTCGCTGAAAACCTGGCTTTTGAAAACCTTGCAGCAAGCCTCGCCCCGAATACGAGTGCATCGTCTGGAGGTTCTTTCCCAGCACTTTTTAGTATAACATGAGACCCTGGAGTGCCTCTTGCGTGAAACCAGATATCCTCGCGTGCAGCATTTCTGCTCAGTTCATCGTTTTGAAGGTTGTTCTTGCCGACAAGAAATCGATGCCCCGCGTAACTGAATTCCCTCGGTCCGGATGGTCTGGTTTTCTTCCGAGTGGAGCGTTCTTTAATCAGTCCATAGTCAATCGCTTCTTGTCTGACCTGAGCAAGTTCATCGTCTGTCTCAGCGAGTTCGAGCATTTCCTGAAGTCTCTGGAGGTAAGCGCTTTCATTTTCGATATGTTTCAGGCGTTTCGAAAGGTGTTTCTTCTTCCTCTTTGCTTTCTCGTAGTACTTGAAAAACAGTTGCGCGTTTTCAGATGGAGTGAGATTTTCATCAAGACTGATCTTGATTTTGTGCCCTGTCTCCCAGTCTTCAAGGTCTACTTCAGAGGTCTTCTCTTTTAACCGGTAAAGGTTTGCAACAAGCAGCTCTCCCATCTTCCTGTAGTTATGGCTATCCTTGATCTGAGAGAGTTCTTCGTCAAGACGATCGAAAAGTCTGTTAAGCCGTTTTAGTTCAGACTTAATGCGTGATACAAGTACCTTCCGCTTTGTCACAAGAACGTCTTCTGTCCTCTTCTTCAATACTCGTCTGCGAAGTGCCTCAGAAATAGGCAGACAATAGTATTCCTCGTTGGTTGGCTCGAAAGGTGCTGGATCGACAGAGAAGCTATCGGCATTGTCATGAACCCAGACCATTGGTGAAGTAAGATACTGCCTTACAAGAATCAGACAATCCGCTATGGCAGTTGCGAATACCTCGGGATTTCCTTCTTTCAGGCTTCGTGATGAAGAGGCAAGAGAGGCGATTCGTTCCGAAAGCCTTCTGGAGAACCCCTGGAGCATTGATGACAGTTCTCTCTCTGGCTTTCCAGCACATTTGACTGCAATCTCATGAATCTTTTCTTCGCTAAGGTCTTCAAGTGAGTGCTTTGAAGTCTTCGGTGGTGAGTACTTTGCACCAGGCAGAAGAGTTCTTTCCTGAGTTACTCTCTCTTTCAATACATGAATTATGGTGCCATCAGATGCTGTCATTACCATATTTGAGTTTGGACCGAGCAGTTCTATCCACAATTTGTATTCACTGACTTCACCAAACTGATCTGCACCCGAAAACACCATCGTAATTATACGATCCAGACCGACCTGTTGAATGTCACGCAGAACAAGGTTTTTGAGCTTCTGCCTCATCAGCGTCAGCGTATGTGATCCCTGGCTATCGGGGAAAGCTCTTTCTTTCCATTCTTCAACTGAAATGAAGACATAAGGAGGTGTCAAGAACACCCCAAATAAGCTATCAGAGAAACGAAAAGAGAAACCTCCCTTGTCTATCTGATATATCTGGGTCAGTCTCCGCGATATCAGGTTTGCAGATTCGACTACGACCTTACGGACAAGGATTCCGTCAAGCACCATCTGATTTTGACACCTCATCTGAGGTTACGAAGCTAAAACAGAGACTCTTGCTACAGGCGTAAAGATTGAATACGCAGCTTCCCGATCCTGAAAGTCTTGTCAAAATCGCTGTGGGGTCAGAGTCGAGCCTATCGAATAGCGCACCGATTTCTTTGTAGGCCTTAAGTACAGGTCCTTCAAAAGTATTCTTGCTGAGCTCTTTGATACTCGCGATGTCGCCTGCCAGGAAAGCCCTGTGCAGATTATCTATATCACCAGGATTTAGCCTTTCCGCACATCCGAGTCTGTCAATCAGTGCATAAGCTGTTGGAGTGGGAACGCGCACTCCTGGAAGAGCGAGCTTAACGTGGTAGTCAGTCAGATCGCCAGGGAACTCAAGGACTTCTCCTCTTCCTGCTGCAATGGCGGTTCCTCCCCGAAGAAAGAATGGCACATCACTTCCAACTTGTTCAGCTAT
>DLVL01000084.1:6164-10272 GCA_003444085.1 Kosmotogaceae bacterium | reverse complement strand
GCTCATAGAAGAAAATGTATCCTCAAGGAAGATTAAGAGCGATTTCGAGAAAGAACTAACGGGGATGGCAGTCTTCTCAACAGGCGAACCGGTTATTTGGGACGAAATGAACAGATCAATAGTTACTCTTGTCATGGTATATCCTCCGATACTGTTTGGAATAGTCTGGTTCATATACTGGCTGAAGATCAGGCACAGACTCGCAGCAGCGATCCCGGTTGTGATAGCGCTACTGGCGACGCTTTGGACCTACGGAATCGCATCCTGGACAGGTTTCACGATCAATATCCTGACATCCACAGTTGGGCTTTTCGTCGTGATAATATGCTCGGCATACGGCCTGCATTTTCTTGACAGGTTCATGTATAATGCCACTCATAATGGACGTGCTGAAGCAATCTCAGTAACACTAAAGGAAGAGATTGCACCAATCAGTCTGTCTGCTATCACAACAGTCTCTGGCTTCATGGCTTTCACTTTTGGGAAGATCGAAGGATTCAGAGAACTGGGCATATTAGTCTCCATCGGTATAGCACTCAGTGCAATCTTCACGTTGACCGTACTACCGAGGTTCCTTGCACTTGTTACCATCCAGAATGGTGAACGTGAAAGCAACAAGAGATTTTTCGGACTGGCAGCATCCAGAAAGCTTCAGCGATTCTCCTGGATAGCAACGATTATTATTGTTTGTTTGTCACCACTGCTGTTGCGAAATATCGTGATCAACTTTGATCAGCTTGAGTATTTCCGAAAGAACTCGCCGGTCAGAGAGTCGGCATCAGTTGCGCGAGAAGAGATGGGATGGGTTCTTCCATTCTATGTTGTGCTGGAAAAGGACAGTGTATTCATGGCTTCGGACGAAAGAAGAATGAGAGAGCTTGTTGGAGAGATCTCTGCGCTTCCAGATGTAACCGGAGTAAGCTCGATAATCGATGTTCTAGAGGTCTTTGGAGTTCCTCTGCCGATACTCCAGATAGCTTCAAGAAACATGGAGCTACCACTGGAAGATTTCCTTGCTGGGAACTCAACAAGAATCCTTGTAAAAACGGAAAGTACCGATGCGATTGGTGTTGGTGAGTTGAGAGATTCGATAGAAGCGATTATTGGTGATTTTGCTTCTCTGAATCCTTACATAGCAGCGCCGGCTCTGACAATGACAGAGATGAACAACGAGATTCTATCTGACCAGATCATCACGATAGTTGCAGCAATGGCGGCTTTTCTGATACTCTTTACGGTCGTCTTTCGATCGTTCCTAACTTCAGTAGTTGCTGTAATTCCAATTGCGTGTACTGTCCTGATGAATTTCATCTTCATGGGTATATTCGATGTTAAGCTGGACATTGCTACTGCGATTATCGCTGGAGTGCTAATGGGCCTCACTATTGACTACTCAATACATCTTGTGACACGCTACAGACAGAAGAGGGATGTCAATATCGCAATGGAGGAGATTTCTCCTGTTATAGTTGCAAGTGCGATTGCACTGGCAGCAGGATTTGGGACGCTTGTCTTTGCTCCCCTGATGCTTTTCATCAGGCTTGGAGTTCTTCTGGCAATGGGGATGCTCGCAGGAGCCTTCTTCACACTCGGTCTTCTTCCTGTGCTTCTAATGCAGCTTGAGAAGCGAAACAGGAAGAAGAGTGAGAACACCTATTGACAAATGAACTCCAAGGGTGTACTAATGGTTGATTTGCTATTTTACTCGAAAAGGAAAGGTGCAAGCTTTTCAACGAGGAGCTTCTTTTTCTATACAACGAAATTGATGAACTGGTTTCTATCTTGCGAGAACGCACAGGCTTGGCCTGTGAAAGTTCGTGCAGGAATTGCTGCAGAACACCTTCGCGCAATATCGAAGTTTCGATTCTGGAACTCTTACCGCTGGCTGAGTACCTCTTTGAGAAAGGAATTGCTGAATACTGGATGGACAAACTCGATGGTACTTCAGACAACGACTTCTGTGTTCTGTTTGAAGAGAGCCCGACAAACCAGCCGAAAGGTGGATGTCGCTTCTACGGGTTGCGTCCGCTCGTTTGTCGGCTGTTTGGGTTTTCAGCGGTTGTTCGCAAAGACGGCAGTGTTGCTCCCGTTCTATGCAGTATCTTGAAGAAAAGTCATCTGAGAAGTGTCTTTAGCGCCTTGAGTGAGATGATAGTGAAGATACCGATTATGTCAGAATATGCAAATCGAGTGTACTGCCTGGATCCATATCTTTCATCGATGAGCTATCCAATCAACACAGCTCTGAAGAAAGCCATTGAGTATTCAGGATATCGAATTCTCATCTCAAGGGAGGCGGCCAGTGATACGGTGTTGCAGATTTCTCTGCAAGATTCTGGTCAATTGCTGGGTGGCTTTGAAGATGTTGGTAACTCTGTCAAAGTAGTCTAGGTATGCTCCCTTGCGACCTTCTTCAAGAAACCAAGAAGCAAGGTGTTGAGATGCTCCGGCTTTTCGATGAAGAGAGCATGTCCGGCATCTCTGACTGTGTGGAACTCTGCGGCGGGAATCTCTGAGGCAATTATCCTTGAGTATTTCAGAGGCTTGACAGCGTCTTGTTCTGCTGCTATCAACAACACAGGACAGTGTATCTCTCCAAGATAAGGTGTTAAGGGGTTATCAACGAGGTTCAGGAAACATCTACAGAGTCTTATCGCAGCTTCAAAATCATACTCCTCGTAAAGACTCATAATTCTGGGTATAAGTATCTCTCTATTCATCTGAAGGAAATCGTGCGAATAGACATCTGCCAGCCATTCATTAACGAACGCGTTGGCGTCGTGTGTCTCAGCAGCTCTAATCCACCTTTTCACAATTAGCTCCAGTTCGTAGTGTACTTCACTCACTGTTGTAATCAGTGAAAGACTTCTCACGGTTTCAGGAAAGAGGTGAGTGAACATCATTGCCACTTCTCCACCATAAGATGTGCCTACAACATGTACATGCTCTATTGCAAGCTTCTCCAAAAGCGTCTTGAAGTCTTTCGCGTGGGTCTCCATTGAATATCCGGCGGAAGATCTACCGGACTTCTGCTGGTCTCTGAAGTCGTGTTTGAGCACCTGGTAGTGTCTTTCCAGCAGAGAACGCTGACCTGCCCAGCTAGAGGTGTTCATAAAGATACCATTCAACAAGGCAACAGGTTCACCTGAACCATGCAGCTCATAGTACAATTCAAGCCCATTGACTTTTTCCACAGGCATGTCACACCTCACCTCCTTGCATCAATAGATAGGCCTGAAGTCGTTCAACAACGAGTCTAGCACACTGTCTCTATGACAACTCCGAGCAAGCTGAAGGTTGTCTGGAGATCTGTCAACCTTTCCTCTGTGCTGGGAAAGCTTCAGTCCGGGTCAATATGGATAGTCAGGCTCTGAACTCTTTCAATCATTTCTCCATCAACATCTGCAAAGAAACTGAAGACAACTTCATAGCTACCGGCCTCTTCGGGAGTCCATTCGTATTCGCAAGACTTATAAAAACACCGGAGACTGCCGACATTATCGGAGAGTAATGCCACACCGTTTGATGAGACCCACTTCCAACCTTCAACTTCTATACACTTGTTTTGCTTTATTGGAGAACAGCCGGTCGCAGTTTGAGCAACCAGTCCGTTTACCCTGAATCTTATGGTCTCACCAAGAGTCTCTGTTATCTCAGGTATAGGTATGGTCCGCGAGTACTGCTCAGAAGTTGTCAGATAGAAAAGAGAGCTCCAGAAAGGCACGATATTCTTACCAGTACTCTGATATGCCTTTTCTGGAAGCCCCACGCACGAATACAAGGCCTTTTTGGAAAAAGGGATCGGGGTGTACCCTCGCCATGCAAAACCAACTGTCCACAACGAACCGTTTCTAAAAGCCTCATATACATAGCGCGAAATATCTCGTCTATCTTCAGGCGTAAGTTTGCCGTTGTATCGTCTTGGGCCCAGAAACTTGTCAGCCCATATCCCCGTCCATCGTTCTTCGTAAGAATCATATCTGAATACAGGCACGTAGGGTGAAGGATCTACATTGTTTGGAAAGACGAATACACCCTCTTCTATGGCAAGATTTGCTCCATAACTCTGGTAAGGATATGAGTCTGCAAAAGTGATTCCGTCGTTGTA
>DLVL01000084.1:0-6085 GCA_003444085.1 Kosmotogaceae bacterium | reverse complement strand
TGTCCGGGGAACCAGTTCATGTCTATATAGTAGAGCAAGTCACCTTCAAGCAGGTACTTGCCAGGCAAATGTAGGACTGAGTATAGTGCATCGGCTTTGCCCACGATAATGCAGTAGGGGAATCCTCCTTTTACCTTGAGAATCGTGTCTCCATTCTTGGTAACGCTGGAGATCCCAAATTCCTCAATATCATCAAAATCAGCAGAAACACGCTCAATGTAAGCTTCTCCGAATATCGGTTGGACAATCAAAACCTCGTCGCGTCTTAGCTCAAGAACATCCGAAGGTATCGTGATCGTTATTGGTTGAAGCAGAGAAAAAGGATCTGTGGAATACATTACTATCGATGAACCCAGTTGAGTTCTGTCCTGAAAGCCAATACTGACGAATCTGTCAGAGGTAAAGGTGCCTGGAGGAAAATCCACCTCTATCCCTCTTGGAAGCATTATCTTTCCACCAGTCTGTGCAGAGATCACCTTTTCGAAATAGACAGAAGGTACAGAAATTGAAAAAGAACACCCAAGCATTAGAAGGGTGATAACTACTGTTAACAGACACAGAAAGCTCTTCTTCACGTTACTCCCTCTGTTACATACAGATTAGGGTTATGAACAGTTGTTCACAACACTTATGGATACCTGAAAGAAGGTATATCATGTAAGTATTATCTCACTTGACGCTACGATACCGATGTACTTTCTAAGCTCATATCCGAGAGATTCTATGCAGGTTGGTTCTGAATACATTACAGCTGATGCTATGATTTTCTTGAAAAGAGACTCGTTCGATCTTGATTAACCCGAGACAACGTTCATTCTAACTTAAACCATAAGACAAGGAGGATTCCTTGAGAAAGCGGAGAAAGGTAATGATCTGGATTGCGATAGTATTTGTTGCAGTCATAGTGACTGGCTGGGCAGGAATAAGAGTCAAACCAGCATCGTTCGAAGGCTTCTCACAGGCTCAGCCAGAGCTTCATTACGCTGGACTACCCGCGATGATCTTCCCCCTGCAGTAGATTCGTTCTACCGTGGCATATATGGCGACAACGTTCCGGTAGTAAATTCAGCAGTGATTACCGGTCGCGCAGAGATGATCATTGCTGGTATAAGATTCCAGGCAAGATTCAGGTTCACTCATGTTGCTGGCAAGCACTACAGACACTATATTGAGCTCACCTTCTTTGGAATACCCGTCTTGAAAGTAAATGAGCGGTACATCGAGGGCAAGGCAAAAATGGAGCTTGCTTTTGGCATGGTGGAAGAAGGAAGCAAAATCGATCAGGCAGCTAATCTTGGTCTGTGGGCAGAATCAATCTGTCTACACTCGATTATGGTCACTGATCTTCGCGTGCGTTGGGAACCAGTAGACGAACAGACCGCATTGCTCTTCGTGCCTTTTCACGAGAAAGAAGAGCACTTCGTTGTAAGGTTCGATCCTGAGAGCAATCTTCCTGTTCTTATGGAAGCAATGCGTTACAGGGGTGAAGATAGTCAGGAAAAAGTCTTATGGATCAATGAGATTTTAGACTGGGAGACAATCGGAAATCATATGTTGTCGAAAGTCGGCTCGTCATACTGGCTGGGCGAAAGGAAACCCCGGGCGGTTTTCACTGTAGAGGAGATATTGTACAACGTTGATGTTGAAGAATACGTAAGAGCCAGTGGACTGTGATTTGTGCTTTGCTAATGTGTCGATACCCAGAAAGGCTGGCTTCAGGTCGGAAAAAGAGTCAGGTGAAACTGATGAAACCAGCAAGTCATAACTAACTGGCTCTTCTGGTCTCGAAGTCTTCTTCTGCTTTCAGTGGTTCGAGCTTTCTTATCCATGGACCGAAGGGTGAACCCAGAGGAAGGACAACCGTGCCATAATGAGAATTGAGTACATTGGAAGCAGATGCATAGAATGAGAAGACAGCAATCCCCAGTTCTGATAGTCCAGCGAACCATGTCCAGAATGCTACAGCCCACCCAAGAGTGCTGATGAACAACCCCAGGAAAAGCATATCGATCAGGACGAATATGATAAACAGGATCTTGTTTGTGCCTGCAGCTCCTAGAGTCATGTAAGCCGTGAAGATGAAATACCCCAGAAATGCGATGCCGAGCTGTGCTGGATCAGCAACGGCCGATGCTTGAGATACCAGGAGGCCGTTGTTGAGCATCCAAGTCATTCCTATGGCAAGCCAGAACAGACCATAGCCACAGAAGGCGGTTGCACCGAAAGTATTTTTGAGTTTGAAATCGAGAAAGCCTGCGATAAGCTGCGCTGCTGCTCCGAGAAAGATGGCCCAGGGAATCAGATAAAGCGTCCCGGAGGTAATACCCAGTTTATGCGATGAAGCAACTAGCGTAACAATAGCCAGGCCGAAAAGTCCAAGTGCTGCAGGGTTGACCATGGTTCTTTCATCTTGCCTGGTATCTTCGATTCTGGGCTGGTTCAACATACTGCTTACCTCCCAACTATGGCTCCTGCTCTTTCAGGCGAGACAAGGCGCATTCAGACCTCGGTCAGCTCAGCCAGCATTACTGGAGCCGCACTCATGAATCACTCAGATCAGTTCCAGTCCGTGCTGACACCAGGGCTTTCAGAAAGTCAGAAAGAAAGATGATGCGTCTCCGGTTGGGGCAGTCTGGATCAAGGTCGCGCGATTCACAGAAAGAATTTTATCACCTTGAGTCGATGATAACAATAATACTCTTATCAGTTTCCAGCAAAACAGTTTCTGAGACGTGTATGACGCATCCCACTATCGGCACATCATTCGCACTAAGACTTGTGCGAATTCATCGAGAAGAATGATAGAGTCTAAGTATCTCCCCGCAACTCAGGGGAGGCATAATAGAAGTGAGGTGATCGAGCTGATGGAAATCTATGATTTTACTGTGAGAACTATTGAGGGCTTTCAGAAAAGCCTTGATGATTACAGAGGGAAGGTAGTCCTGATAGTAAACACAGCAAGCAAGTGCGGTTTCACGCCTCAGTACGAAGGGCTGCAAGAGCTGTACAGGAAGTACAAAGACAGGGGATTCGTTGTTCTTGGATTTCCCTCGAACGACTTCATGCGTCAGGAGCCGGGCACTAGCGAAGAAATCAAACAGTTCTGCGAGGTTTCTTTTGGCGTAAAGTTCCCGATGTTTGAGAAGATAAAGGTGAGGGGAAGAAACAAGCACCCACTCTATGAGTTCTTGACGTCGAAAAAAACCAACCCCGGGTTCGGCGGATCGATAAAATGGAATTTCACGAAGTTTCTCATCGACAGAGAAGGGAGAATCATCAATCGCTTTTCACCGAACACCAGCCCTGAGAGCATCGAACCAGAGATAACACGACTCCTGTAGAAACTGCTCTCACGGGCGGCAAACTACTTCAAGTCGAAATCTATGTTACAAAGCCCGTGGTAGTAATTCCCGTGAAAAGCCTCGAAGCGAATCACAGAGTAGTCAGGATCTTCAACTCCCGGGGATAGTATTTCTCACATCCTTCAACCATAACGCTCCTCTGATTTCTGGTTCATGTGTGATTTCCGCATGGCCCAAGAGCATCAATCCCTCAAACGAGTCCTGATCAACAAAATAGAGACAGGTCTTCCCATCGTCAACTATCTGTCTCAAACGTTTTGAAGAAGTATTGGTGCTGAACCAGAATTCTTTGAGCCCCAGTTGCTTAAGGTTTAACAGAGCCTTGATATTGGGATAGCCATCGGGTCTGTTTGTTCCAAATAGTGCAATCTTTGATCTCTCGACGAGTTCAAGTCCTTTGGTCATCGCCACTTTCTCGTCTATTACTGATCGCCTTCCTTTCACTGTTGTTACGAAGTGACAATCTCTCAGTATTCAAGGTCGAGATCTACTTCATACAGGGGTCTTCCGCGCAGAATGTATGACTCGATGCTCTTGACCGTTTCATCTACCATCAGTCTAATCCCTTCAGGTGTCCAGCTTGCAACGTGTGGGGACATTACAATGTTGGGCAGTGTGTGTACCGGGTACTTGGAAGGAAATGCAATCGGGCGTTTTCGAGAGGGGTAATTATACCAGGTATCAATCGCTGCTCCAGAAAGCGTTCCATCTTTCAAAGCTTTGAATAACGCCTTTTCATCGACGATCTCCCCTCTGCTGATGTTCACCAGGAACTTGTCTTGCATGCTCTTCAGAACATCCTCACCAATCAAGCCCCTGGTATCATCAGTCAAGGGCATTGCAAGGAACACAACCTCAGACCTCTTGATAGCATCTTGAAAAGAGTCTACGAGAAGATCCACATGATCTGGTTTACCTCTTGAAAGGTCTTTCCTGTAACCAAGCACTTCACACCCAAATGCCTTCAGCATCTTTGCGATCCTGATCCCGATCTGCCCCAGTCCCAGAATTGCGCAGGTCTTTCCCTGAATTGAGAACCAGGAGGGGTCCCTGTCGTCCGTTCTACCGGGCCATATGCCTCTTCCCATTTCGTTGTGAAGATAGACGATTCGACCAGTGACAGCCAGTGCGAGAGCTATCGCCCTTTCAGCGACTATTGCTGCATTTCCGTGGTTATTTGACACTATGACACCTCTTTCTCTGAGACTGTGAAGAGGTAGATTGTTGACCCCGGTCCAGGGAACGAATATGACTTTAAGTCTCTTTGCTCTTTTCAGGTCTTCCACAGAAAGGCGTCCGGTTATGAGCGCATCTGCTTCCTCAATCAGTTTACAGGAATCAGGATGATCACGACCAGTTATGAAAGAGTCCTCGGAGAAACGTTGTTTAAGATACGCGAGCTTTTCCAGCCAGTAATCATCAATCGAATTCAAGAACACGAATTTCAAAAGAGCACCCCCATGATCAACAAGAGAGCCTAACAACAGTTCTGTTCGATTGTATCGTAAGGATAGGGTCTGGGTACGTCACTCATCTTGTTGAGGTATTCTACATGTTCACGCGACAGGCTCCAGGTTACCGAATCGAGGTTATCTTTGAGGTGTTCAAGCTTTCTTGCGCCAATTATCGGCAGGGTAACGGAGTAGTTTCCGCGGAGCCAGTTCAAAGCAACCTGTGCAGGTGATCGGCTGACTTCTCTGGAGATCTCAAGAAGAGCGTCGATGACCTTCCATGTATGCTCATTGTTGTAGTTGGTCCAGGACTCAAACCAGCCTTCTTTTTCTGCGTCTTCAACCCTGCTGTTTGGTGGAGGGCCTTCCATACCCCTTTTGTAGCGACCAGAAAGCCATCCTCCAAGCAACGGCCCCCATACCATGAAGCTAAGGCCTTCTCTCTCACACAAAGGCAGTAATTCCCATTCTGAGGATCGAACCAGAAGATTGTACTTCGCCTGAAGAGATATGAAAGCTTCCCAGCCTTTGGAACGGCTTATGTCGACTGCTTTTTGAAGCATTGAAGGGGTGAAATTGCTTGCTCCAATGTACCTGATCTTACCCTGCCTAACGAGTTCATTGAGAGTGTAGAGAGTTTCATCCAGAGGTGTGTGTGGATCCTGGCAGTGAAGCTGATAAAGATCGATGTAATTGGTCTTCAATCTTCGCAAACTGGCCTCAACCTGTTGCAGGATATGTTTTCGACCAAGACCCCGATCGTTTGGTCCATTTCCCATCGGGAAAGGCACCTTGGTGGCTATCACAAAGTCGTCTCTGTTCTGTCTGGAAAGCCAGGAACCTACGATTTCTTCAGATAGCCCCCGGGAGTAAACATTCGCAGTATCAATGAAGTTTCCACCCGCAGCGCTGAACATATCTAGCATACGATAGCTGTCACTTTCGTTCGTCTCTCTTCCAAAAGTCATCGCGCCCAGACACAAAGAACTGACATTCAAACCAGAATGGCCAAGCGAAACATATTCCATTTTGACAACCTCCTTCAATGATCATTCTGACTTATGCACGAATCAGATCTCTTCAAAAGTACTAAACATTACTGTACAGACACCTATAAGGTCGGTAGTCTAACAGTGATTGAAGGACACATGGGGTTAATCTAGTGTAAGTTGTTGTAAACAGGGAGGGATTGTATGAAGATCACCGTCATAAACGGAGCCCCTGTGAATACGAGAAATGGATACAGGGAAGTTCTCAAGAAGTGTGTTTATG
>DLVL01000038.1 GCA_003444085.1 Kosmotogaceae bacterium | reverse complement strand
TGACTGCCTTAGCTACCACTGAGCAGGTTTCTGTAGCGCAAGCATATCACAAAACACCAGTATTTGATCAAAGACAAAGTCCCTAACTATTTGTCAAGAAGGCAGTGCGCTAATCCCCTGAAGCGGTTGCTAAAATCCCTCTCTTTCAACTGCCAGAAATGAAAACCGAACAAGAATCGCAACGGTTGTGATCGTGAAAACAAAAAGAGTATTGCCGAAAGCAGTCGTCAGAAGTAATGTAGCAAAGTTCTTTCCGCCTTTCTAGCGCTTTGCTTGTAACATTTCTGGCAATCATCGGTTCAAAGAGGATTATAATCAAATCAGTATCTGACGAACTGCTGAAAGTCAAGTTTAGCAAGAATCATACAAAGAATACCCTTCGAATACTACAGGTCTATGCAAAAGGGGATGAAACAGTTGTGCAGGATCGTGGCTCTCAAGGCAGATAGAGATTTCTGTATGGAGCCGTACTTTGACTTTTTCAGAACAATGTCGGAAAGAGGTATCAATAGCCCACATGGTGACGGTTATGGTTATGTTTTAAGAAATCTGTTTGAGGAGACTCTCTACAGAAGTGAACAGAGCGTCGTGGATGCTCCAAATAATGACTGCACTGTCAGAAGTGTGCTGCTCCATTCCAGAAAAGCAACGGGTGATTATCGAAGAAACCTCATGCAAGTTCATCCTTTCGCAGTTTCTATGCATGGCAAGACATATTATTTCGTTCACAATGGTGTGATAAGTCGACTTGAAGCAAGAGAAGGCGTTACAGACAGCCAGGTCTACTTTGAGCGTATCGTGAGTATGATGGTTGGCGGAAAAAATGAGGCTTTCGCCCTTCAGTCTGTGGCAAACGATCTTGCGTTGAAGCACGAGTACACTTCACTTAATGCGATATTCACTGATCTGAATCGTTTCTGGGTCTTGAAACTGAACTCAGATAATGCAGACACTTATCACGACTTCTGGTATACGGAACATGACGGTATCCTTATGGTCAGCTCAGAAGAACCGAAGAAATACATGTCTATCAAAGAAAAATCAAGGCGTCTTGACAATGGTGAATTGTTTGTCTTCTAGTCTTGTTGATAGCCAGGAGGAGAGGTTTTGATATGAGAACTCAAGACTATCTGGATGATCTTGACTACCTTTTCGACAGGGTCAAATCTATTCACCCCTGCATCGACTTCAAAACTCCGCTCGGTGTGATCGAAGAAGAGATGGAGCTGTGCAAGAAGCGAGCAAAGAATTGTGTGGACAGACAATCGTTCAAGCAGATAGTCGGGAGTTTTCTGAGAACGATAGGTGATGCCCATACGGCGATTCCGGTATTTCAGGAAGATCCCCAGGTCGTTCTTCCTTTTTCCACAGAGCTTGTTCAGGGTCAAGTGATTGTGAACTCGCTCAGAAAGGAGATATTCGATGAAGAGTTTTCTGGATTTCGACGAGGGAGTATGATTCACTATCTGAGTGGAAGAAGTATAGAAGAAATCCTCGAAGAAAACCTCCAGAGAATACCATTCAACAATGTGGCCTGGGGGAGAAAGAAGGCCTCTAGAGAATTGGCAAGCCATCTTTCACTTGGGGTGCAGGGTGTCGAAGTAACTTATTCAGACAGTCTTGGAAGAGTCAGGACGCACGATTTTCCGCTGTTCTCTGCGAGTGACGCATCTGTAAGAGATTGCCTGATGAACGAACAACGACACACGTTCGCTGCACCTGTCGAGGCCAGGATTCTCGATGAACACAGAGTGGGTTATTTGAAGATCAGATCATGCTGGGACAGAATGATCTTTAATAACGTAATTCTTAGCGTTTTCGGGATTGATCCGGGTAGTCTTCCTGACATAGATAGAGAGTGCTGGGCTCTCTTCTCAGCAATGGTTGAGGAAGACATCGGTGAATTGATCATCGACCTCAGGGGGAACCAGGGCGGGAACTCTCGTTTGGGGCATTTCATCTATAAGTATCTTACGAAGAAGGATCTGTTGAGTTATCGAACGAATGTTAAGATATCCGAAGAACTGAAAGGCATGAACGATTCATTCAGAGATCATATTAATGGCGAGATTCTTGATTATGGAGAAATTCGACTCATGTTTCCTTACGAGACCCGGTTGGAAGAAGCACAGCTCAAACAATTGCCTTCTTTCGAAGGGACTACTGTCGTTCTTGTTGACTCAGACACGTACAGTTCTGCAGAGTGGATTGCAGCAGAACTGAGTGCTAATGAACTTGCGATATTCGTTGGAGAGCCTACCGGAGGAGGCGGGTCTGTTCCCGGCGATCAGCTTTACATCAAACTTCCAAGGTCAGAACTGGTTCTGGCGATCTCTTGCAAGTTCTTTGAAGCGCCAGACTGTGATGTTCACAAGTATGGAGCAGTAGTCCCAGATTTTTTCTTTGCTCAGACAATTGAAGACTATGCCGAAGGCAAAGACACGGTACTGAACCAGGCAATAAAACTCCTGAGACAGGGCGTTTCGTAAAACAAGAAGCGTTCTGACCAGAAGAAGGTTCTGGTATGTGTTTGTTTATTGGACTGTCAGATGTCTATTGAACAGTT
>DLVL01000099.1 GCA_003444085.1 Kosmotogaceae bacterium | reverse complement strand
TCAACATACCCTGGATGGGGCGGCTTCCCACATGTCAGCGGGATCAAGTATTCATTCACTCCTGATAGACCCGCCGGTCAGAGGATCCTCGAAGTTCTTTATGAGGATAAGCCCATAGACCTTGAAGCCACATTCGTTGTAGTCACGAACGGCTTCCTGGCGGCAGGTGGAGACGCCTTTGAGATGTTGAATAAAGACATAGTCGATAGCTTCGGTCCCATGGAAGAAGTCCTGATTAACTTCATAAGAGAGAAAGAAGTTGTGGCACCTGAAGTGGAAGGGCGTATCACTATCTTCAGAATCGAAACCTTTGGGGACGACAGCTAATAGGAAGAAATAGAAAAAGGACCAAAAAAGCCCGCTGCGAGTTTTGCTCAGGAGCGGGCTTTTCGTACTTTGCAGGTAAAAGGTTGTCCAGACCATTAGAATCGAAGTGAGTATGAAGGAGGTTCTTGCTATGCTTATCAGAAAGGAAGCATCCAGGCTTCTTAGTGTCGTGGTACTCTTTGCAATTCTGTTGCTCCCCGTTATTGGAAGTGCTTCTGATGCTCCGATCCGTATAGGCTCCAGTCTTCAACTGTTTGTTGACGAGTACATAATCGAGGAATTCAGAGGAGGAGCACATCTCAGACTGCACCATCCTGTGGCTCAGGAGATCGTTTTCACAACTTCAGATTTTCCCTGGGAAGGTAGTTCTACTGCGTACGGTACTGTCTTCCAGGACGGAGATATCTACAGGATGTACTACCGCACCAGCACCTTTGATATGAGCTTCAATCTCTATCCACGAATACTCAGCGGTCCATCTGTTTATGCCTACGCGGAAAGCACAGATGGCATAAACTGGACTAAACCGAACCTGGGCCTGATCGAATTTGATGGCATAAAGGAAACAAACATCTTCTGGAGGGGTCCGCAATTCGCTCCCTTCAAAGACACTAACCCCGATGCTCCGCCTGAAGCACAATACAAAGCGATGGCGGATTCCCCAATGTTTGCCTACAAGTCTCCAGACGGAGTGACGTGGGAGAAGATGCAGGAAGGACCGGTAATCACAGAAGGTGAATTTGGTTCTTTGAACATTGCCTTTTGGGATTCTGTTAATGGTGTATACCGAGCATACTGGCGAGACCGTCATTTGATGATTCGAACGATTTCTACGGCAACTTCCAAGGACTTCATAAACTGG
The DNA here is from genome assembly GCA_003444085.1 of Kosmotogaceae bacterium. Classification (GTDB taxonomy): domain Bacteria; phylum Thermotogota; class Thermotogae; order Petrotogales; family Kosmotogaceae; genus UBA9910. The sequence goes on along the minus strand of DLVL01000099.1, from coordinate 2,438 downwards.
ACCGAGCCGCAGAGGGTCGTTTTCCATTCCCCAGATGGCGAACCAGCCCCAAATTTCCATCTCTACAAACAGGGCATTCTGCCATACTACAGGAACTTCCAAATCTTGATAGGTTTTCCCGATGTGTATATAGATCAGGAATGGCCAGAAGCGATGGCTCTTGATGTCAATCCGGGATATGCCATGAATGATCCCGCATACAACCCCGAACACAGAGAATGGCTTAAGATGAGGATGCACAGAAATGCTGCGGCGATCCGCAATCCACTCTTCATGAGCAGCAGAGACGGTGTAAACTTCTACCGATGGAACGAGGCATTCTTGAGACCAGGTCCTGAACAGAGGGCAGGATGGGGATATTACGGTTCAGGCGCTTTCTGGGGGGTTGTGGAAACCCAGTCTCAATCTGTTCCAGACTACCGGGAGCTTTCCATCTACACCGTTGAGAGCTATGGATTTGGAAGCCTTGCAAACATTAGACGTCACACAATAAGAATAGATGGATTCGTCTCTGCATACGCTCCTTATCGTGGTGGTGAGATCATAACCAAACCTCTTATATTCGAGGGCAACTACATGGTTATCAATTTCGCTACTTCAGCACAGGGAAGCATTCAGGTTGAGATACTTGACGAAAGAGGTCAGCCGATTCCCGGCCTTGAATTGGTGTACTCTCCGCTAATCAGGGGTGATAATCTCGAGCGTATAGTCACCTGGAGAGATCCTGAAGGTGGCAAAGAACGCACCAGTGATCTCAGTCACCTTGCTGGCAAACCAATCCGCCTGCGATTTGTTCTGAAGGACGCTGACTTATATTCGTTCAGGTTTGTGATCAGGTAATCGAGATTATCCTCTAACTCCTGTGTTCTCATGATCTGAAGAGTAACATAGGGCAGATTCGGACCCACTTCGAATCTGCCTTTTGCTTTGGTAGATTGGTGGTTCTCGTATCTGACGGATTTCTCCCTGTAGTTCAAAGCAAGAATTCTTTCTGATTCTTTACTGGTTCCGCAGTAGACACTCCAAAAATGGCTCGCCATGGATATACTAATGTGGTAATATCAATGTAAACAGCTTCAACTAAGACTTTTGGCTGACGGGTTTTGTGACAAATATATTGTCTTGTGACATGAATCAATTTATTAACAGTATACGGATGGGGGTGTAACAATGAAAAAGAATACTCGACTTCTTCTTGTTCTGGCTGTTATTGCAGTCACATTCGTTGTGGTTCTGGTCGTTGTCTTGAATACCAGGCAATACACGGTAACTTTCCAGGACTACGATGGCAGGGTGATTGCAGAGGAGTCTGTTGGACACGGTGAGACAGCTACGAGCCCGCGCGATCCGATCCGGGAAGGCTATAATTTTGTGGGTTGGGATAAAGACCTTACAAACATCACTACAGATCTTGTAATCACTGCGCAGTACAAGATCAGAAACTACACTGTCGTCTTTGAGGATTACGACGGTACCCAGCTGAAGGTGGAAACAGTTGCACATGGGGCCGCTGCCGCTTCCCCGACTGCGCCTTCTCGAGAGGGATACGACTTCATTGGTTGGGATGCTGACCTGTCGAACATCACATCAAGTATGACTGTTCGCGCACTATATGATGTCAAGACTCACACTGTGATATTCGCTGACTACGACGGCACCGAATTGAAACGGGAAACCGTTGAACATGGAAGAGCTGCTACTGCCCCAGAAAATCCGGAGATACCCGGTCATGAATTCGCTGGTTGGAGTTTGGATTTCTCTGATGTGACAATGGATATGGAAATAAGAGCTCAGTATGAAATCAAAAGATACTCCGTGGCTTTCGTGGACCATGATGGAGTTGAATTGAAGACGGAGTCAGTAGGTCATGGAAACGCCGCTACTGCTCCACGTGTTCCCACAAGAGAAGGTATTGACTTTGTCGGATGGGACACTGACTTCTCAAGTGTTACCTCCGATCTGATTGTTACAGCGCAATACAGGCCGAGCTCTTACTCAATTCAATTCGAAGATCATGATGGAACAAGGCTTGAAGTCCAGACAATTACACATGGAGAAGACGTTATCGCTCCAGAAACCCCTGAAAGAGAAGGTCATAGATTCCTTGGCTGGGACAAGAACCTCACAAATGTCACTTCAGATCTCGTAGTCACTGCTCAGTATACGATCAAGAATTACACTGTCATCTTTGAAGATTACGATGGTTCCGAGCTGAAGGTAGAGATCGTTGCACACGGGTCAGCTGCAACTGCTCCTGAAGTACCACAAAGAGAAAATCATGACTTTGCAGAATGGGATAGAGACTTCTCAAATGTAACGTCTCCCATCGTTGTTAAAGCCCAGTATGAGACCAGGACTCACCGGGTTGTCTTCACTGACTGGAACAAGGTGATTATTGATGAGCAGTTTGTCGAGCATGGTAACGCTGCCGCTGCACC
>DLVL01000101.1 GCA_003444085.1 Kosmotogaceae bacterium | reverse complement strand
TTTGCGTTTGTGACTACTTTGGCACAGCTTTCGATAGGAATGGGGCTTGCAATATTGTTCAATAGGGATATCCCTGGTAAGAAAGTGTTTACGAGTCTTCTCCTGTTGCCTATGATGGTATCGCCTGCTCTCATAGGTGTTATGTATAGGCTTCTACTCAACGAATTCATAGGTCCTTTGAGCTATTATACGGGGTTGAACCTTCTAAGCATGAACTATGTTGTTGGAACTGTCGTCGTCATAGATATCTTGCAGTGGAGTCCATTTGCCTTTCTCATACTATACGCAGCTCTTCAGACGATACCGAAATCTTACTACGAAGCGGCTTCTATCGAAGGTGCCAACAAGCTGCAGAGCTTTGTGTACGTTACACTGCCAAGTATCAGGGTATTTATCATAATGGTTCTTGTGTTGAGAGGCATAGACGCTTTCAAGACATTTGACATGATCAATGTGCTAACAGCAGGAGGACCTGGAACGGCAACAACCACAGTAAGTATATACATTTACAAAATGGCATTCCAAACCGGAAATATCGGAAGAGCTACTGCTGCCTCACTGCTAATGCTAGTCATATTCTCAGTTCCGCTTGCGTTTGTCTTGAAGAGGATCAGAAAAGAAGGGGCTGAATAACGTGAAAAAGAGATCTGTAACCAGATGGGTTATTCTGTATGTGGTAATAATCGCTATTGTAGTGGCCTTCAACCTTCCAATAATAAACGCCGTAATGACATCGTTCAAGAGCAATGCCGATATCTCCAGCTCTCCTCCAAAATGGGTTTTCAGACCTACTCTTGTTCAATACAATAGGGTCTTATTTGCTTATGGGTATAATTTCAGGCTCTACTTCATGAATAGTCTCATAATCTCTTCGTTAACCAGTCTTGTCGTACTTGTTCTCGGGATCCCTGCCGCTTACGCAATTGCCAGATACAGATCCAGGATAAATCCTCTAGGGTTACTTTTGGGACTGAGGCTTGTTCCAATATTCGTGTTCATAATCCCGATATTCATCCTCTTTACCAGAATCGGACAAACGGATACCCGTCTATCTCTTATACTTATGAATTCAGTTATCAGCGCACCACTAGGAGTGTTTCTTCTGGTTGGATTCATTCAGGAGATTCCCAGTTCGATTGACGAGGCAGCAAGAATTGATGGTGCTTCAATATTCAAGATACTTACAAGAATTATCTTTCCTCTCTCTCTTCCTGGGGTAGCAGCGGTAGTTTGCCTGACTTTTGTTTTCACCTGGAGCGAATACCTCATATCACTCATTCTGTCGTTTACAAAGGCCGTTCCGATTACTGTCGGAGCATCGTTTTTCATCACTGCATGGGAGGTAAGGTGGGGAGAGATCTCAGCTGCGATTACACTTTCCGTGGTTCCGGTATTCATGTTCGTCTATTTCCTGCAGAATTATCTTGTAAGGGCGTTTACCGGAGGTGCACTGAAGGGATGAGCATATCAAGTGTAATTGGCATAGATATCGGAGGAACAAACACGAAATTCGGCATCGTTGACGCTTCTGGCGATATCGTCCATCAGGGACAGGAACCAACATCAAGGATCAGCTCAAATGCCGTTTTGAAAAGAGCCACAGAGTGTATACAGCGTCTTCTTGACATCGCGGAGAAAAACGATACTACGGTAGAAGGAATAGGAGTTGCAGTCACTGGCCAGGTAGACGTTTCCAGAGGCGTTGTTGCTGGAGGGATATATGGCAAGATCAGAGGATGGATTGGAACGCCAGTGAAAGAGTTCTTTTCAGAGAAGTTCGGTCTTCCTGTCGAAGTTGATAATGACGGGAACACAGCCATTCTTGGGGAGTATGTCTTTCACAGGAGAGATGAATGTAAGAACATGATCATGTTGACGATAGGTACTGGTGTAGGAACCGGCATTATCCTTGACGGAAGGCTTTTCAGAGGGGGAAATGGCAACATCGGAAGTGAGTTGGGGCACATGGTAATAGATCCAAACGGACCAATCTGTCAATGTGGTAATAGGGGATGTCTTGAGGCATTTGTTTCCGGGGGAGCTATCTCCGAGAGATACTCTGGACTTGTTTGTCGAAGCCAAAAAGTTCCCACCCGAACTGATCCCGATGCGATCGGCAAAGCTTATGCGAATGGCGATAAGAATGCAGCAGTCGTAGTGAGGGAGGTAGCGGAATACATAGGTACAGCACTCGGGAACGCGTGCAATTTGCTTGGTCCTGAAATGGTTGTAATTGGGGGCGGAATTTCCGGGATCGGTGAACCTCTGATCAGTTACATTTCGGAGCGAATCGGAGCGATCTCATTTGGCTTGAGCAGAAACAATCTCAAGATAGAGGCCGCAAGACTGGGAACATATGCAGGAGTTTTCGGAGCGGCAACTTTGGTAATGAGTGACTATAGCAGCATAACGGGCATTGATAACAGGAGGTAGCCAGATGCGCGAAGTAATCCAACTTCTGAAAGGCGGACTAATAGTGTCGTGTCAGATTACGGACCCGGAAGGTCATTTTGACCCCGACAACCCGATAAATGGACCCACAATGATGGCATTAACTGCCAGGAGCGCAGAGGTTGGCGGAGCCTGTGGTCTAAGGGTAGATGGAGTCAAAGATATATCTGCGGTCAAGAGGATGTCATCTTTGCCGATTATCGGTATATACAAAATGGATATTCCCGGTTATGAGGTGAGAATAACTCCAACAGTTGATTCAGTCAAAGAGATTGTCAAAGCAGGCGCTGAAATAGTGGCTGTTGACGCTACTGATCGAGAGCATCCGGGAAAACTCAAGGGCCCTGATCTCATCAAGCAGATCAAGAGTGAAACTGATGTGATTATTATGGCTGATGTGAGCAATGAAGAAGAAGGGATAGCTGCAGCAGGGGCGGGAGCTGATATTGTTGCTACTACTCTGGCAGGATACACAGAATACACCAAGAGCATTCATAAACCTGATTTCGAGCTCGTAACTGCCCTGGTCAAGAGGCTTTCCGTCCCTGTAATATGTGAGGGCGGAATCTCTTCACCTGAGCAGGCCAGAGAAGCTCTGGAAAGAGGCGCTCATGCAGTTGTTGTGGGAACTATGATTGTGAATGTGAAGAGAATCACTCAACATTACGTAGAATTCATTCGTGAGCGCTGTTCCAGGTAATGCATCATCAAGAGTCTATTTGGCAATAAAGAAAACTACAAAGACGAGAACAGGAGGAATCAGCATGTTTGAGAGGTATCTTAGCAATATAAGTTCTCTGATTTCTACCATCAGAGACACACAGAAGGAGAGCATAAAGAAGGCTGCACAGATCATTGCAGACTCTACTCTTGAAGGAGGAGCTCTCTACGCTTTCGGTGCAGGACATTCAGATATGATGGCTTCAGAGATTACTTACCGTGCAGGTGGATTTGCTCTGGCTAATCCAATCTACTACGAAGGGCTCATGCTCAATGTGAAGCCAGTTACAAAGACGACTCTTGCCGAGAGAACGGAAGGTATAGGCAAGATAATCATGGAAGGAATCCAACTCACCCCGAAGGATACACTCCTGGTTGCGTCAGTTTCAGGCAGGAATGCCGCTCCCATAGAAGTTGCAATGGTCGGTAAGGAACAAGGAGCAAAGCTGATAGTGTTGACGTCTCTTGAATATTCGAATAGTGTCACGAGCAGGCATTCTTCAGGCAAGAGGTTATTTGAGCTTGAACCTGATGTCATACTGGATTATTGCTGTCCTCCCGGAGACGCAACCATCAAGCTTGAAGGATTTGAGCAGAAGATTGGACCAGTTTCAACGATCTGTGGGCACATCATACTCAACAGCGTGATAGTTGAGGTTGTAGAGATACTCATAGAGAAAGGCATCGATCCTCTGCCAATATACATGAGTGCTAACCTGGATCAGGGTAAGGCTTTTAATGACAAGATAATGGAAGCCTACAAAAGCAGGATAAGGTATCTCTGAGAGTCCAAAAGAGTCGTGATATCCGTCTGGATATGACCGATGTAGTTCCTACGCATGGCTGGAGGAAAAGTCTATGAAGACAATGAAGGAGATTGTCAGTCAACCAGAATCCCACAAGTTAGCGGCAGAAGTCTTTTTTGATATTACAGCCGACGCAGTGAGGTTGATCTCAAAGAAGAACAGACGGAGAATGTACTTCGTTGGATGCGGGTCTTCGTACTATATCGCGATGGGGTTAAGCGAACAGGTGAAGAGAATCTCAAAAGGTGTGGTCAGCTCAACTTGCCTCAGTGGTTCAGAGATTATGCTTGGCCTAAGCAGCGTTGAAAGCGATTCTCTGGTAGTCGGCATCTCGCGTTCTGGAGAGTCTTCCGAGACTGTAGCAGCACTGGAGAAATGCAGAGGTATAAAGAATGTCGAGTGCATTTCTCTAACCTGTGGCTCGGGGAGCAAAATTATCTCACACTCTGATGCACATATAGTATTGGATTTCATTGAAGAAGATTCTGTGGTCATGACCAATTCCTTTACTACAATGTCATTTGTTGCTTCAGCAATGATCAGACAGATTCTTGCCCCTGGCCTGGTTAAAGAGTATCTCGAGGTGATTCCTCTAAGCACTGAGAAGACCGTTGAACAGTCAGGAAAGATCATCGAAAAGCTTGATCTGAATGCGCTCAGTTCATTTGTTTTTCTGGGATACAATGAATATCTGGCAGCCGCTTTCGAAGGAACCATAAAAGTCATAGAGACCTCTTTGGCTAACTCCAATGCGTTTCAAACTCTGGAATATCGACATGGTCCAATATCAACAGTGAATCCTTCAACGCTTGTCTGTGTGCTTCCTGGCGTCAGATCAAGCAAAGAAGAACATGCGCTCTTACGCGATGTGGCTGACAAGGGGGGCAAGACAATCTGCATATCCGGAAACCCCATTGATCATAATTGTTCAATTGTCACGGATTACAAGATGGAAGATTATGGGGACTGGTTCTTAAGAGCCATACCGATGCAACTAATAGGTGTTAAACGTGCTGAGGTGCATGGCATAAATCCGGACAGCCCCGTTAATCTTACAAGAGTGGTGAGACTCTGAGCTTAGATTGCAGTGTATCCACCATCTACAATCATCGCTGCTCCAGTCACAAAGGATGAGTCGTCAGAGCAAAGCCACGTAATCATGGAGGCAATCTCTTCTGGTTTCCCAAGGCGACCTACCGGATGCAGAGAAACCAGTTTGTCATAGACGGCCTTATCCTGGCCGGCACGGAACCCCCTATCCATGACTAATGGAGTTTCGATTGTTGCCGGGCAAACCGCGTTGATTCTTATGTTGTTGGCAGCGTATTCTACAGCAGCTGCCTTTGTGAGGCCTATTATCGCATGCTTTGTGGCGACATAAGCGGGGAAGTTTTCTACTGCTACCATGCCAAGGACCGAAGACATATTCACTATAGAACCACCGCCGTTAATGAGCATTGCTTTTATCTGGTGCTTCATACCAATGAATATGCCTGTCAGATTTACATCAAGTACCCTGTTCCATTCGGCCAGGGGATAGTCGGCGGTTTTTGATACGGCGCCCTCAATGCCTGCGTTATTTACAGCAATATCGAGTCTACCCTCGAAGTGCTTGAGTGTTTCGAGATAGAGTGTGTTCTGCTCATCTTCCTTTGAAACATCACAGACAAACGAAACCGAATATGGGGAATGGTCTTTGACAAGCTTCAGTGTTTCATCACAGCTATCACGATCAATGTCAACGATAGCCAGTTGTGCTCCTTCTCTGGCCAGAGCCAGGGCCGTTGCTTTTCCTATTCCGGATCCCGCTCCAGTGATTAATGCAACCTTTTCTGAGAATCTGCCCATAGTGTGCACCCCCTGAGGGAGATAAATATGCCGATAAATGACCAAAGCACTGTGTCTCAATGATAGCCTAGTGCAGTTATTTGGTCGTTAACTCTTATTGAATCCAGGAAGCCAGTGTTATTGTTGTGAGTACAAAGTAAATTCCCAGAGGTGATATCATGAGAGAATTACTGATGATACCTGGTCCAGTCGAGGTATCAGAGTGTGTTATGGAGGAGTTCTGTGGACAACCCCCGGTGCACTATGGTTCCGGCTGGGCACAGATTTATAAGAAGGTTCAGAGGCTCCTCAGAAGCGTTCTGAATGGCACAGGCCCGTTTTTCATAATGCCTGGTTCCGGATCACTGGCAATAGAATCAATCTGTGCAACTTTCTGCAGAGACCGCAGAGTCCTTGTGGTGAGCAACGGATGGTTTGGCGAGAGATTGTATAGCATATGTAGCTCCTATACAGATCTAGCTGTAAGAATGAATTCGCCTACAACGATTCCAGTTGACGCAGAGGCTGTCAGGAAAAAACTGAGAAGCGCGAAATACGATGCGATCTTTCTTGTTCATGTTGAAACAAGTACTGCAACACTCAATCCTCTTGAGGAGATTGCTTGCGTTGCCAGGGAAGAAGGAGTAAATTTCTTTGTCGATGGCGTTTCCAGCGCTGGTATTGAAAGAATAGATATCGACAAGTGGGGTATAGACGCGGTGGCAACTGCATCTCAAAAGGGACTTGAGTGTCCACCCGGTCTAGGAATAGTCGGCATTAGCTCAAGTCTTACTGAAAAAGCCCGCAAACAGCAGAAATCATGGTTTGTCAATCTCGGGGTCTGGCTTGATTATGAGGAAAGATGGACAGATTGGCATCCCTTTCCGATGACTCTCCCAACAAATGTGGTTATGGCACTTAAGAAGAGCCTTGAGAGTATATTGGATACCGGAGGAGTTTCAACAAGGATTATGACGTTTCATTCTGCTTCTCAGATGATTCGTGACGCTTTATCTACGATTGGACTAGAACCGCTTGGCAGCTATGATTATCAGTGCCATGGTCTGACTGCGATAGATACCGAGGGGAGATTTGATCCTGCAGAGCTAATAAAATACATGCTTCTGGAACATCGTATTCGCATTGCCGGCACACTGGGAGAGCTCTCAAAAAGAGTATTCAGAATTGGCCACATGAGCACCACACAATGCAGTGAAGAGAGCTTATTGAGGACAGTTACAGGGATCAGTGAGTTTCTGAAGACTCATTAGCCGGCAGCAGGAGAGCGATCAAACTGTATTCTGCAATATGGGTGTTCTGGTGAAAACGCCAAACAACCTTGTGAATATCAAAGACCAAGAGACTGCAAAGCTTCAAAGGTCTCTTTGTTCTAACGATGAGGATGGCAGACGCAGCTCTTTCTGGGAAACGTAAGGGAAGGTCCGAATACTCACTCCGAACCGAGAAAGTACTACTCCCACACTCTCAAGCGTAGACGTGATAGTCGATCTCCGATATTCTGCAGAAGTCAACCAGTTCCTTCACATAGTCACCGTATACCGTATGACAGTGGTTTGATCCGTATGTAGA
>DLVL01000057.1:15908-24503 GCA_003444085.1 Kosmotogaceae bacterium | reverse complement strand
AGATCAAGAGACGATTTACGAAGACTTCGACGAAGATCTCAACCCCCAAAGACCGGACTATCAAGAACCCACGTTCAACGAAATAAACTGATTGAGAAAGATACGAAAGTTCCGCTGAGCGACGATCCGCTTCTCATGTCGATTTTCTCCTGATTCGCTTCGCCACTGTTCTTGTGGTTCTGCTTCAGACCTGGTTTTGGTCTTAAGCTTCGCTTGATGCTCTTCACGCTTCGCTTCTTGAGCGTTCCTTGCTCAATCCGCTTCGCAGCATCTCCTGCTGCCTTATACAGCGATATTCTCTTTTTCCAGCTCGATGAGTTCTTCAGGCTTTTCAATGAGTTTGTCGTCGAATTTCGCGCCTTCTACTACGAATTCCTGATCGCCTCCGTAGAAGGGCCCTGCAAAAACTGAAAGAAGCATTATCCAGAAGACAACGAAGAATGGCTTTATGTCGCGCCAGTCCCAGACATCTTCTTTCAGCTTCGGTCCTTTCTTGAAGATACTGAAGAGTCTTCTGAATTTGCCTTTGAAGAGTGTTGAGAAAAACCAGCCTATCTCAAGAAAAAGTGTGTAAGAACCCGTTCCATTTCTGGAAAAGGCTGTTCTAACAGATTCTGGATTCAACAGAAGGTCTATATACATGGAAGGAAGATCGACCCCCGACACATAACCGGCATAAATGCCCGGATTCAACCTCGGGTTTACGTCAACGATGTTATAGGTGTCAGTATTCTTGTCGTAGAGAAAATCTGCAGCGAAAAAGCCCGTGTAGTTCAGATCTTTCACAATGCGTTTTATGTAATCGGTTATCTTCTCATCTTCCACTGACAGCCTGCTGGTGCCTGTACCCCCGCTTTCCGGGAACTCACGAAGATTCTTATATATGGTATTTCCTTTCAACTCTCCCTCATAAGCGACACCTATTGTGCAATACTGAACCCTGGGAAGTTCCTGTTGAACAAGGTATTCTTCGCTGTTCAGTGTACCCATGATGGCTTTCATCTGGGAGAGATTCTTGATCCTCTTGACACCTGCGGCTCCTCTTCCGCGTCTTGGTTTCAGAATAACAGGGAACTGCCATTCTTCTGGCCTGAAATCCTTCAGAAGAAGGGTTTTCGGAACAGGAATACCAAGACGTTCTGCATATCTGGTCATGTGATACTTGTCGTGAAGCATTGCCAGTACTGGATAAGGCGAAATCAGAATCTTCAATTGCTTTGGAAGTAAGTCTTTATAGTAGGAGAGCACGAAAACTTCTTCATATGAGGGTAGTATGGCATCGATATTCTTGCTTGTGACAATATCAACGATGAAGTCAATATACTCACGTGGCTCGCTGGTTAGAGGCGGACTGAGAAACCTTTCTTTCACATACTTACTGTACAGACCTCCGCTGTTCCTGGTGCTATCAACGGCATATACCTGATGACCATGTTTTGCAAGAATTCTGATCGTATTCAACGAGTACCACATTCTGGCAGTGGTTACCAAGATCCTGGACATCATCCTCAGCCCCCAAGAGTAAAGACACACTAATTATAGAATAATACCTACCAGCAACTGTGTTTTCAAGATGATGTTTGTAAAATGAAACATTCATTTCACATCTGTGAATAACGCAGTGTCTCCGAATAGATGTGACACTCATGGGGAGAACAAGTTTAAAGTGCAGTTGAAGGTTTCCAGAATCAGGGTAGAGGGTAGCGTAAAGATCAAGAGACGATTTACGAAGACTCCGACGAAGATCTCAACCCCCAAAGACCGGACTATCAAGAACCCACGTTCAACGAAATAGACTGATTGAGAAAGATGCGAAAGTTCCGCTGAGCGACGATCCGCTTCTCAGGCAGATTTTTGCCTGATTCGCTTCGCCACTGTTCTTGTGGTTCCGCTTCAGACCTGGTTCTGGTATTAAGCTTCGCGTGATGCTCTTTCACGCTTCGCTTTTTGAGCGTTCCTTGCTCAATCCGCTTCGCAGCACATCGTTAATACCTTATACAGCAATATTCTCCCTTTCCAGTTCAATCAATTCCCTGGGTTTTTCGAAGAGGCTGTCGTCAAAACTGCAACCGGAAAGAAGAAATTCCTGTTCTCCACCGAAGAACGGTCCTACCATTGCTGAAAGGAGCATCTTCCAGAAGACAACAAAGAACGGTTTCACGTCGTGCCAGTCCCAAACGTCTTCCTTTTGTTTGGAGCTTCTTCTGAGTACCTCCAGTAGCTTTCTGAATCTCCTCTTGAACAGTGCGGAGAAGAACCATCCTATTTCAAGGAAGATAGTATAAGAAACATTTCCGGCTGCTGCAAATCTCTGGAACACTTTTTCGGGATTATGCAGAAGCTGCATGTACATCCCGGGAAGGTCTACCCCCGAAGTATGACTCAGAAAGAGCCCCGGGTTCATTCTAGGGTTCACATCAACAAGGTTGTATTTCCCCGTTTTCTGATCGAACAGAAAATCAGCCCCAATGAATCCCGTATAATCGAGACTCTTAACGATCTTCTTCACGTAATCGCTAATCTCTGCAACTTCCACAGTCTGTCTGTTTGTGCCAATTCCTCCACCCTCAGGGAATTCCCTTATATTCTTATAGATTGTATTGCCTCTCAACTCTCCATCAAATGCCAATCCCAGAGTGCAATATTGAACAGCAGGCAGTTTTTCCTGCACGAGGTATTCCTCGGCATTCACTGTTGGATAGACTTGCTGAAGGTCACTGATGCTGGTAAAGGACTTTACTCCTACTGCTGCCCTTGATCTACGAGGTTTGATTACAAGTGGGAACTCCCACTCGTTTGCATCGAAATCTTTCAGGAGGGCTGTCTTTGGTGTAGGAATCCCGATTTTCTCCGCGTACCTGACCATATGATACTTATCATGAAGCATGGCAAGCACAGGATAAGGCGCCAGTAAGATTTTTACCTTTTCAGGAAGCATATGCCTGTAGTAAGAAAGAACAAAGACTTCTTCAAATGTCGGCAGTATCACCTCTATTCCGCGACTCCCAACCAGATCGACGATGAAGTCAATATACTCACGTGGCTTGCTGGTTAGAGGTGGACTGAGAAACCTTTCTTTCACATACTTACTGTACAGCCCACCGCTGTTCCTGGTGCTATCAACTGCATATACCTGATGACCATGTTTTGCAAGAATTCTGATCGTATTCAACGAGTACCACATTCTGGCAGTGGTTACCAGGACTCTGGACATCACCCTCAGCCCCCTAAGAAGTAATGAAGAACACAAACCACATCGATTATAGAGCAAAACTATGGAATCTTCACATTTCAGGATATCTGAAATCTTGATTTCATACAGTATTTAATGTAGATTGTAAGATGACCCTAACAGACCAATAACTACAAGAAGAGAAGAGGTTTTTGACGTGCCTGATGGGATTATATTCGATCTGTTCGGTACCCTTGTGAGAAATGAAGAACTGTACACTCCGATATGTACCTGGATGAGCAATTACTCCTGCATGACAGCAGACGAACTCAAGGAAGTATTCTTAACGCTCAGAGAGAAACACTTCAACGATTATCACAACAAGTCATTTGCTCCGGAAAGCTACTACTACTCCAGGATATTCGTCGACATGGTTGAACAGGGTGTGGTGAAAGGAGACCCGGAGACACTTCTGGAAGTCATGTACGAGTCTTTCAGAGCGATGCAGGCATATGAAGATATTGACGTGCTGCACCGATTACACAGAGACTACAGGATCTGCATAGTAACTAATGCGGACAATTCCTTTGTTTATCCAGTTGTTGAAAAGAATCAGATTCCGTATGACGCACTGATCACCTCCGAAGATGCTCGTTCATACAAGCCATCTCCCGGAATATTCACCCTGGCAATCAGTTCTATAGGTATGACTAAGAACCAGGTCATTGTTGTTGGAGATTCCGTCCAATGTGACTTTTTGGGACCTAGAGAACTTGGGATACGCTCGATACTCATAGATCGGGTTGACGCTCACCCGGAGCACTCACCGCGGGTCATGAGCCTGGCGGAGGTCAATGAGATGATTTCCAGGATCTGACAGCATTCTCAACAATGTTGGCGGTTGCTTCAAGTTCTTCTCTGCTTACATCTTTGTTGGTTACGAGGCGGTATAATCCACGATCAGGTGGATTGATCTTGATTCTGTTTCTCTCAAGATGCTCTACAACATAATCTCCAGGAATCTCCTCAAGCCTGAAGAAAACCATGTTAATGTCGAGTCTTTCCTTGAACACACTGATCTCAGGTATCTGATCCAGTGCGGAGGCAAAGTACTTTGCATTCTCATGGTCTTCTCCCAATCTTTCGACCATTGTTTTCAATGCAACGATACCTGCAGCAGCTATGACTCCTGCCTGTCGCATTGCCCCGCCCATAAGTTTTCTTCCTTTCCGAGCTCTTTTGATAAATTCCTCGTCCCCTACCAGCATGGATCCGACGGGAGCCGATAGTCCTTTTGAAAGGCAAAACATCACACTATCAGCAGACCTGGCAATATCCGCCACACTAATCCCCAAGGCAACCGCTGCATTGAAGATCCTTGCTCCATCGAGATGGATCAGAAGACCATTACTATCGGCAAGTGCTCTTACCGACTCAAGATATGAGACCGGTAGTACCCTCCCGGACGAGTGTGCTGTCTCCAGAGAGATCAGTGATGTTCTTGGAGAGTGCAGATCGTCGTCTCTGATAGCGTTTTCGATCCTCTCAAGAGCTGGCATTCCGTCATCACTTTCGATTATTCTGAGTTGAACGCCTGAAATGACCGAAGCCGCGCCCACCTCATGTACGAAGATGTGATTTGAAGAAGGCACAATCACTTCGTCGCCGCGAAGGGTGTGCGTTAGTAGAGCAAGCTGATTTCCAAAAGTCCCCGAAGGGACGAACAAGGCCGCTTCCTTGCCGAGCATTTCGGCCGCAAGTCGTTCCAGTTCATTCACAGTAGGATCATCCGAATAGACATCATCTCCTACAACTGCTTCACTCATTGCTTTTCTCATTTCAGGGGTCGGCTGGGTTACCGTGTCACTCCTCAGATCGATCCATTTCATGTGATCACCATCCTGATTGTGTACGTACTATTGACCATAAGACTTCGACTTGCCTGATGCGAAATAGGCCAGAATTATTCCCAGCACAAACGACCAGACTGCAGCGAGCCCGATCTGGTATGAGCGGGGAAGCAAAAAAGTGACCGTATGTGCAGGAACCCAGAACCAGAGAAGTGTCATCAGAGCACTTCCGATTCTCTTCCAGCTCCATTTCCATGAAGCAAGATTATCAAGGAATCTGTGGATCAGAATCAGAAACGGGCCAAACTGAAGGTTCATGAAAAGAGATCGGGCAAAGGCGTTTGCAAGTTCGTCCTGAACCACGATTCTGGGTAGCATTCCTTGATACACGAGGGCCTCCACAAATCCCTCGAATCCGACAAAGGCGAATTTGACCGCAATGCCCAGAAAAGCCCATATGGCCACTTTGCCGAGGAGCATCTTCAGCTGAAATCTCGGCAAACTACGCGAAAGCTTTTTCGAAATGTATTCACCAGCTGTTCCGAGCACCGCGAATTGTATTGCAGCAGATAAGATCGGATACTTATCGACTAGTTCAATGTACCATTCCACGAGCACATTCCCCCTTAATCCCTTACAGACCAGGCGATCCTTCGCTGGTCGTGCCGTCGTTGATTCTATCACGCAGATATGGTAGCTGTATTTCGCCAAACAGGTATTTCGCTAATCATAACATTGCTCGAACCTGATTTTTGTGTATAATCACCTTGTTAGCGTAATTGATTCCATGTGAGAAGGAGCATTAACTATGCAGAAAAGAATCTATAAGTCAAGAAAAGACAAGATCATTGATGGTGTGTGCGGAGGACTGGCCAGGTACCTGGAAATCGATCCAGTGCTGGTGAGACTCCTGTGGGTCTTACTCATCTTTCTTGGAGGCACCGGCATAATACTCTATATAATTGCCATGATCATAATGCCTCGAGAACCTGTTGAAGAAGCATCGTCAGAGACGAGATCTTCTGCAATCTCAGAAGAAACTGGATCTGACGAACGTATTGACAGTAGAAGTCGTGTTGTTATAGCCGCTGCGCTCATCTTCTTTGGGATTGCCTTCTTGCTGAGCACTTTCACCACGTTTTTTATCTTCAGTGGAGCCTTCTGGAAAGTGTTTGTGGGAATTGTCCTGATTGCCGGTGGAGGATATCTCGTTTTCCGTTCGCTCGGACGAAAATGACAAAAAATGATGACTGCAAAGAGAGTTGATGACACGTGAAACTCGTTTTTGGTTTGATAGTGCTGCTCCTGGGAGTATTCCTCCTTCTGGGGGTGTTGAGTGCGGATGTGTTTCTTGTTTTTCTCACCAATCTGGCCAGATTCTGGCCCGTAGTTCTCATCCTTGTAGGAATCTCCATTCTTTCAGGAATCAAAGGTCTTGGTTGGCTCAGGTACATAAATGCAGTTCTTGTTTTCGCGTTCATCCTGTTCCTCCTGTTCTGGCCAGCGGATCTGTTTCCCGGGGCAAGAGTCCGCGACGTCCCACTCTTACTTCCTGAGGAAGCTGCGAGAGTAGAGACAATCGAATTACGCATCGAGATAAGCGTTGCTGATGTTTCTGTAAGCGCTGCAACGTCTCCTCTTGAAAGCGGTGTGGTTGGCCTGATGGATTACTCACCCTCTTCGGGACGAATCAGGATCAGGGAAGAAGTCAGAGACGGAAGAGTGATCTTCACCATCTATCCAGATACGGATTTCGCATGGATAAGAGGTGCTTCGTTAGACTTGAAACTGGAAGACTCCTACAACTACGAAATCTGGATCGATGGTGCAATACTCAAAGTAGATGTTGATCCAGGAACACTTGATATATCCAGGCTCTTTACGAAGTCAGGTATATGTAACTTCAACATAGGCATTCCTGTGGGCGTGAACTCCAGGATAAGCATCGAAGCAGGCATTGTCGCTGGCAGTCTTTCCTTCCCCGAAAACGTCAGAGCTACGTTAACCACTGAGGCTGGTATCAGGAGCGTCTCTATCGTCAGTGACCATGAAAGAGACGGCAGAAGGTATTCAGTCGTCACGGGCGAGCAAGAACTCTTCTCCTCAGAGATCACTATCAAGGGCGGTATACTACGAGTTAGAGGGAACTGACGAAGCTATTCGCAATCGCTTTTCCCTTACAGAAATCCTTATGGGCAGTGTTCCCACGACCTCCCCGTCCATTTCTATTGGCACAGGTGATGGAGACTCGACATAGATGCTCTTGCTATCGTATGCGTTTACTCCATACACGCCAAGGTGTGTGCCGGAAAAGATCTTGGGGAAGTTCATCAGCAGATGCAGTTTCCCCCTGCACCCTATTTCGACGACTTTCATCACTCCGTCATCGATAACTGCACCTGGACAGACGCGCATTCCGCCGCCAAAGTATTCTCCATTTCCAGCAGCAATGATGAAGTATTTGCCATTGTGGATGATCCCGTCGTTTTCTATACTCATCTGAAACTTTCTCGACTTGATGAACTCAACTAAGAAAGCACGTATATAACCAGCTTTGCCCCTGCTCTTTCTCTTGTAGCTGTTAAGCCTCCTGGCTGTCGCTGCGTCAAGCCCCATCCCAACGATGTTCACAGCAAATCGGGTCTTGCGCACACCATCAAAACCTGAATACTCGACTTCCAGAATATCTGACAGTACGTAGTTCTCTCCAACGGCAATCTGGACTGTCTCTTCATACTTAGTTGGTGTTCTGAGAGTCTTCATCAGATCGTTACCCGTTCCCACACCAATAATCCCTATTACTGGAACAGACTTTCCACTCTTGCTAAGACCGTTCACGATTTCATTGAGCGTGCCATCGCCACCAACACTTATCACCCGCTCATAGCCGGAGGCTTCTGATGCGATTTTCCAGGCATCTCCGGGCCCTTTAGTAAAGGTCTCATCAAACCCGGCCAAAGACTCTTTAAGTATAGGCGCTATTTGTGATTCGTAGTCCGTAATTGCCTTACCACCTGATGCCACAGGATTGACTATTACAAGGGTCTTCATATCCGTCCTCCAATGCCTGTCTCGACCACAAGCACGTTACTGAGCTCGGTCCAGCTGATCAACCAGTCTGTGTGCAATGAATGCAGCAACGTCTTCTGCATAGGTGCCAGGGCCAAAACCGGCATCAAATCCCAGTTCCTTTGCCAGTTCTCCCGTCATCCTCGGACCACCAACGATCATTATTGTCCGGTCTCTGATGCCTTCCGCTTCGACGATTTCAATCAATTCGGTCAGGTTCTTGATGTGGACATCCTTCGCCGTGACTGTCTGTGAAACGAGCAATGCATCAGCGTCTTCCTCCACACCTCTTGCGACAAACTCCTCATTCGGTACTTGACTCCCCATATTATATACTTCAAACATCTCATATCTTTCAAGACCGTAGTGCCCTGAGAAACCTTTCATATTAAGAATCGCATCCAGACCAACTGTATGCGCATCTGTACCCGTTGTGGCTCCAACGACCTTGATCTTCCTCCCAATGTTTTTCTTGATGAATTCATCGATTTCATCCATGCTCAT
>DLVL01000057.1:474-15620 GCA_003444085.1 Kosmotogaceae bacterium | reverse complement strand
TATTCATCTTCTTCACCACCTTCGCACATTGCCTCTTCAAAGGGATTGAAGTGGTTCCTACCCTTGTTGACCACACCTTCAAGGCCCTTCCCGCCGTTTGTGGGTCGTTTGACGCCTGCGAATACTCCCATTTGCAGTGACTCGAAGAGTCCGCTTCTCCTGATTTCTTGAAGAAGCTCTGTAGCCTCTGTGAGAACATGCTTTGCTCTTGTCTGAATGATCCCACCTTCCTTGAAGAAGGTTTCTTCGCCAATGCTCCGCATGTTGTTGAATATGTACTTTGCATTCTCTATCGATAGATACCTGTCGGACATGAACGGTGTGTGTAGCGCCTCTGTAAGCATCCCCAGTAGCTGTATCCCCTGACTGGTCCATATCGACGCCACATTGAAGAGCGCGTTCTGAATATGTCCCCTGAAGATGTTCCCGGTCATGTATTTCGTGGGAGGCATGTATTTCAGTGTGGCTTTGGGGAATATCTCCCTGCTCAACTGTGCCTGGGCAAGCTCGTACAGGAATCCATTCTCCAGGTTGGGGTCCATTTCAAAAGCATGTCCCAGACCCATTTGCTCTTCAGGAATCCCTGCAAGAAGAGCCAGCTGTTCGTTTATGAATTGTGAAGCAAGAACGGTGTGTGCTTCTTCATAAGCATCCGCAGTTGTCAGATAATTGTCTTCACCAGTGTTAATAATCACTCCTGCAAAACCGTTTACTACCCTGGAGAAATGCTGATCTATGATAGTCCGCTGCATATTGATATCTCTGAAAAGGATCCCATAGAGAGCATCGTTGAGCATTACGTCTAGTCGTTCAAAAGCCCCCATAACAGCGATTTCTGGCATGCAGAGGCCCGAGCAGTAGTTGCACAGGCGAATATACCGGCCAACCTTTTCCCCTGCCTCGTCCAGTGCTTCTCTCATTATTCTGAAGTTCTCCTGGGTAGCAAACGTGCCCCCAAAGCCTTCCGTTGTAGGTCCAAACGGAACGTAGTCAAGAAGACTCTGACCCGTTGAACGTATCACCGCGATTATGTCTGCACCCTGTTCAACCGCCGCAACTGCTTGAACCACGTCCTCGTATATGTTGCCAGTAGCCACTATCACGTAAAGATAGGGTTGAGGGCCTTCCCCGAGTTCGTCGATTAGCTTTTCTCGTTCTAGCTTTCTGTTCTTGACCCGTCTTAGCCCTTCGGAAACGAAGGGAGTGAGTGCCTCTTCTATTTTCTCGAAGCCGGCAGTTGGTAATCTCGTAATATCAAGATTTCCAGACGATACTGCTTCAGCCACTTTTTGAGGGCTTTCAAGACCGTTAGCCAAAGCATTGCCGATGAAAAATGCTACCCCTTCTCCGAGCACGCCTGCTTCCTGGATATGGTTAATCAGAATGTTTGGATAGGGTATGTCTTCTGCATTAATACCATCTATTCCAAGAAGCCTGCTTATCGACCTTTCTATTGCAGTGGTTGTTCGATCCTTAACAAAGAAATGAACTTCCTCCGCAATCGATCGAGCAAGGGCTCTTGCGTGTTCAACAGCCCGGTGATCAAGATTCAGTTTGCTTGTCATGCTCTGTTTCTCCTTTCACGATCTTCATGTACTGTTCTGCACCGCTAATCACTTCATCGGGAACTCCAACCGCTCTAGCAATAAGAAGGGCTTCTCGAGGGCTTGCTGCGGGATTCGGGAGTTCGACAAGACGATGATCAATACTGTTTATGAGGGAATCTGCAGAAATGACTTCCTCTATTGAGCAGCCCGACAATCCCCGAATTCTCAGGAATCTTGTCTTATCAAAGTCTCCGATATTATCATAGTGGGTAGATATGAACGCAACTACATCCATTTTGCTCAGATACTTCACCAGCGCATTGACAATGGCAGTACCTTCGTGCGGGTTCGTGTTCCTTGCTAGCTCATCCAACAGAAGGAGCATTGGCGTGTTCAAGCATCTTTCTCTCAAAACGGCAGCTAGTTCTGACATCTCATGAGCGAATGATGAAAGCCCTTTACCGATATCTTCATAGTCTCCCGAGAAGAAGAAAATCTTCCTAAAAACAGGAATGCTGGCGCTTTCTGCAGGAACATAAAATCCTGCCTGTGCCATAATCTGTGATAGTGCCAAGGTTCTTAGGAGAACCGTTTTGCCCGACATGTTTGCCCCGGTCAGTACCGTAACAGGAGTTGTGAGAGATACGTCAACAGGCTGAAAGCGCTTCCCACTGCATCTCATTTCCTGATCAAGTTCGGGGTTGAAAAGTCCAAGGTACTCTATTGCTCTTTCTTCAACAAACACAGGCCTGTTGAGTCCAAACCGTTCAATCTGGAGAGACTTGGCAATGTCTATATCAAGACAGATCGTGGCTTCAATTGCTTCGCCTATCTCCCTGGCATGCCACATAAGTCTTCTGGAAAGCTCTTTTCTGATTTGGGATTCCAGTCTCTCCGCTCCCTTCTGCAGCTCATCCAGTGAATGTCTGTTCTCAATACGAGCTTCTTCTGTGACATCTCTTTGAAGCTTTCTCATCGAAGCTCTCAACTCAGTGAGTTCATCAGAGTAGGCGTCATAGATGTAGAAGCTGGAAATCCTTGTTTCTTCTGGATCGAGGATCCTGATCACTTCCTCGATGTCCGGTAAATCGTCGTAAAGCTTAGATCCTGAAAGCATTGCTCTAATATCAGAGAATCTCAAGCTAAAACTCTTGATTTCAAACAGCTGAATGTCATCAAGCGTGTGTCCTCTGGTGAGTAATTCACAGGTCCTGGTGATATCTCTTATGTCTCTCAATACTTCTCTCAGCTTTTTGACAAGCTGTGGATTCGCCTGGAAATAATCATGTTTCTTGGAGAACTCAGAAAGCAACGATTCGAGCTCCTGTCTGTCAGTGTAAAAACTGATTTTCCTGACCCTTTGATGGGCACCAGGGGTAATTACTCCCAGTTCTCTTATGATATAATCAAACCCTGTTCGTTTGATCCTGTCCTGTTCATTCATGGGCGATTCTCCATACATACATCAATTACGGGAATGTCTGTTCTGGCTGAGAGAGCTTCTATGAAAGCCCTGCTGTCAGCAACCTTTCCGGTACCTGATACAGGATTGACCGCAACTGCTGCAAGAGTAGCCTTATCGATTACCTGAATGCTTCCTCCGCGCTCAAGAAAAGAACGGAGTGTTCCAAAAGAGATGAAGAGCCTGGTGAAATCCTTTACAATTATGGTCAGACCGCTCTGAAGATCCTTGTCAAGGATTGATTTCACGAAACTCTCTCCAACCGCGCCGGTTGAGTAGATAATGTCTCCTTCTTCAAGGTAATCGGCAGAAAGCGACAGGATCGTTTTCTTCCCAGTCTTCGTCGCTCTCCCTTTATCAATAACCCATACTCCTTGCTCCAGATTAACAAGATTCTGCTTCAATGATGCATGCACCTCTTGCAAAGAGACAAGACGAATTACATCCAGCGTTCCTTCAACGAATTCTTCTATGCGATCCGACAATACTGCCCCCGTTGCAAGTATTATCCCGTCTGCTATGGACGGCACAGCGTGCGTTGTGCGTGCTGCGTAACCATCGAGGAGAATCTGCTCAGCCCCAGCCTCACGGAAGACTTTGACGACCTCTCTTATCTGGGAGGAGGAAACGGGACCCGAAAGCATCAGCTCTCCACTGGCCAGCGTCCGGGCAACGACAATCTTTCCAATGGCTGTAGAGAAACTCGACAAGTGGAGCAGCTCAGATAGTATCTTTGTCGATCTGAAGAGTCCCTCCAGTGTGGCGAATAGCACGCCTTCACAGACAGCTATCCTTTGAGATGTTGCTGTGCTTTCTTGCTGCTCTCCTTCTGTTCCCAGTGATGTTACTCCAATGCGCCTTCCTTTGTCACAGGCTATCCTGATAAGCTTGCGCAGAACCTCTGTTTTGCCTGTAGCTTTCTTTGTTCCTATTATCGCAACAGTGCTGAATCTCCTTGTGAGTTCATGAAGGCTCTTCAGAGAACCGGGCAGTTCATTCCTTTCGGAACAGCACAAGGGCTTCTCCTGTCACCGCGAGCTGATCATCTTCCTTCAGTACCTCAGTAGACAATCTGAGCCTGCGCTTTTCTTCGATTTTCTCGAGAACAGTCACTCTGACACGAATGCGTTCGTTTATGTAGACTGGTCTGAGAAACTTTGCTTCTTGTTTCATATACACGGTTCCGGGTCCTGGAAATTCCCTTCCCAGAACTGATGAGACTACTCCCATAACCAGCATTCCGTGAGCAATTCTTCTGCCGAACATGCTGTTCCTGGCAGCTTCTTCGTCGAGATGAATGGGATTATCATCACCCGTTATCCGCGCGAACTCGACAACCATTTCATCAGTTATTGCCCTTTCGCTCTCATAAGTCTGTCCACTAGAGATATCGGAGTAGTTCATTTTTCATCTTCCTTTTTCTTCTTGAAGCTCTTTACACGCTCTTTTCGGTCCAGTTTGGAAGGTATTATATTGATGTCATCACCATGAAGCAATCTTGCAACACCGGTGAACCTGTGTCTCTCCCTGTATTCAAGGTCTTCAACATCTGTTGTCGTATCTTCAGGCTCGTGGTATGTCGTGATTACACCCTCGTAATTTCTCAGAACATATACCCTGTCGGACTCAGAGATGTTGTACTGCGGCATTACTCTAATCTTACCTCCACCACCAGGGGCATCAACAACAAAGACAGGCACACAGAATCCGGATGTGTTTCCAATAAGAGCTTCCATTATCGCTATGCCTTTTCTGATTGATGTACGGAAATGCCCTATTCCGTGAGAGAGATCGCACTGGTAGATGTAATATGGTCTTATCCTTATCTCTACCAGCCTGTGAACAAGCTCAGTCATTATGTAGGGACTGTCATTGACCCCTCTCAGAAGGACAGACTGGTTCCCAAGGGGAATTCCTGCATCCGCGAGCATTTTGCAAGCCTTTGAGGACTCAGAAGTGATCTCCTTGGGATGATTGAAGTGTGTGTTGAGCCAAATGGGGTGATATGTCTTCAATAATGCACATAATTTCGGAGTGATTCTCTGAGGAAGAACAACTGGTGTTCTCGTTCCTATGCGGATTATCTCAACATGTTTTATCGTTCTGAGCTCTTTGAGTATGTATTCCAGCACCTCGTCGGCTAGAAGAAACGGGTCTCCCCCCGAAAGCAGTACGTCTCGAACCTCAGGAGTTTCCCGGATATAGTCGATTGCTTTGTCGATCTGATCTCGACGCAATGCTCTATCGAGCTGACCTGCAAATCTCCTCCGGGTACAATGTCTGCAATACATAGAACACTGATCAGTAACAAGAAACAGAACACGGTCAGGATAGCGATGTGTAATTCCCTTTACAGGGGAATCTTCGTCTTCGCTCAGCGGATCTACCATATCCCAATGATCGATCATAAGCTCTTTCTCTGTAGGGACGGCCTGGCGTCTGATTGGACATCTAGGATTCTGCGTTTCAATAAGCGATGCATAATATGGTGTAATCGCCATTCGCAGGTGTTTCAAGCATTCTTCAATCCCTTTCTCTTCGCTCTGAGTGATCTTGATCACCCTAGAGAGCTGTTCGACAGTCGTGACTCTATTTCTGACCTGCCAGTGCCAGTCATTCCATTCTTCTTCGGGCACATCTTTCCAAAGAGCAGCCCTTTCATACTTCTTCAAAGCAACCGCCTCCATTAGACGTATATCTTCTCGAACAGCTCTCTGATTTCTCTGTTTTCACGGATTATCTCAAGAGCAAGTTCAGCATGACCTTTGGCATATCCATTCCCTATCATCATATCTATGTCCTTGCCAACCCCCTCAGCACCGAGAGCTGCTTTCGTGAAAGATGTGGCCATAGAGAAGAAATAGACAGTCCCCCTGTCTTTTGTGGCAAGAACTGATGCCATCTCTGTGTTAGGGACGTTCACGTTGTTGATCACAACATCGCTCATCTTTCCCGAGGTGGTATCTCTGACAAGCGAATAAACCGCGATCGGATCTGTAGCATCAGCTATCAGCACCTTATCTGCAAGTTTCAGTAATCTCAGTCTCTCGGCGCTCGACTCGGAATTCTCGATAGCAATCACTCTTCCGCTGTCTCCTGCACTTTTCCTGGCCTGTTGACAACAAAGTATTCCCGACTTCCCGCCACCACCAATAATCGTCACTGTCATTCCTGGCTTTACGAGCCTTTTAACCTGTGCCGGGGCCCCCGCGACATCAAGCACTGCCAGTGCAACTTTTTCAGGAATGTCAGCAGGCAATTTGCAGTATATACCGGATTCGAAGAGAACAGCCTTTCCCCTTATGTCCACCTGGTCAGAGTCAAGCTTGATGCTCAGAATCTCATCGATTTTCAGTGGGGTAAGTGACAGAGAAACAAGTGTAGCGATCTTGTCGCCAGGGAGAAGGTCTCTACCACGAAGCTCTTCGCCGATTTCCAGGACTCTTCCCAGAAGCATACCCCCTGAACCTGTAACGGGGTTTTGGAGCTTTCCTCGGGTCGTTACGATTGATCTTATCATCTCAGCAATCTTCTGACCGTCATCTTTGCAGGCAGCTCGCATCTGTGAGAAACTTGCGGAATCTATATTGAGCGTATCAACCTCTATAAGGATTTCATTCGGCCAAATCGTCGTACTGTTATCAATCTTCTCTGCGTTCTGAGGCAATGCACCTGTGGGTTCAATTACCCTGTGCGTGCCGAAAGAACAGCCTTTTTTCATTGTTGGACACCTATCCTTAGAATCTCTCTGGCCTCATCTGGAGTAGCGATTTCACGACCTAGCTCTTTCGCTATTCTAACAATTCGTTCCACCAGTTGGGCGTTGGAATCTGCCAGCTTACCTTTTGAGTAGTATATGTTATCTTCGAAACCGACTCGAACATGTCCCCCCATGGCTATCGCGTGCACAGATAGGGGGAGCTCATAACGACCGATTCCTGCAACGGTCCAGGTGGCGTCGGACGGAAGACGGTTTTTCAGATAGACGAGATCCTCGACATCTCCGGGTATTGCTCCGGGTACACCCATTACAAGATCAAAGTGGAGCGGCGGTGCTAGCAGACCCTTTTTTACCAGCTTCAGAGCATTGGCAATCATACCTCTTTCAAATATCTCTATCTCTGGCTTTATTCCTCGTTTCTGCATCTCGCGGGCAAATCCTTCCATATAGTTCTGGGGATTGAAGAACACATCCTCTCCGAAGTTGCAGGTCCCGGTGGAGAGCGTCGCCATCTCTGGAAAGACTTCAAGAGGACCGGTTCGTTCCTCGAATCTATGCCAGACTGCCCCACCGGTCGATGGCTGGAAAATCACGTTACACTTATTTTCAATCTTCTCCTTGATTATCCTGTATATTTCGGCACTTTGCGATGCCTTGCCATGCTCATCTCGAGCGTGGACATGAACAATTGATGCACCCGCAAGGTAGCATTCGTAAGCAGCTCTGGCTATCTCATCAGGGGTTATTGGAAGATTGGGCTGCTGCTCTCTGGTTACTTCAGCACCGGTGAGCGCTGCGGTGATGATGAGTTTCTTCACGAATCGGTCCCATCCTTTCTCTGTTTCTCCAATGGGACCACGCAGATCCCTGTTGCCTTGCAAACAATCATGGGCTCTTCCAAAACCTCAGCAGCAGAATCAGAGATTTCTTTTCTGGGCATTATGACTTTGCGAGCTATGAACTCCATTTTCCGCGAAGTCCTTCCTGCTTCGGTTATGCGCCCTGACGCTTCAATGAAATCGCCTGCATATACTGGTCTGAGGAAATCGACGCTCTGGTATGCCCTGAAAAGCCCTTCGTCTCCATCATGTCTTATGAGAAGTTCTGTCGCAACATCTCCAAAGAGCTGCAAAATCCTGGCTCCGTCGACAAGCCCTCCTCCATAGTGAGCATCGTGACTGCTCATTCTGACTCTTATGGTGACTTCTTCCACATTATCCCCCCTACTCCCACGCTCTCAAACCAATCATAACTGAGTCTCTCAGGCAAAACAACTCGCCAGCATTTACGATAGGAACCGAGAGCGTCTGATCATCTCTCTGTGTCAACAAATGCTTCGATGTATCTCGCGACCGCACGATGGTCATGGAACACCCTCTCGGCAGTAGTCAGGTCAAGTTGACTGTTATGATCGTGCCTGATTGCAAGCACACGCATACCCGCTCGTGTGGCGCTGATTATGCCGGCAGGAGAGTCTTCGATCACGAGACACTCTCCGGGTTGAACGCCAAGTAACCTGGCAGCTTCCAAATATATCTCCGGTGAAGGCTTCGAGTTGATTACCTGGTCTCCTCCAACGACAGCGTCGAAGTACTTTTCGAAACCGAACTTCTCGAGAAAACCCGTGATAATTGCTGTCTTCGTTGAGGAGGCAATCGCCATTCTCACTCTTCCCTTCAGGAAGTCGAGAAGCTTTTCAACACCGGGAATTGTCTTCAGTTCATTGTTAGCCCTTTTCAGAAACTCTTCCTCATAATTCCTGCCAAACTCTTCCGGGCTGACTTTTGCTCCAGAAACCTCAACGGCTACCCGCTGCGATTCATCCATCTTCAGTCCCATTTGACGCTCAAACAGGTCTTCTGTAACCGTACCGTCGTAACGCTGTACAAGACTTATACAAGCCTCACGATAAAGCCCCTCAGAGTCGAAAATAACTCCATCCATATCAAATATTACCGCTTTCACTCCTGTTTCCTCCTTTTAGCTCAGCAAGCCTATTCTAACACGCAAGTTCTTACCTGCCAGGTGTGTTTATCACAAGATACTCCTCGATCCCATGAAGTCTCCTGTGAAAAATGCGTTTTTGACTTAAAATGGGACAGGAGTGATAGCACATGTCCAAGAAGAGCGAATCCTTCGGGAAATACCTCCGAAAGTTCTCAGATGAACCAGAGAAGCTGCGGTCGCGTTTGAAGCACGGGATGGCAATAGAACACGCTCGCCGTGCCCTGGTGGCCAGGGTCCACCCAAGCAGCTATTCAACGATGATTGATTACCTGGCGATGAAACAGGTTGCATCGGCTGTTGGCAGGAGCGATAAGGCTTTCGTGAGTATTCTGGTACCTTCAGAGATACTGCTGGCCGCTGGAATAATGCCTGTTTCTGCTGAGTCATTGTCAGGAGTTCTCTGTGCAATGAACCTGGAAGATATTGCTATCGGTAAGAGTGATCAAATGTCTCTGTCGCAGACCCTATGCACATTTCACAGAGCTTCTGCTGGCGCTTCGCGATGGGGGATCTTTCCGTCCCCGAAGTTAGTTATTGCGGCATCGACACTGTGCGACGGCAATGACGGGACATTCAAGATCATTGCACAGTCGCTGAGGACTCCTTTCTTTCTGATAGATGTTCCCAGGGGTAGAAAGGCAGAGTATGTGCCTTATGTTGAGCAACAGCTGGAAGACATGATCGCGCTGGTAGAAGACACCACCGGCAGAGCGTTCTCCCTGGGAAGACTCTCTGAGATTCTGGAGGTTGAGGAGGAGACGCGTCGGCTTCTTGATGAGGGTATTGAATCACTTGGAGAAGATCCGGTCCCCCTGGAACTTTTTCAGGTTGCCAACAGCGTGGTGGTTCTGCATACGCTCGCGGGCTCTACAGAGTTGCTGAAAGCTGTGAAAGGTCTTGTCAAGAGAAGGAGGCTTGAGAGAACCAGTGATATCAAGAAACTTCTATGGTTACACATTCCTCCTTACTATGAAACAGGCGTATCAAGGATGTTCTCTCCTGAGAGAAATGTACGTGTTGTATCTTCTGAGTTGTGCTGGGACTGGATGTACCCGCTGAACCCGGCAAATCCTATTCGTTCTCTGGCAGAGAAACTGGTTTTCAACTTCATGAACGGTACTGTCCAGGAAAGGGCTGCTGAAACAATCTCGCTTTCCAGAAAACTGGGGGTGGATGGTGTGATACATTTCTCCCACTGGGGCTGTCGACAATCAAGCGGTGCTGTTGGCGTAATGAAGAGAGAGTTCACAGAACAGCATATACCGTTCCTATCAATTGATGGAGACTGCATTGATCGTTCTTCCTCGAATGAGCAACAGCTGATAACTCGCATTCGTGCATTTCTTGAGATTCTGGGGGTGTGAGATGCTCTATTATGCTTGTTCCTACGTTCCTCTGGAGATCTTAATATCATCTGGATTACCTTTCAGAAGACTCCCGGTTAACAGGGCTTTCGAGCACCCGGAGCTTCACACCAATCTCTGTGGATACTGTAAAGCTGTATATAGTAAGGTAACGGAGCTTTCTGAAGAAGATGTGTTCATTACTGTAGATTCCTGTGATGCCATGCGGAGAATGGGTGATGTCATTCAGCAGCAGTCCAGTTGCAGGGTCTTCAGCCTTAGACTGCCCTGGAAGAAAGACAGCAGTGCAACTGAGTTTTTCAGAACACAGCTGGAAGCGCTCAACCGTTTTCTTTCGGAATTGAGAGGGCAGGAGATCACCCGCGATGATCTCGACAGAGGAATATCTCAGTTCAACATGATGGTAGACAAGCTTCTCGCAATGCACATGACCGGTGTGCCTTACCACCAGATAAATGAAGCGTTCTTCCTCGCAGAACAAGGCCAGCTCTACAATAATCCTTCAGAACCGTCGCACGGAACGGGACCGAGGATCGCTTATCTCGGAGCTGTCAGTGATGCCGTTATGATAGAAGAAGTGGTGCGTGCCGCTGGCGGCATTCTTGTTCTCAACGAAAGCTGCATGGGAATGCGTGGATTCACTGCAAAAACCGAAAAGAAAGAACCGTTCTTGTTGTCTGTTGCCACACGACTGATCAGTGGCAGAATCCCTTGTGGACGCTTCGCTGAAGGGCTTTCCGAATATACGGCACGGCTGTTAAGAGAAGTGAATGCTGATGGCATTGTCTTTGGAATTCCCAAGTTCTGTGATTTTTATGGCTTCCAGCTCGCCATGACAGAGCTTCTTCTTCCACATACTGTTGTTGAGATTGATTTTGGAGATTCCAGTCGCGGGCAATTGCTGACACGTGTGGGCGCCTTCATGGAGTCTCTCAAACGAGAGGTCCCTGGGACAAGAAAAGAGAAGAGCGGATCGTTCTATGCAGGAATCGATTCAGGTTCGACAACAACGAATATCGTTGTTCTTGACCAGAAAGGTGAGATCGTTTTCTCTCATTCTCGAAAGACCGGTGTATACCCCAAGAAAGTTGCTGACGAACTGTTTTCCCAGATGCTTCAGGAAGTCGGAATTGGTGCTTCAGATATTTCTTGCTGTATTGCCACGGGATACGGTAGGGAAAACGTTTCATTTGCCACTTCTTCAGTTACCGAGATAACCTGTCATGCTCGAGGAGCGCGAAAGCTGCTTCCAGAAATCAACACCGTTATAGACATCGGTGGTCAGGATAGTAAAGTGATCTCGCTGGAGGACAGAGATATGGTAAGGGACTTCACCATGAACGACAAATGTGCGGCAGGCACAGGAAGATTCCTGGAGGTAATGTCTGGAATCATGGAGGAAGATCTTCAGCAGATGTCCGAGGCAGCATTCAGGTCGAAAAAAGCCCTGTCGATAAGCAGCGTCTGCACAGTCTTCGCAGAATCTGAGGTAATTTCACTTATAAGCAACGGAGAGAAGATAGAGGATATCTCTGCTGCCCTTTTCAGGGCTATTGCAAAAAGAATCCTGGCAATGTTCAAGAGAGTAAGCGGTCGAGGCCCTGTTGGATTCACAGGTGGCGTGGCAAAGGTACCTGGGATGGCAAGAGCTCTTGAAGATGCGATTGGAGATGAGATCATCGTGCCTCCTCATCCCGACATAGCGGGCGCTCTTGGGGCAGCTCTTCTGGCAATGGAACAGGGGGAGAAAAAGTGAATACCGAGATAATCCAGGTAGATCCCATTCGACCGGATGAGGGGGCAGTCTCTGTTGCGGTATCTTATCTCAGGAAAGGGAATGCGGTTGTTTTCCCCACTGAGACAGTCTATGGCCTGGGTGCAAATGCACTCGACAGCGATGCGGTGAAAAGCATCTTCATGGTGAAGGGACGTCCGCACGATAATCCTTTGTTATTACACGTTTCTTCTCTTGAGATGGCTCAAAGATGCATTTCTGAAGACCTGTCATGCTATTCCAGGCTTACAGACAAACTGTGGCCTGGACCTGTAACTCTCATATTTCACAAGAGTGCCGAGATTCCCCTGACTGCAACTGCGGGACTGGATACTGTGGGTATAAGATTTCCGGCACATCCGGTAGCTCGACTGATGATAGAGCTTGCAGGTATCCCTGTTGCTGCGCCCAGTGCAAACCTTTCCGGGAAACCCAGTCCCACAGAAGAATCCCACGTTCTCGAAGACCTGATGGATCGAGTTCCCTGTATCCTTCTTGCGGGCAAGACTGTGTTTGGGCTCGAATCAACGATAATCGACCTCACACAAGACCCTCCAGTGCTGCTGCGCCCAGGTCCGATTTCGCCCGAGCAACTCCGTGAGACACTTGATGATATAGCAATTACAATACCAGACATATCAGACGAACACATCCCCAAAGCTCCGGGGATGAAGTACAGGCACTATTCTCCTGATGTCGATCTCATTCTCATTCAGGGAGATTTAGAACAGGTGGTTAAAGAAGCGAAGGATCTTGCGAAAGCTTCTCGGGCAGCAATACTATGTTGTGAAGAACACAAGCAAGCCTTTGCCTCTGTCGCTATTCCTGTAGTGCTGGGTTCATTGGAGAGACCCTATGAAATCGCGATGAACCTGTTTGGAGCACTGCGGAGACTTTCTGACATGAACCTTGACATTGCCATTTCGGAAAGCTTCCCGGAGAAGGGAATCGGACTTGCCATAATGAACCGTCTTTCAAAAGCTGCTTCGAAGATCATCCGTGTCTAGATAATCTTCTTGTCCTGATATTAGACCAGGTCCATCAGATACTTCTTCAGTAGTCTCTTAACGATCGTTAGAAGTACTAACCCCAACAATGTAACAACGGCAACGGTGAAGTCGAACCCCTCAAGGACCAGGCCAAGCGCCAGCCCGGCGGCGGGAGGATGCTCGGTGTTTGATACAACCATCAAAAGCATGGATATACCCACGGCGAAAGCCCCAAACAGTATCGCTGAGTCGACCAGAGGAACCTTCCCAAACAACGAAACAACCGCTTTTTGTATCATGTCTGCGGAGAAGGCAACCCCGGTTCCAATCAGCGATCCGCCCAGAACACGTCTGGCAGCTGATACTTCCTGGTGGGGCATTGCCAGAACAATAAACGAACTCGCGCCAAATGACGCTATTACTGCGGCATCAGCCACTGCGTCAAGCACAATCAGAATTACAAGGGTTGCTCCAAACGCCAGAGATGCTTGAAGAAAATACCTCTTCCTGTTCTTCAGAAACTTCTCATCAATCAATGCCAAGATCATGTCACACCCATACAATTGAGGGGTCTTTGAATCGATTACACGAAATAATCGTTACAACTCTTCTGCGATGATATCATGTAAACAAGTGCTTCTCAGAATGGAGGTTCTTCATGCGCTCAAAAACGGAAACAGGCCGCAAAGTAGCTGAGCTACTCAAAAATGCGATCCTTGAACAAGGATCAGTTCTTAGCGGTGGCATACTCAAGGTCGACTCCTTCCTTAACCACCAGGTTGACCCCTACTTGATGAATCAGGTGGGTCTGTTCATTGCAGATCAATTCTCATCTATGAGGATTGACAAGGTGTTCACAGCGGAAAGTTCAGGTATAGCGCCTGCTTTGGCAACTGCCATGCGATTAGAAGTTCCCATGATCTTCGCGCGGAAGAAGAGACCCATAACTATGCTCGAGGCTGCATCTGAAAGCGCTCCCTCGCACACAAAAGGCGGCACAGTGAATCTATACCTTTCTACGGAGTTTCTCAAGCCTTCGGATCATGTTCTCATAGTTGACGACTTTCTAGCAAGTGGTCTGACGATAGCAGCACTTGGACGGCTAATTGTGAAGTCTGGCTGTGAGCTCGTTGGAATCGCTGCTGTGATAGAGAAGACCTTTGAGGGGGGGCGCGATTTTCTCAAAAAGAGGTTTGACGTGCCTATTCTCAGTGTGGTGGAGATCGAATCTCTTGACTCTGAAAGACCTGTCTTTGGAGACGATAACTGATACCTGCTCATGTTAGTATTAGAGGATCTATCGAAAAGCCCTTGTATAATGGCATTACGGTAAGACGAGATCTTTCAGTCAGTACGCAATGGGGTTATTGGCGAATTGTAAATCCTTTTATAGTGGGGATTTGCACTCTTTTGTTAGAGGCAGCCTTGCATGCAGCCATGTTTGAAGTTCTCTCATATCTTTTACGATGCAAACAGCAGGGTTATTGTATAGAACTCACGTTGAAGAAGGGCTCCTGCTCAGTAGTTTCGTGGAGGAGTGCGCAAAATACAGGGGAATAACAGAGATACTGATCCCCTACGTCTTTTAGGTTCTGTATTTGACAGATAGTTGACTGATTGAAGCGCGGAGGTGCGAAATGAAGAAGATAGTGGTAGTCTGCCTGTTCCTGTTTATTGTCTTCTCGGGTTTTTCAAGTGAGAACTATCTGGGAGTCGGTCTTTCCAGCACATTCAAGGATTGGGTTTTCAGGGCTTCGTTGCAGCTTGATATGTCATTTCTGACACTTGGCGGCTATTTTGGTTATCTGAGAGAAACGGAGTTCGAGGCTTTTGATCTTGATCCATACATTGGAATCAACATAAAGCTCGGCTCAACGACCATGTACTTGAGGGCCCAGATAGTCTCTCTCATAAAGAGCATTACATTTCAACCGCCTTTTGCTTTCTGGTTTGACACCAGGTTGGCCATAGGATTCAGATACGCGCCTTTTTTCGGAGAGCTGGGCTTTGAAGGCACTCTACCCATTGGATCTGATGAAGAGATGAATCTGTTCATTCTTCCTTACGCAATGGTGGGTCTTACGTTCTGATCACATGAGCAGCAGCAGACTCACTGCCATGACTGCCATACCCGCGATGAGCCCGTAGATCGCCAGATGATGACGTCCATACTTTTCAGCCGTTGGCAGGAGTTCATCAAGCGAGATGAACACCATTATCCCGGCAACTGCAGCAAAAGTTACTCCGAGTACTGCTTCATTCATGAAAGGGGCAAGGATGAA
>DLVL01000057.1:0-344 GCA_003444085.1 Kosmotogaceae bacterium | reverse complement strand
TACCCGATCAGGCCACCTGCTGGTTCTGCGAGTCCTGACAGGAAAGAGTATTTGAAGGCCATCTTTCTGTTGCCGGTAGCGTGGTATATCGGTACGGATACCGCAATTCCTTCAGGTATATTGTGAATAGCCACTGCTATTCCCACAGAGATACCAAGTGCTGGGTCAATTAGAGCAGCAAAAAAAGTGGCTATCCCTTCAGGGAAGTTGTGAATAGCTATGGCAAGGGCGGTGAATTTACCGGTTCTCATGAGTTCCTGGTCGTGTTTCTTCTTTCTTGATGCCTGGCTTTCATCCATCTCTTTGGCGTCACGAATCTCATGGGGATTCTCGAAGGAGGGGAC
>DLVL01000058.1:3184-3595 GCA_003444085.1 Kosmotogaceae bacterium | reverse complement strand
TGGGGATTCTCGAAGGAGGGGACCAATCTGTCAATGAGCCCGATAAGAAGGATTCCTCCGAAAAAGGCCAGTACAGTTATCCATGCCCCGGGAATTCTCCCGACAGCTTCTTGTAGCGCTTCCATTCCTTCAAAGAAGATCTCAACAAAAGAGATATATATCATAACACCGGCAGAGAATCCCAGAGAGAAGGTCAAAAAACTCACGTTTGTTCTCTTTGAGAAGAATGCAAGTGTGCTGCCGATTCCTGTTGAGAGTCCTGCGAACAACGTTATGAGTGCAGCAAATAACACATTGTTTTCAATCAAGAGAGGCCCCCTGTAGAATTGTCTGTGTATTTGATTTTACCAAAAGACGTTCATTTCTGCGATTTTGAGGAGTTCAAAAAGTAAGAAACTGGAAGGAGGCCCA
>DLVL01000058.1:0-2968 GCA_003444085.1 Kosmotogaceae bacterium | reverse complement strand
GGAGCATCGGTGATTATTGCTGACATCGATGAAGAAGCCGGATGTGAAGTGATGGATAAGTACCGAGACTCTTTGAAGATCGACTTCAAAAAGACCGATGTATCTTCTGAAGACGATGTTCGTAACCTTGTCAATTACACTATTTCGGACCGCCAGCATATCAACATCCTTATCAACAACGCAGCGATAGGCTGGGAAGGAGATCTCCTGTCACGTTCGACGGAATCATGGAACAGATTGATCAGTATTAACCTCACAGGTACCTATCTCATGGTGAAACACTGCTACCCAAATATGAGGACAGCCGCGCAGGTGCACAGTGATCATGTTAATAACCAGGGAAACATCGTGAATATATCCTCGACCAGAGCGATTATGTCAGAAAGAGACTCTGAACCATATTCCGCGTCAAAGGGAGGAGTGCTTGCGTTGACTCATTCTCTGGCTATTAGTCTCGGTCCGGAAATCAGGGTCAACTGCGTAAGTCCGGGCTGGATCGACGTAAGCAGCTGGAAGAAGCGCTCGACGGCGCAGCGTTCAGAACTGTCCGAAGGGGATCACAGGCAGCATCCGGTTGGGCGAGTCGGTAAACCGGAAGACATCGCAAATGCTTGTCTATTCCTGTGTTCAGACATGGCCGGGTTTATTACTGGAGCAAACCTTGTCGTTGATGGAGGAATGACCCGTAAGATGATCTACACGGAGTAGTCTCCTGCAGATATCAACACTAATTCTCAGATACTGAGAGATCTGTTCCAGATCTTTCTGATCTTTGTGACCAAGCATCTGTAACATATGTTACAGCCATTAGTACCGCTTATCGATAGAATCTTCCTGAAGCTCTTTTAGGGAGGTAATATGATGGATATGTTTTGCTTTCAGTGTTCCGAAACAGTCAATGCCAAAGGTTGTACAGTCAGAGGCGTCTGTGGAAAAGACTCTACCACAGCCGGTCTTCAGGATTCACTTGTCTGGAGTCTGAAAGGTCTGTCCTACTGGGCAGTCAAAGCGCGTGAAGCCTGTATCGACACGGATGAAGTCGATCTTTTCGTAGCAGAGAGCTTGTTTTCAACGCTCACGAATGTGAATTTCGATCCAGACAGGATATTCGGTTTGACTCAGAAAGCATTCAAGTTAAGAGCCAACCTCATGAAAGCTATTGAAGAAAAGACGACAGAACTGCCACCCGCAGATGAGATTCCCTCTGCAGCAATATGGAGAAACGATGCTAACTTTGATAAGCTCAAGGAGATGGGGATTACAGTTGGTCCACTCTCCACCGAAAATGAAGACATCCGATCTCTCAGAGAACTGCTTGTGTATGGACTCAAAGGGATTTCAGCTTACGCCGATCACGCTTACATATTGAACCACAGTGATGACAATATCCTTCACTTCATCGAAGAAACACTGGTTGCAACACTTGACGATTCCTTGTCAGCAGATGACTATGTTGCTCTCGTAATGAAGACCGGCGAACAGGCTGTGAATGTCATGGCTCTGCTGGACAAAGCCAACACGTCTTCTTTTGGCAACCCTGAGATGACCATGGTCTTCACCGGAACAGTCGATGGTCCCGGAATCCTGGTGAGTGGTCACGATCTCCTTGACATGAGAGAACTGCTTGAACAGACTGCAAAACACGGGGTCAACGTATACACTCACGGTGAAATGCTCCCCGCTCATGCATATCCTGAACTCAAGAGATTCGACAATCTGATCGGTAACTTCGGAACATCCTGGTACAACCAGAACAAGGAGTTCGAGGCTTTCAAGGGACCTGTTGTCATGACCACGAACTGCTTGCAGAAACCCAGAGATAGCTATAAGGACAGAATCTACACAACAGGATTGGTTGGTTGGCCAGGTATCAAACACATTCCAAATCGAACTGATGGTTCAACCAAAGATTTCTCAGAGGTTATCGACCAAGCGCTGAGGATTGGAAGTATTGGCAAGACTACCGGTAAGAAGATTCCTGTTGGTTTTGCGCATAACCAGCTAACCGAGCTGTCAGACAAAATCATTGATGCTGTGAAATCCGGTGCCATTAGACGTTTCATAGTCATGGCTGGATGCGATGGCAGAGCAAAAGAACGCCAGTACTACACGGATGTTGCAGAAGAACTTCCTTCTGACACGGTCATTCTAACTGCAGGGTGTGCGAAATACAGGTACAACATGCTCGACCTGGGAGACATCGGAGGTATTCCAAGAGTTATTGATGCCGGTCAGTGTAATGATTCTTACTCTCTTGCTGTAATTGCTCTAAAACTCAAGGAAACCTTTGGACTATCAGATATCAACGATCTTCCGATATCTTACGACATTGCATGGTATGAACAGAAGGCAGTTGCTGTTTTGCTTGCCCTTCTTTCCCTGGGAATCAAGAAGATACGTTTAGGTCCGGTTCTCCCCGCATTTCTCTCTCCAAACATTACAAAGGTCCTTGTTGAGAAGTTTGAGATCATGGGAACTGGAGAAGCATCTGAAGATATCAGCCTGATGATGGCAGGAAAGTAATCAAATATCATTCTTCGAGAAGCGGGTGCTGATTATCTTTCAGCATCCGCTTTCTCCTGTGATAGAAGCAGCTTGCTATATTCGGTGGGGTACTATGGTGCGCTGACAGCCTTTAGCTTTCCTTGCTTCTCTACGAGGCGAGCATGATAGAATTACCAATATCTCACATCCTTTTCATAATCTATCAGGGAGGTTACTATGCTAGGAGAAGAAAGCACCTTTAACACTGAAAGAAGACAGGACGTGGCAATCTCCTATCGTACAGTTCGTGGAGCGGCCTACTGGGCAGGTTTTATCGGGGTCTGGTTCATAATCGCAGGGATTCTTGCCTTTATCGGTGCTGCTGCAATCCTTTTCTTTGCGGGGGATATCGTCTTCTTCGAAAACGAGCTTCAGACCTTCTATGGGTTCTCTGTGGAGGTACTTGCAGGTGCAGGAGCTGTGA
>DLVL01000102.1:1909-3446 GCA_003444085.1 Kosmotogaceae bacterium | reverse complement strand
TGCCCCACTCGCTAATAGCAGAGAATGGCCGCAAGGGGAATGCAAGAGGTGTTTTCAAGACATTGTTAGAAGTATCATGAGAGTGATAGAGTCTTCTCGATATTCCCCAGGAAGGAATCCAGAAGGAAAGCAAGAAGAGCTGCAGGAATAGCTCCCTGCAGTATGAACGCTGCGTTTTCGCTCACAAGACCGGCTATTATAGGAGAGCCCAAACCGCCAGCGCCAATAGTGGCTCCAACAGTTGCTGTTCCGATGTTTATCACCGTGGATACTCTGATTCCTGACATTATGACCTTGAACGAAAGAGGCAGTTCAATTCTGAAGAGAACCTGAAATTGCGACATTCCGGTTCCGTAAGCTGCTTCTTTGACGTCTGAAGAGACGTTCTGAATACCAGCTATAGTATTGCGAATAATCGGAAGAAGGCCGTATAGAAAGAGTGCAGCTACTGTTGGCCTGAAGCCAAACCCCAACGAAGGAACTGCCAGAGCCAGAACGGCTACTGGTGGGAACGTCTGGCCCAGCGAACTGATACTCGATGCAAGAGGAAGGTATTCTCTACCAAAAGGGCGAGTAACAATCACTCCGACAAGAACTCCGATAACAGTTGCTAGACCGCTTGACACGAAAACCAACCACAGATGTTCGCCAACGAGTTGGAGTAGCGAGCCTCTTGGGTGCAGCACACGCCTCAAATCAGGGAAAAGCATTGATAGAAAGCGTTCCCAAAACCCTGTGCTGGAAATCAGGACGACGAACAGCCCAGCGAATATCGCCAGGGCTATCCATGAGTTCCGCATAGAATGACCTTTACGCACTTCGGGTCATCTCCTGGATTTTGAACAGGCTGATCTGCCCCAGGAATTTCTTGTTCTTATCCGCCACAGGCAATGCGGTTGTTCCACTTTCAAGCATCCTTGATAGAGCTTCCTTGATTGAGCATTCAGGAAGAAGGATTTCCTCTTCGGAGAGCGTAGTCAGAGCTTCATCTAGACTGTCAGTGTCTTTGGAGTGTGATGAATGGACCCATCCAACGAGTCTTTCTTCATCATCGACTGCCCAGACGAAACTCTCGGTTATGGTTTCGAACTGTGCCCATCCTTTTGATATCACCACGGCTTCGCTCGACTCGATGAAGTCTCCCACGCTCTTTCTTGAAAGTCTTTTTAGAGCCCTGTCTGAGCCCATGAAATCATGAACAAACTTGTTCACTGGGGAAGCCAGGATTTCTTCTGCAGAGGCATACTGGACAACCCTGCCTTCAGCCATTACGGCAATTCTGTCCGAGAGCCGTATAGCCTCATCGATGTCATGAGTGACGAACACGATGGTCTTCTTCAACTCTTTTTGTATTCTCACAAACTCGTCCTGCAGTCTCACTCTTGTCAAAGGGTCTACTGCGCCAAAGGGTTCATCCATAAGCACTATAGGAGGATCGGCCGCAAGTGCTCTCGCGACTCCGATTCTCTGTGCCTGCCCACCTGAAAGCTCTCTGGGAAGCTTATCAGCATAAATAGAAGGATCGAGCCCGACAAGA
>DLVL01000102.1:0-1681 GCA_003444085.1 Kosmotogaceae bacterium | reverse complement strand
AGCCCGATATTCTGAATGACATAGCCGATTTTCCTTCGTAGTTTCTTGGG
Organism: Kosmotogaceae bacterium; assembly: GCA_003444085.1. Taxonomy (GTDB): domain Bacteria; phylum Thermotogota; class Thermotogae; order Petrotogales; family Kosmotogaceae; genus UBA9910. The sequence goes on along the minus strand of DLVL01000102.1, from coordinate 1,631 downwards.
GTCCATGGTTGAAGTATCAATACCATCTATGAAAACCTTCCCAGCGGTAGGGGAGACTATTCTGTTGATCATCTTCAACGTTGTGGTTTTCCCACATCCCGATGGTCCTATGAGGACTGTCAGTTCGTTTGATGGAATCTCCAGGCTTACATTATCTACAGCAAGGGTCCCGTCGTCAAAACGTTTTGAAAGCTTATCCAGCAGTATCATCTGTCATCTCCCTCGCACCTCTTGGGGTCACAATGCCTATAAGAAGCTGAATCAATCCGTCCACGAAAAGGGCAAGCATAATAACAGGTATTGCCCCGAGCAAGACAAGATCCATGGCTGCTTGTCCAAGACCCTGGAATATGAATACTCCGAGTCCTCCCGCCCCGATAAGGGCAGCCATTGTGGTATTACCCACAGCCTGAATTGCTGCTGTTCTCACGCCTGCAAGTACCACAGGTAGCGATAGTGGGATTTCTATACGTGCGAGTATCTGGGCTTTGCTCATCCCCATACCGATGCCTGCTTCGATTGTGTCTGGAGAAATTGCTTGTATTCCTGCAAAAGTGTTTCGCGTTATTGGAAGTAGAGAATAGAGAACCAGTGCAATCATTGCCGGAGCCCAGCCGATTCCGCCTATTCCCAGACTCCTCAGAGCAGGGAAGACTGTTGACAAATACGCAAGAGGAGCTATCAGAAGTCCGAAAAGCGCAACACCTGGAACGGTCTGGATGAAATTCAGAAACGCGAATGTTGGCCTTTCGACCCTGGACGATCTGACAGACATGATCCCAAGCGGAATACCAATAATGGCTCCAAACCCAACTGCCCCAGCGCAAATCAGCAGATGTCTTATTAACTCAGAAAAGAAACGATCCTCTCTGTTTGCAAACTCTTTCATGATCGATAGTTCATCGATCCGTCCGGTCATTACAATGAAGAGTATCGCGATTACCGGCACTATGAAAAGAAAAGCTCTCATAAGCTTGCTTTGTTCAAGCTTCTTCCAGGATGCAAACACCACAATGTAAGAGCCGAGAATCGTCAGCCAGAAACCTGTCGAAGGAGAGACTCGGGCAAACGGTCCAACAGCAGCAGCAAGCTCTGGAGCTAGTTTCCCTGTGGTAAAAAGGCTAAGAGCCGGGATTATACTCCCAAACAGCCCCATTAAGAAGATCATTGTTGAGTTCTTACCAAACGCAGAAAGAAAGAGACATAGAATAACCACACCAAGCAGCAAAAGAAGAGACGAGCGCGAAAACTCCAGGAGTCTTAACGGGAATGCTTCGGAAATCCTCGTCTCACTTACAGACACAAAACCAGTTAACAGTAACGATAGAAACATGATGGCTATTCCCAGAACAGCCATCATGTTTGGTGACGTTAGTCTAGCAACTTTGCTCATTTCAGAATCAGTCGATGAACCCCTTGCTTCTCAAATACTCCGAAGCGACGTCACGTGCGTCTCTTCCTTCAACAGCAATTGAAGCATTGAGCATCTGTAGCGTTTCAAGATCAAGAGACAAGAAGACAGGTTTGAGTAGTTCCTCGATCTCTGGATACTCGTCAATTACTGATTTTCTAACGATTGGTGCTGGCTCGTATACCGGCTGAACACCAAGGGTGTCTTCCAGAACAACGAG
>DLVL01000047.1:4064-4338 GCA_003444085.1 Kosmotogaceae bacterium | reverse complement strand
AAGATTTAGGTACTAACCAAATTTGTTGCATCGTAAAGCAAAAAATCTACGACTCAATGGAATCAATCAAAGAAAAATCGCATCTGAATCTTCTCGGTCGAAGGAACCACTCGAAACCGCGGTGAATACTAATGTATGCTCTACGTAAGCCACAACATGCACAAGAGGATTTGGCGTGCATATTAGATAAATTAAATGTGATATTCACGCTCTCGAGTAGCTGCCTTGCCGACTCTGCGCGTACATATATCACTTTCATGTCTAAAATATCACA
>DLVL01000047.1:0-3947 GCA_003444085.1 Kosmotogaceae bacterium | reverse complement strand
AGTCAACTCGATTGAGGAGTTGTCTAAGCGACTGAGCAAGACCAGCTTCATCTGCTCCTGGGGCAATGATATCTGCGGCGGACTTTGCGGCTGGAGTTGCATTACCCATTGCCACAGCATATCCGCAGACGCCGAAAAGTGGAACATCGTTGTCATTGTCTCCAAAAGCTGCTGTTGCTGCCAGATCAAATCCCATTACCTTCGACAAGAAAGCCAGTGCTTCGCCTTTGTTTGTGCCCTTCGGTACAATATCAAGATAGTTCGCGAAGGACTTAAATGCTTCAATACCCTTAAAATCCTTCTCCAGAGAATGTTTCAATTCTGCGAGCATATCGTGATCATCAATAGCAAGCAGTTTCATCGTATCGTTATGCTTCAGAAATCCAACGAAGTCTTCTTCCACTATGAATCCGACACCAGAATGCTCAGCATACGCCCTTGCCTCATCACAAACGGCTGGAACAACAAGCTCATCATCCACATATGCCTGTATATACAGCCCTTTCTTAAGAACATAGGCCGCTATGCCTGCAGCAGTATCTCTTTCCAAGGACTTCCTGTAGCACGTCTCTCCATTCACAGTTACCAGACCGCCATTGTAGGCGATTATGGGAAAGGTTTTACCTAACGCTTTCTTGACAAGGTTCTTGATGGAAATATGCATTCTGCCGCTTGCAAAGACCACGATCTTGCCAAGTTCCAGAGCCTCCTGGACCGCCCTGATGTTTTCCGATGGAACATCTTCTTTCGAATCCAAGAAAGTTCCATCAATATCTATCACGATCGCCTCAAGCTTACTTAAAACAGGTTTTCTTCTATTCAGACTTGTATTCATTTGTAAGGGGCATTCTCCAGTCTCTTCCGAATGATCTTCTGTTAACCTTTATTCCGGGTGGACCTTGTCTTCTCTTATACTCACTTCTCTTCACCAGCGACAGCACATCAGCAACTGTCTCTCGTTCAAAGCCCTTCTCGACAATCTCGTTGAGTGAAAAACCTTCTTCAATGTAGTACCTGAGGATCCTATCAAGCGTATCATAAGGAGGAAGACTGTCTTGATCGATCTGACCGAACTTCAGCTCCGCAGAAGGCGGCTTCTTGAGGATCTCTTCTGGGATCACATTCCGCCCTTTTGTATTGTTATAGTATCTGGACAGGCTGTAAACTTCCGTCTTGTAGACATCTTTCAGCACACTGAGTCCGCCCGCCATATCTCCATAGAGCGTTGTGTACCCAGTCGCAAGCTCGCTTTTGTTTCCCGCAGTCAGCACCAACCAACCAAACTTATTCGAGAGAGCCATCCATATGACCGCTCTTAATCTTGCCTGTATATTCTCTTCAGTAGTGTCTTCACTTGCTTTGCTGAAGTGTTCTTTGAGAACTGAAAGACATGCATCATATGGTTCCTTGATCGAAATCTGCATCTTTCTGATGCCGAGGTTCTCACACAGTCTTGAGGCATCTTCAAGACTTTCCTTTGAAGAAACGTGCGACGGAAGGACAACACCAACGACGTTCTCTCTTCCAAGCGCTTCAACTGCTATGGCTGCACACAGAGCAGAATCAATGCCTCCACTGACACCCAAAACAGCCTCTTCGAAGTGGTTCTTGTGTGCATAATCTCTCAACCCAAGAACCAGCGCTCTGAAAACGTCTTCATCATCAGCACTATCTATATGAGGAGATCCTGACAACTCGGCACGATCTCGCGTCATCATTTCCAATGGAATCTCCGAAACAATGGATCTCATTGTGTATCCTTTGCGTTTCCCTTCAAAGAGATTGTATCTGGTTGACACATCAGGATCAACATCCATTAGAAACAAATGCTCTTCAAATGCCGGGGCCGAGAAGATTTCCCCCGTTGGTGTAACGATACAGCTTCTGCCATCGAATACCAGTTCGTCCTGCCCACCGACAAGGTTGCAATAAGCTACAATGCTTGAATACTCCATGGCTCTCGTTCTGAGCAGAGCATGCCTCGTTTCAACCTTGCCGACTGTGAAAGGAGATGCCGAAAGATTCAGGATAACACTTGCACCTGCGCCAGCCTGCTCGTGCATCGGACCGGATGGAAGCCATAAGTCTTCACATATGTTTATACCTGTACGAAGTCTGCCGCTGCTAAGAACAACTGACTTCTGTCCTGGAGAAAAATAGCGTCTTTCATCAAAGACTGAGTAGTTAGGCAACACCATCTTTCTGTACACTGTATATATCTCTCCATCACGAATCACTGCGGCAGAGTTATAGATCTCAGTATCAAAGTCAACAAACCCTACAACGATAACAACTCTCTTGCCCCGGGTGAAGTCAACGATCTTCTGCAAGGCTGAAAGGTTTTTCTTCACGAAACTTGTCTTTAGCAAGAGATCTTCGGGAGGATAGCCCGTCAATGTGAGCTCTGGAAACACCAGTACTGAAGTCTCCTTTTCCTCGGCGTCGGAGACAAAGTTACAGATCTTCCTGGTGTTCCCCTCAAAATCCCCTACTGTAGTATTAATCTGGGCAAGACCAACTCTCAAGACCATAGTCTGCTACCTCCCACAGATATGCGAAATGAGCAAGGTACTTTTCCGCAAGGTCTGCAGATTCAATTATAGCAACGACCTCTCTGTTTTTTTGCCATGCGTTGAATGAATGATTTGCGGATCCTGTAATCACGGTCTTTCCATCTATGATGATCGTCTTGTCATGAATACGCATGTTGTCTGGAGGGAAAGTCACCACGATACCCGTGTTCAGGTATCTTGCTATGGCAGAGAAGTCGTTATTCCAGTGATCAACAATTCCTCTGACTGACACTCCCATTGCTGACTTATACTTCAGCAATGCCAGCAGTTCTGTATCAGTGAAGGCATAAGACAAGAAGCAGATTTCTTCTTTCGCTTTCAGTATTGTGTTGAGGAATAACTGCCTTCCTTTCTCTGATGGTGTCATTATGAGAATACCATTTGGTAGCTTCTGCATTTCAAGACTTCTACCTTCAAGGATCGCTAGCGCATAATCTTCCAGCACAGACACATGATCACAGTTCTCAAACACCAGGAAAGTGTTCGAGTCACGGTGAAGTCCGCTCTGTGTGATATTACCAGTTCCAAACACGCAAATTCTGCCGTCGATAATCACTAGTTTTGCATGCATGAGTCCGTCAGAAGAGTCGGCTCTTACCTCGAACAGAGGTCTACAAAGAACGGTTCGCCCCGAAGAAGATGCGTCAATCATTGCCACCACATGCACTCCGGAAAGAAAAAGGTCGTTGAGCTTATCGATTACCTCTTGATGATCGAGTGAGTAACTCACTATCAAAACGTATTCCTCCGTGCTGTCAAGTAACTCAACCAGCTTTGATGCAACATTGTGTTCGGTAGTCGAGAGAAACTCTACTGCAGGAGTGGTTGATACCAGTAGCACAAGAAAAACGAAGAAGATGATGTATATGAAAACGCGGGGACCAGGTCCCCGCATTTGGTGGAGTCGAAGGGATTCGAACCCTCGGCCTCTACAATGCCATTGTAGCGCGCTCCCAACTGCGCTACGACCCCACATCTTCTGCATTATAAATCAGTCAGTCTGAACTTTCAACTTCTCGTTGCCGGCTTCGCCTGAATACGAGATTCTCTAAGTTTTATCCAGTTTATGACGACTGGTGCGGCAATATATAGTGAGGAATATGTTCCAACTATGACTCCTACGAGCATTCCAAAAGCAAACGGCCTCAGTACCTCTCCCGAGAAGATGAAAAGCATGAGTACTACTGAGAATGTTGTTATCGAAGTATTCAAGGAGCGTACTATAACTTCGTTTATGCTTCTGTTAACAATATTCTCGATCGTGTGCCCTCTCATTTTCTTGAGATTCTCCCTTACTCTGTCAAAGACCACGATAGTGTCGTTCAGCGAGTATCCCAGCAATGTAAGTAATGCGGCCACAACTGGAGCATTAAA
>DLVL01000121.1 GCA_003444085.1 Kosmotogaceae bacterium | reverse complement strand
AAGACGGAGTTCTCGCAAATTGGCACTTTCGTGTCTTTCTAACATATGATTGTTATCCAGCTAGAACAAACAACCGTCGGATTCCATCTGAAGGGGACAGCAAGTCAGTCGGAATCGGACTGAGAAGTGGATCTGGCACAGTTCGCCAGAGAAGCGAGTTCCCAGGAACGGGGCAGAAGCGAAACAGCCAAGAACAGGCTGTGAAGCGGATTGAGCAAAGATCGCTCAAGAAGCGGAACCACCTACCTGCTCTTCAACCCCATATCCTTGTTTTTCAATATCTGCACCGTCGCAACCGCACCTTTCCAATCTTTAGCAGCACTTGGTTCTCTTATCCCAACTGCTTTTCAGATCCGCTCTTACTATCTAGTACTACTCCTTAAACTCAAATCCATCTTCCCTGAAGAGCTTCAGGCAAACCTCAACGACCTGCATGTCATATAGAATACCGGCATTCTCTTCAATCTCATGAAGAGCAGCTTCGATACCGAGAGCCTGTCTGTATGGGCGATGAGAAGACATTGCTTCAACCACATCTGCAACAGCAAGAATCTTAGCTTCGAGAAGAATCTCTGAGTCAGTAAGGCCTTGTGGATAACCACTTCCATCGAGTCTTTCATGATGCTGATAGATCATATCCGCCATTGGCCAGGCGAATTCGACGTTCTTGAAAAGCTCTTTACCGGCTTCTGGGTGTTTGCGGATTAGTTGCATCTCAAGATCACCAAGTTTTCCGGGTCTGTTTAGAATCTCTGCAGGAACCTGTATCTTGCCTACGTCGTGAACGAGCGCTGCAAGTTTCAGGGTCGATATTCTCTCCGGGTCCAGGTTCATACTCAAAGCGATAGCAACAGAGAGCTGCGCCACTCTTCTCTGGTGACCAGCAGTATACGGATCCCGGAGATCAATAGCAGCGGCCAGAGCGTTGATTGAACTCTCTGTCATATGTGTCAGTTTCTCCATACTCTCACTCAGCGCATCTTCTGCTTGCTTTCGTTCTGTAATGTCTGTGTGTGTTCCTATGATTCTCTTAGGGTTGCCATCATCGGTCCACTCGACGACCTTTCCTCGCGCAAGAATCCACTTATATGAGCCATCTTTGCAGCGGATTCTATGCTCATTTCTGTAGCTGGATGTCTTGCCCATCACAATACTCTGAACATCAACGAGGCATCGATCTCTGTCTTTCGGGTGAATACGTGTTACCCATTCTTGATGATCACTTCCTATTTCATTATCTTCATATCCAATCATTCGTTTCCATTGAACTGAATAGAACATCTCGTTTGTTCTGAGGTTCCAGTCCCACACACCGTCTCCGGCACCCTCCAGGGCAAACAGCCAGCGTGTTTCGCTCTTCTTGAGCTCAACAGTGCGTTCATTGACCAGCAGCTCCAGTTGTCTTCTTCGATTGCTCAATGAATCAACCACGAAACTCAAGGAACCCACAAAAGTCATACCAAAGAGGAGAGCATACCAGCCTCCACTAACCGGATAGAGCGAAGAAAACTCAGTGCTGGGATGAGCCACAATAACAAATACTCTTCCGAAAGCAGAAGTCGGCAATAAAAGCACTGGTGAATCATCCAGATGAACCAGTGAGGGTTCCTCTTGCTGTACGCTCGCACAATCTGAAGATGTCGAAGCGAGGAAGATGTATTTGTCTCTTTCAGAGACCTGGTAAAGACCAAGCACAACACCCTGGTCACCAGTTACAGTACGGGCATGATGAAAGAGGAGGTTACCTGGCCTGATCATGGCAATCGTAAATCCGACAAGCTCTTCATGAGAAGACTCGTTGAATATTGACTTGAACACAAAGAGGTTTCCTGATGCACTGTCTAGCCAATCCATCTGAACAGGATCAGAAGCGGAAGATAGCCCGGACAGAAATGCGGCGTTCATTGCCAGACTTAGCGGTTCGTCCGAAGCCAGGTCAAAGCCTAACAGGTCGATATTGTCCAAAAATGGCTCAATATATAGTATTGGAAAGATCCTGTCATAGACGTCACTTGAGATTTCCGATCTTCCGTTCTCCCACCTCCAAACCGAAAGATCGCGAAGCCCTTCCAGATGGGGCCGCTCTTCTTGTGCTTCCGTTCTATTAATGATAATAGCCGGGGCCCATGCCATTGCTTGCAAGACTGGATCGTCGATCAGGTAGCTTGTATACTGCTTGAATTCCTCACGTTCTACATGCTGGCTGGACTCGAAGAACTGTGCCAGTCCATCTAACTGATACTCAGAGATGTCTCTTATTGCATCTATCGTAAGAGAAGTCTCAGAAGATGCCAGCTGCACAAAGGCCATACGCCGACCGTACAGCTCATTCTGGTGCAACGTATAGGCAGCTGACAAAACAACAGTTACACCAGCCAGCAGCGTTATCACAGCTTCAAAATGGAGAGAAATGCGATTAGCAGGGTTATCTCTGACTAGCTGATCCCGTCGAACAAGATATGAGAAGCCTCCCAGTATGATGAGAGCAAGTATTGCTGTAGAACCAACTGGTATGAGAATTGCTCCGATCAGTTGATTAATCCAGTCTCTGGAATCAGTATCAACTCTCAAGACAGCAATTGGCTCGCCTGTACGAGGTTGCGTTATTGATACAAAAGCACTTACAAAACTCCCGCCCTCTGGCTGATTCTGCCTGGCAATCAGTGCGGAACCTGCTTCATAGGCTTTGCGGACTTCGTCAGATGAAGCAGAGAATCCTCTGCCCGAAATAACCTCAGATTCAAGCGTTACTGAAGATGAATCCATGTAGTAGAATAGGGATCCATCTTCTTTCATTCCAATCAGCGTCAGTCTGGTGATGTGGGGGTAAATGTTCTGAGTAACAATGAGTTGCTCCTTTAAACGTGTGTATTCAGGAGTTTTTGTATCAGATGCTGTACCGCTCAGGTTGGCGACAGTTCGAGGATTGATCGCTCTGATAATCAGTCTTGCCTGTGAAAGGAACTCAGCGCGCATGCTGTTAACAACATGGGCTACTGCCCACCAAGTAAATATAGCTTCTAGCAATAGTACAAGAAGCAGTAAGAAGAGAAGTCCTCTCTTGCTATTTGTGCTCTTGAGCCATCTGCTTAACATTAGCCATCTCCGAAAGCTTTACCGCCCACAACAAAGTTCATGTAAGCGTTCCAGCTTTCCATGAAGTACACAGAATACTCTGATCCAAGTCCATTCTCAGGAACAAGAGTTTATTCTCGATTTATTATATCAGAATTACTACAATTTCGAGATATTCTAAATAGTGTTATGCACGTGCTTCTGATTATCCATAGTAGGGCTCTTGAGTATATGATTCAGATCACTTATCATATGCCGTAATCCTGCATTAGAAGGAACGCTCTGATAGGCTTTCCTATGAAGATCTCTAGTTTTGCCACAGGTCTATCGTATGTGAGACTTCTTGAGGTGATCACGTTGGAACTGACGCTGATACGACATGCGCATTCGCAGGGAGATGTCGACAGAGTTGTCAAAGGCGGCAGAATGGAAGATGCGCTAAGCGATAAAGGGATGAAGCAGCTTGGACTGCTCAAAGAAAGGCTGGTTGAAGAAAGATGGCAGTTCGATCTTGTCTTTGTAAGCCCTCAGAGAAGAGCACGGCAGGTCGCTGAAGGAGTCAGAAAAGCCACCGGGGCTGAGTTGATTCCTGGTGAGCGGCTCAAAGAGATTGATTGTGGCGACTTGACCGGCAGCCCGTTCAAAGAAGCGGAAAGACTATATCCTCGACCTGAGGGAGGCCACAGGTCTTATGAACCAATGCCTGGCGGTGAATCGGTACTGGATCAAACCAGCAGGGTTTCGAGCTTCTTCATGGAGATGCTGGATAAGCACATAAACAAGAAGTTATGCATTGTGTCACACGGAGGGACAATGAATGTCATTGTCAGGCTTCTCTACGGGCTTCCTGCAACCAAACCCAGGTTTCCGGGTTCAACTCACACGTTGAGATTTGCCGACACATCCATTTCCAGGTTCAGTATCAGCAGTTCCGACAACATAGTCACCTGGTATATCAACGATAGCTGCCATCTCAGAGGTTTGCAGGAATAAGCGACCCAATCCCCACGGTTATTTCTGACAGCCGTTACAGAAATACGAGGAAGATCCGAGCAGGTTCTTCACCTGGATCTCCGTGCCGCATTTCGGACAGGGCTTATCCTACACCAGCTACCCTGTATTTGGTGCCATACACGTTCATCTGCTTGGCGATCCTTCTTTTTGACTCAGCGAAAAGTTGAACCATGTAGTCTGTACCAAGCGACGGATCGAGAGGAGCATTACCTCTTGAAGCTTTAGATTAACTCATCTGTTTGTCTGTCATAGCAGCGCAGTAGCCATATAGAGAAGGGTTGTAAGAAAAAGCCGCGCCATCATCCAAAAAGAAGGCCACCCTAGCCTTCTTTGGTGTTCCTTTGTCTTGTTCGTGGTAGTGGATCTTCCCGAGCATATCACCGAACATGAGATTCAGTTCGCTCATATGCAAGTAAATGTAATCGCCATATTGAGTAACTTTCTTGACCCTCTGGCCAGAGATGTCGATCCTGTGGAGGTTCACAAACCCCCACTTGAAAACGGACGCACCAGGATCGCCGATAACAACCTTCTCAATCGTCCTTCCTAAGAGGACTTTCCTCATCTGATCTGCAATCTTGAGAGCTTCGGGAAACTCTAACGCGATAAGGGCACCTCCGACATGAGAAACAAGGAGCAAAAGCCAGGATCCTTCTGATGGATTATACCCAACCATTGAGTTTTGATGATCTTTGTTACACTCATAGAGACGGACATCTCTTGATCGGTTTCATCAACTGTGTCATAATGTATATGCAAGTGAGTTGCGCAAATGATTCGCATTTGGAAAGGACGTGTGTTCATTGCCAAAGGGATTTACTGAACTGAGGAAGAAAATCCTGGAGACAGTCAAAGCTTCTGAGAGTGCAATAACGGCTGATGAGGTACTCGAAAGCGTAAGACCTGAACAGCCTGATCTTTCGACAATCTACCGTGCACTCGGTTTTCTCGAAAAGAAAGGTTACATTAAGTCTGTAGTATTTGACTGCAGCACCAGGTTCTATCATCTCGCTGAAGATCATCCGGTGCATTTTCTTCATTGTATGAAATGCCATCGAACCCAAACTTTCAACAAATGTTTCGCTGATCAGATTGAAAACGCCCTGGAGCAAGAGCACGATTTCAGAATCGTAGATCATGTGTTCTACTTTCTTGGGGTGTGTAGTGATTGCCGTAATACAGCAGCTCAATTTGATAATAGAGGAGGGAAGTCATGAATAAAGCAATTCTTATTCTAGTGCTCATATCTCTTCTTGCAGTAAGTAACCTGTTTGCGCTGAGTGTTATTGCTACTATAAATCCCTATTACCTGATCCTCAATGAAATTGTGGGCGACAAACTCGAGGTTAATCTTTTGATAAGGCCAGGTCAAAATCCTCATATATACTCCCCTACAGTTTCAGACGTAAGAAAGCTCAATGACGCAGATTTGATTGTTGCCAACGGGGTTGGGCTTGAGGTGCCTCTTATGAGAACCCTTACTGATCTAGAAGAAAGGGGTAAGCAAGTAATCTATATCGGAGAGCTTTTACCCAGTTCTCTCCTGATATACGATCACCATCATGAACACGAGCATGGTGAACATGAAGAAGACACCGACCATTGCGAAGACGAACACCATGCACAAGATTCTCTTAATCCCCACGTCTGGCTCGATCCGTTGTTCCTGGCTGAGTATGTCGTGCCTTATCTTGCGGAAAAGCTCGCTGAAATTGATCCGGATAATGCAGACTACTACAGGTTCAATGCAGAGTCCCTGGTTGTCAAACTCAATAGCTTCCAGCTCAATGCTTCAGAAACCTTGAGCCCTTTCCAGGGGGGAATAGTAGTAGTTGCCCATTCGAGCTTCTCCTACTTTTTTGCTCGTTATGATATTACGCTAGAACCTGTTTTCGAAGGCATTGGAGATGAGCCTACAATTGCAGAGATGAGAAAACTCATTGATTTTGTGAGAGCTAATCAAGTCATCGGGATTTTTGCAGAGTATCAACAGAGCAAGAGACCTATAGATATTCTTGTTAGAGAAACCGGGTTAAAGCACGGAGAACTTGATGGGCTTGGCTTCGGCAGAACCAGTATACTGGAACTCTTTGAATGGAACCTGGAGGAGATGTTAAGAGTATTCCATGGAAAAGAATAACAGAAGAAGGGTCTTGGAGATTAATAACCTGACCTACAGGGTGAATTCTCACAGAATACTTGAAGGGGTCTCTTTTGGTATCGAAAGCGGGGAGTTCGCAGGTCTTATTGGTCCCAACGGTGCAGGAAAGACCACGCTCGTTAGAGCAATCATTGGAGAGCTTGAAGAATACGAGGGGAAGATCCAGGTCAATGGAAGAATTGGCTATCTTCCTCAACACTCGGAATTCAGCAGGGATTTTCCAATCACCGTGCGACAGGTAGCCGCTATGGGCATATATAAAAGCAAGGGATTTCTTCGGAGACTCACTGCTGAAGATCACAAGAAACTCAATGAACTGATGAAGCAGGTTGGAATATTCGAGCTCAGTGAAAGAAAAGTGGGGACCCTTTCAGGCGGCGAGTATCAGAGACTCATGCTGGTGAGAGCACTGGCCGCAGAACCGGATCTTCTAATACTCGATGAGCCTGAAGCGGG
>DLVL01000021.1 GCA_003444085.1 Kosmotogaceae bacterium | reverse complement strand
GATTTCATCTAGAACCTCTCCGCATATTCAATTGAAGTCGTCCAGTATGGCATGGTGAATAGCAATTGCCGCATCTCCCGCTGCTGTAGCGATCTGACGCACTTCTTTCTGAATCACATCGCCTATTGCGTACACTCCAGGAACACTTGTCTCTTTCTTCTCATTCACTTTGATATAGCCGTATTCATCACGCTCAACAACCCCGCTGAGGAACTCGCTGTTCGGCTCTGTACCAACAAACACAAAAACACCATCTGTTTCCAGTTCTTCTTTCTTTCCCTCAGACCCTTCTATCAGGACACTCCTGACCTTGTCGTCGCCGTGAATCTCTTTAACTCTGCGTCCAAGAAGAAACTCAACCTTACTGAGAGCTTTGACACGGTCTTGCAACATCTTGTCTGCAGTAAGCTTGGGGAGATCCTGTATTACGGTTATCCTCTCAGCTATCTTTGAAAGATACAGAGTCCCCGTCATTGAGCTGTTTCCTCCGCCAATAACTGCCACGTGTTTACCCGAGAAGAAGTGCCCGTCACAGGTCGCACAATATGAGACACCCTTTCCTGAGAACTCCTTCTCTCCCGGAACATGCAATTTTCTGGGATTTGCTCCCGTTGCAATTATTAGAACCCTCGCCTCTATTTGTTTCCCGGTCTCTAGTATAACGATCTTCTTATCGCCGTTTTGGGAGATTCCTGTTACTTCTGAACTCAGTAAGTCAACTCCGAAATGTCGTGCGTGTTCAGCCATTCGCTCTGACAGTTCTACTCCAGAAATGGATTTGAATCCAGTCCAGTTCTCTATCGTTTCAGTGTTGTTCATCTGCCCGCCTTCAATGGCTCTTTCAACTATCAGCGGACTAAGACCTCCCTGGACAGCATATATTGATGCAGTAATCCCCCCAGGCCCTCCTCCGATAATGATCACGTCGTACTGATCTTCAACTTCCTTCGCAAAGCCAAGTCCACCGACTTCAAATCCACTCATACGATCACCTCGCAACCGCCTTCATTACTTCATCAAGATACTGCTCTTCAGGATAAGCTCCGACGAAGCTTCTTGACGAGTTTATAACAATCTGCGGCACTGAACTAACACCGAATCTCTTTGAAAGCTCTTCGAACTCGCTTGCCTCGACCATGGACGCAGTGACATTGGAGTTAGCGAGTGCGAATTTGAACGCAGTAAGAACTGCCTTAGGACAATATGGGCAAGATGTTGTCACAAATACCTTGATATCAACAGGCTGCTTAATGGTATCCAGACGTTTTAGAGTCTTCTCAGAAATGTCTGGAGTTGCTCCTGCAGAAAAGTCAACGAGTGTCTTAAGCAGTGTTCCAAACTCGTGGCCAGAAGGTATTCCGTAGAACCTTACTCCCTTATCGTTGCCTTCCGCGGTAAGAGGAATGACTGCAGGCGTCATCTCAATCTCAAAGGATCTTGCTTCCTCTCCCGATGCAGAGGCCTTTCTTACCTCCAACTTGTCGGTAAGCTCTGTAAGTTCTCCCAAAAGCTTCTCTATGGTTTCACAAAACTCACAACGTTCTTCACTAACAAAGAACACGACACTTATTCTGTCCTTCATGTTTGACAGGACTTCCTCTACCTGTTTTCTGATTTCTTTGTCCAATAGCTTATCTGACATATTAATCCTCCTTTGGGTATACCCCCTCCGGGTATTATATCATCTGTAGATTACTCTTGTGTTGATCCGGGTTGTCTAATAGATTCGTTTATATAGCATAGCAAACCAAGTACTGCCAACAACGACATTAGCCATACTGCTGCTGGCAACCATGCTTCGCCTGCTCTATCCCTGGTCCACTCCAGAATGGGCACGACTGTTGAAAACGCTGTTGAGAGAAATACTACTTCCAGAAGAAGCACCCATTTTGCTTTTAATAACAGGTAGTGCCAGTGGTACTCTCTGCGAGTATATCCAAAGGAGAGAAAAAGCATTCTGAAGGATTCGTCATACACTTTTAGGAACCTGCCCAAAGATGAAAGTCCCGAAAAGAAAGAGATGAAGAAGAACACAACCAGAATCTCTTGCCGATCGAGAAAGCTTGATGTCAGTAAAATGAAGAAGACCGTCACGAAACGATTTACAAGCGTTAAAGAAAGGCTGATTCGTTTCTGACTGTTCAGGATCTGAAAAACAGAGGCCACCGCTAGAGCAGTGGCCAATATTGAGATTATTAAAGCTGTTAGAAACAGTGAAAAGAGCTCAGCAAGAATCATGTGTCACGTCCGGATTGCTAGCCTTTGTTCGTTTTTTCTTCAGAATCACTTCCAGAAGCCTTCTCATTGAACATTTCACCAATTGCACCCAGACTGCTCAGAAGCTTGGATGCCTCAAAAGGTAGGAATATCTTGCTTGCCCTACCGTCAGCGATGTTCTTCAAAGCGTCAAGATATCTGATTGTAATAAGTTCTTCATCAGGTTTTCCTTCGTGTATCGCATTGAAGACGTTGATAATAGCGTTCGCTTGACCCTCTGCTTCGGCAATTAACTTGTACTTCTCTGCTTCAGCTACTCTCTTAACGGCTTCCGCCTCTCCTTCAGCCTTAAGAATCGCTGACTGCTTGTCTCCCTCTGCTTTTGTTATTTCGGACTGCTTGTAGCCTTCTGCTTCGAGAATGACGGCTCTCTTTGTCCTTTCTGCTTTCATCTGCTTGGACATTGCATCCATAATGTCCTGGGGAGGATCAATCTTCTTGATTTCAACTCTTGTAACTTTTACGCCCCACTTGTCAGTGGCTTCGTCGAGAACATCCCTCAGTTTTGTGTTGATCCTTTCCCTGGAAGTCAACGTCTGGTCTAGTTCCATTTCTCCGATCACATTTCTGAGGTTAGTCTGAGCAAGCTTTGTTGCAGCGCTCTCGAATTCACTGACGTTGTATACGACTCTGAACGCATCAACAATCTGGTAGTAAACTATTGCGTCAACTGTGACAATGACGTTGTCGTTGGTTATGACCTCCTGCGGCGGAACATCGATTACCATCTCTCGAAGGTCCAGTTTAACCATTCGTTCCAAGAATGGTATGATGAACTGCAAACCTGAAGACGCTTCCCTGTTGTACTTTCCGAGTCTTTCCACAAGACCTCTCTGGAAAGGCCTAACGATCTTGATCCCGGTAATAGCAATTATCAGGATTACAACAGCCAGAACAATCCATACAATCATTTTTATACCTCCTGTTCGTTGCTCTCTTCGAGCGGACGCACATATATTATGTTACCTTCAACCCTTTCAACAACTATCGAAGACCCTTTCGGAATGACCTCCTTGTTTTCCAGGGGATAAGCCCTCCACTCCTCGCCTCTCACTTTTACACGGCCCGTACCAGTTGACGCATTTACATCTTCGGTTACTACGCCAGTACTGCCCTTAATCTCCTCAATGAAGAGCTTCCTTGGAGAACGTGTGGTCAAACGTTTTGCGATTGGTCTTGTAAAGAGTACCAAAAGGGCACTGACCACAGAGAAGACAGCTATCTGTGTTCCTAGATTCGCTCCAAGAATAGCCGCCAAAGCCGCAGCAAAGAAACCGATACTGAACCACAGGTAGAAGAATGTGGGTGTTACAATCTCTATGACGAGCAATACAACCCCGAGTATTAGCCATCCAGCGTAACCCATTGTTGTCCTCCTTCCTCAGGATTAGATCTCAAAGTACCGCTCAGGATGCACGAGCAACACGTCTATACCCAGATTATCAAGCTTATCCTGTGCCCGCTTCTTCCATCTGCTTATTTGAGATGAGTACCTGCTAGATATATGATACAATATCAGCCTCTTAATTCCCCGCGCCATGGTCACACTTTTCATTATCTCGTCAAATGCAGCATGATTCTGGTTTCGTCTATCTTCTGCGTTCAAGAAGGTACACTCGTGTAGCACCGTTTCGCTATCATTGATTTCTTCAACCGGAAGAGCATAACTGTCGCCACTTATCGTAACCAGTTTCTTCTTATATCTGTCCGTTATTGAATCCCTTCCCTTCTCTTTCGCAAGCTCTGACAACTCCCGTTGCGAAAGTGCCGTGTATTCCTCCTTCAGTTTTCGTCTTTCTTCCATAATGTGGTAACCATAACTGATTTCTGAAGGGGTGTGCTTAACTCTGAAGGGAATTATACTTCTACAGAAACTCCCTGCCTGCCTCAAAAAGACTTCCTGACCAGGCTTCAAAGGAGTTATCTCCATTTCGTATCTCAGTGAAGGGTTCATGTCCACAACGAATCTCAGAAGAGATTCTATTCTTCTATTGTCCAAAGGATAGTGAATTCTTAGCGTCTTTTCTCGATCTCCCATTGCATTGTTTCTTGTATTAACCAAACCCCATAGTCCTGATATATGGTCAACGTGTCCATGAGTCAGAAACACGTCTTTGATCGCAAAAACGCTATTACCAAGAATCGTGGAGACCCCTTCTCCAGCATCTATAAGCATTCGTTCAGGCCTGTACAGGATCCATGTCGAGTAGAGGGCCTTGGAGAAAATCCGAAACTCCAATTCAGTCTTCCTCTAATCTCTCAAGCGTTACCGAGATCTTACCCCTGACATTACCGGGAAGTTTCACATCGATCTTGAAATCTCCAAGTTCCTTGAGGTTCTCGTCCAGCTCAAGAGATTTCTTATCGAAGCTTATGTCCATTTCTTTGGATATGTGCTCTGCCAGGACCGCACTTGTTACTGCTCCAAAGAGCTTACCTGAACTCCCTGCTTTCACCTTGATGTGAAAACGCTTCTTCTGTAATCTGTGAAGGAGTTCTTCACTACTTCGTCGCTCCTTCTCTTCTCTGTTTCTCTGTTCTTCTTCGAAGGCTCTTAGCCTGGCTAATTCCTCTTTGGTAGCTTCCTTGGCGAGACCCCTCGGAACAAGGTAGTTCCTTCCATATCCATCAGCAACAGTCTTCACTTCCCCACTCTTTCCAAGTTTGGGTATATCCTGTAGCAAGATTACTTTCAC
>DLVL01000105.1:2120-2552 GCA_003444085.1 Kosmotogaceae bacterium | reverse complement strand
TTACTGCCTCGAAAATCATATACAAGCCAGGCATCGATGTTGTTGTCTTGCATGAACCTCTGTGCAAGCTGTAGATCAAACACTAAGAACCCCTCCCAACAGGTAAACTGAACCTAAGAATGCTCAGATGATAGCACAACAACTCTTTATGGGAGTGAAGGCAGCGTGCGGTTTTCAAATGAGACCTGCCTATTAGCTGCTGTGGGCGATTTGACCTCTTGCTCCTAAAGAGATTAGTCAATCGTATTGATCATAGTGCTGGCTAACAGATACACCGAGCATTAAAGACCTTAGCAATAGGACCGGCAATAGTTTAATGAACATCACATCGCGAGCCATGAAGCTATACGACTGTTGTAAAGATGGAGTCAGGAACGTTATACGAAATGTGTGTTCCGATAAGCAAGCTTGTCCACAATAAAAACTGGGCGC
>DLVL01000105.1:0-1920 GCA_003444085.1 Kosmotogaceae bacterium | reverse complement strand
CATAACGGAGTAGTCGTTAGCACTGGTGGCGAGGGACGGAATCGAACCGACGACACACGGATTTTCAGTCCGCTGCTCTACCTACTGAGCTACCTCGCCGCCCTGGAGCAGTTTGGTGGAAACGACAGGGTTTGAACCTGTGACCTCCTGCTTGTAAGGCAGGCGCTCTCCCGCTGAGCTACGTTTCCTCCGCTGGCGCCCCCACGGGGATTTGAACCCCGGCCGCCGGCTTGAAAGGCCAGTGTCCTAGACCGCTAGACGATGAGGGCGCGACACCGTAGAATATATTACACTATAAAGGTGGGGCGGTCAAGCAGAGAGCTGAACTGAGGTTTCGCTTTCCCGCTTGTCTTCTGGTTAGTTGATGCTTTCATGTTAGAATCTTTCTTGAAGGGAGTGATCCTGTGGCAGTTGACTTCAGAATGACGAAGAAAGGGCTTGTACTGCTAATTGAAAACTATCAGACTATCGATTCATTGAAACAGGAGATAATGACGAAATTCAGTGAAGCAGACGACTTCTTCGCTGAAGGTGATGAGCTTTCATTAATGCTTTCCCAGGATACGAGCAAACCCGACGATATTGTTAAGATCGTATCACTCCTCGGCGACATGGGGCTGAAGGTCAAGGACATTCTTGTTGCCGGCAAAGGGATGAAGAATGAAGCAACCGCACAGAAATACGATCTGGTTAGAGAAAAAGTCACTGAGGTCCGTGGCGCCCAGGTTCACAAAAGAACGCTCCGCTCAGGACAGATCGTCGTTCACAACTTTGATGTGATCATTTTCGGAAACATAAACCCAGGTGCAGAAGTTATTGCCGGGGGCAGTGTGATAGTCTTCGGTGCGGCTAGAGGTGTCTTACGTGCAGGATACTCCGTAGGAGACTCTTCGGTAATTGCAGCACTCGAACTGAATTCCCCGCTCATTCAAATTGGTGGACTGATCTCCCAGGACTACACAAGGCTTGATGTCCCGTCAGTTGCTCACATAAGAACGGGAAGAATCGTTGTTGAGCCAGCAGAAGAAGCAAGATTTGAGTCAAAGGAGGGAAGAAGTTGAAGACACAGGACTTGTTAATTGAACTCTCGAATAGCTACGGACCAGTTGGTTATGAAGACGACGCACAAAAGGTAGTGAGGAAATGGCTCAAGCCTTACGCAGAAGAATTCACCACAGATCCTATGAACAATCTGATCGTGAAGTCACCTCACAAAGGCAAAAAGAGAATAGCTATCTTCACACATCTTGATGAAATCGGGCTTGTTATCACCTCTGTTGATGACAGGGGTTTTGCGCGTTTTGATACTCTGGGTGGAATTGATCCCAAAGTTCTGATCTCTCAACGTATCAAAATAAGATCAAAGGACGGAACGATCCGTTGGGGGATAATCGGGATGCTCGCTCCCCACCTGCAAAAAGCAAGCACAAGGGATGATGTACCAGATTATGACTCGCTGTTCATGGACGTCTCAGCCAACAGTGATTTCCAGAAGATCGAACCAGGCGATCTCGGTCTGATTGACTTCACTGCATTTGAGACACAGGGAAAAGTCATAGGAAAGACACTTGATGATAGAGCTTGCTGTGCAGTATCTATACTCGCAGCCAAAGAAATGCAGCGTTATTCTGTTCTTCCCGAAACGTACTTTGTATTCACCAGTCAGGAGGAAGATGGTGCTTCAGGCGCAAGAGCGGCTGCAGAAGCTATCCAACCTGATGTAGGAATAGTTATGGACGGAACGCTTGTCTCAAAGGAACTCGATATTGAGCTTGGAAAAGGCCCCGTAATAACTTCTGGTGGCATCATTGTGAG
The DNA here is from genome assembly GCA_003444085.1 of Kosmotogaceae bacterium. Classification (GTDB taxonomy): domain Bacteria; phylum Thermotogota; class Thermotogae; order Petrotogales; family Kosmotogaceae; genus UBA9910. Next base: position 105 of record DLVL01000105.1, on the reverse strand, counting down.
CAAAAGGCACGTTAAGCTTCTTGAGGATACAGCCAAGGAAATGAACATCGAGTGCCAGGTATGGGCGGCTCCAGGGCGTTCTGGAACTGATGCCGACGCGGTTCA
>DLVL01000150.1:4488-12265 GCA_003444085.1 Kosmotogaceae bacterium | reverse complement strand
TGTGTCTTTGTAACCCTGGACCCAGGACTCTGGACTCGAAACTTACGTTTTCGTACGTTGGCCTTTTCGCAGGTCGTTACTCCTGGTTTGCCTTGAGCCACAAGCTATCAGCTATAAGCTGTCCGTTACTACTTTTCCTCTGGACTGTAAGGCATGTCTCTTTCTTTGGCAAGGAGCCTTTGAATGGTTTCACTTACTCTGGTGGGTTTTGAAACCCCGTAGATGCAATTCTTGGGATCAGCGACAAACTCTTTTGCCTGACTAATACCACCCATGTAGACACCTGCTCCGATTCGTTTTGCGCCACCACCGGCGGCTACACCACCGAACACACCTCGATCGCCAGTTCCCATGCCAGATGAGGTGACTATCACCACGTTGCCGACACCGAACAGGCGAGCAGCGAAGTTCCTGTCAAGCAGAACATTTGTGATATGTCGAAGGGGAATGATTTGCTGGTTTGATTTCAGGAATCCGTATGAGATCTTTATGCAGCCTTCAGATATCTCATATTCATAAGTTCTTCTGTGAGCATCGACAACGGCCAACGCGATTATGCTTATGGCAGCAAAGACAAGAAATGGAGCATATTCAATGATCCAGCCGTACTGTGTATCGATACTGTCTGCGAAGTACCATCTCACACCAATTCCAGCAATATTCATAAGCAAAGACCACAGGAACCATCCAAAACGCCTTCTCTTGAAGGCAAGGAACACTCCTGGAAGAATTGTCAGAACCATCCACAGAATCATGTAAAGAATAATATCTGTGAGTTTTGTCTCCGGCATTTCTGCATAAGCGATTCCATAACCCATTATCGCAATAAGACTGAGGAAGAAGTAGTACAGGAAAATGGAGTTTCTGAGGAGAAAGGCCCTTCTTGTTGGCTTAAGTTTCATCCAAAACTCCTCCTCGCCTGTAAATCAGTTCTTTCAACAGGCGCTCAAATTCTCTGGCATCAGATAGATGCACTTCCATGGTTTCTCCGGATTTGAGGTAGATAACAGTGGCTCTTTCAACATCAAGTGTGTCTTTCAGGAGATATACGTAGAACTCAAGCTGAAAGCTGTGCATTTTCTCTTTTGCCAAGTTCCGGTTGGCGTACTTGAAGTCGATGATTCTCCATGTACTATCTATACTATACAACTTATCGATTACACCTTGAAGGATGAAATCTTCGAGCCTGCGTTGAACACTTATCTCACTGAAAACTCTTTCTGAGTTCATTATTTCCATAATTAGAGGATGTTGCGAAAGCGCTAGCAGCTTTGAGAAAACACTCTGTCTATCAGCCTCATCGATAGTATCCTCGAAAGCATCCGGAACAGAGTAGCTCTCAACGATCTCATCAAGAGTGACCGCGGAAAGACCTTTACGTTGGCGGCCCAGTTCTTCCAGGATCTTGTGTGCAAGGTTTCCGTGGGCTGTTGTATCTCGTTTTGCCTTCAGTGTGTTTCTCTCAAATTCGAAGAATTCTTCAAGTTCGAAGTATTCCGGGTGTTCAGCCATGAGGCGTGTAGGGGAGATGTACTTGCCCAGAGAAGGATCTGCGATCGGATCAACCAGAGATGTGTCGATTCTGGTTATGGACTCATGGGTAGACAGCCCTGGGGTGAGCTTTCTTGCATTGGGTGTGATGATCTCTATGTAGTCTGAGACGCTCTGTGAAATAGTCATATCTTCTGGATCGTACAAAGTGTTCTTGAGCATCTTCGACCAGGGTTTCCCGTCAGTGGGCAAACCGTTCAGACTAATGGCAAGTAGATCTCGTGCGCGAGTCAATGCAACGTAGAGTGTGCGTTTCTCTTCTTCGTATTGTTTTTCGTTTTCCAGCAGTTTCATTTCTTCAATCTCTTGAGGTAGTGGTTCTTCTTTTTTCTCCCTGGGCACAATGGCAAAGCTGTTGTTGTCAAAAGTTACGAAAGGTGTCTGTAAGGCTTTTGATTGCCAGAAGCAGTCTCCCACAATCACAATTGGGAACTCAAGACCTTTTGATTGGTGCACGGTCATTATCTTTATCGAGTTGCTGCTTTCTGCCTCAAGAGCAGCTTCTGGTTCCTCGGAGAAGTCTTCAGTAGATCTGAAGCTCGCAAGAAGATCTCGCAGACCGCTCTTTCTTCTTTCGAGTTCCTTTATCATGTCCACGAGTTTCAGGGTGTTTGCGGTCATCCTGTCTGCATCTGGGAGCACGGCCAGTCGGGACATATAATTCGATTCCGCTATGAATTTCTCAACCAGGACACCTGGTCTTGTGACGTGCTTGAGTTCCCTGTGTTCCATTAGCATTGTCTTGAGCAATTCAGGCCCCTGATAACGGTCATCGAAGATGGCCTGGATGAAGTGGTCGTATCCCCGTTTCAGCGAAAACAACTGATCCAGTGAAAGCCTGAAGGCCGGGGACATGGACAATCGTATGAAAGCGCTGTCGTCAAGAGGATCTGCCAGGAACTCCAGCCAGGAAAGGATACCGTTCACTTCCGAACGTTCAAAGAATCCCCTGCTTCCTGAAGTGAAAAACGGTATTCCAAGCGCGTTCAGAGAGTTTTCATAAGAGCTCACTCTTGTGAACTTTCTCAGCAGGATTGCAATGTCCTGAGGCTGTACTTCTCGCGCTGCTTCTCTGCCCTTTTGGTTGCTGAAAACCATTGTTTTTCCCAGGAGTTGGGAGACGAAAGCGGCCACGTTATCAGAATCGTCAGTGTTATCTGAAAGCAATAACTTGACATGTTTAGATGGATCTGTTGTCTTTTCTTTATGGGCTTTGACCCTGTCCAAATAGGAGGTCCTGAAGTATTCATTACTGACGCCTTTTGGCATAATCAAAGAGAACAAGGCGTTCTGAAACTCTACAAGTTCACTTCGCGAGCGGTAGTTCGTGTCCAGTGTTTCTGTCAAAAGGCCTGACTTGTAGAACTCTTCCTGAGTCTTGTTGAAGACGCTCACATCTGCCCCCCTGAAAGCGTAGATAGACTGTTTTGGATCTCCCACGAATAACCTGTAGTTCTTGCTGGGGACATGGAGCAGGTTGATAATCTCCGTCTGTAGAGTGTCGGTATCCTGGAACTCATCAACGAGGATGTACCTGAATCGCTCGGAGTACCTTTCCTGTACGTCTGGATGATCCTTGAGCAGATCTCTTGTCATTAGTAGCAGTTCGTCGAAGTCGAGCTCATTTGCCTGTGTGAACTCACTCCTGAACAGTTGAAACAGGCGTTTTGAGTGCTCTTTGTAGACTTCATGAGCTTTCTGTGCCAACAAAGATTTGTTTTGTGAGTTGGAACAGACACGAGAGAGCTTCAACGGATCGGAGGACAGAACTTCGTATCTGTGGCGCGTAAGCGATGCTCTTAGAAGACTCATGGCGTTGTCAATGCCTGTGTATTTCAAGAGATCACCGAGCTCATCTATGTGCTCTTCGAAATAAGATCTCACAAGGTTCGTGAGTTTTGTGTAATAGTCCATTCCGGTAACTACTTCAAATCCGGGATCAAGCGAAAGATGCAGTGCACTCTCTCTCAGGAGCCGTTCGCAGAATGAATGAATGGTGGAGATCCAGGAAAAAGGCATCCTGCCACGTAGTTCCTGCCACCTTCTGTCTTGTGACGTCAAGAAACGTGAATCTATCTCTGAGACAATCCTCTCTTTCATCTCCCTTGCTGCTTTCTTTGTAAAAGTTATGCACAGAACGTTATGAACGTCCAGTCTTTCTCTTTTTCTAAACGATTCGTCAAATGCCATGAGGTAGTGATTCACAAGCCTGTAAGTCTTGCCGGTTCCCGCCGAAGCGGTGATGATTATATCGTTGTTTACGGACATCCTGTCACCACAACTCCTGCTGTTTGGGCTTTAGCTCCCGGTCCGGAGTCCTGAAAAACTCGATGTGATCGGCGAGCCATTGATATGCTCTGCAAATGCGCTCGCGATCGCATCTGTAACACTTAGAAGTCGGCATGCCAAGGTGTGTTGTGAATTTGCCTTCAGCAATACCTTCTGATATTGAAGTCAACCATTCTTCCATTTCCTTCTGTGTGATCCTCTGCCGCTGGAAGCGCCAGGTCTTCGATTCCTCGTCCTCTTCCACGTAAAAGGAGTGCGCGTTGTTTGAGCTGTCAGTGAGCGGTTTGAAGGTTCCTCCAGCAACCCTGTAATCTCTTTGTGAGAAGATATGATCCGCAGCCATCGCATAGAGCACGAGTTGCTTTTTGTCCCCACTCTTACCACGTTTATAGTCGATGATATACATTTCTCCTGTTGATTCGTTGAGATCGATCCTGTCAATCTTCCCGCGAAGAAACAATCCACCTGCAACGGGAACACTTGCCCCTTCAGCCATACCAAAGGGTATCTCGAAGAAGCTGGGGACCAGGTCGTCTGGCCATTTCTTGGGAAGAGCATCGTTACGACGGGTTATGTAGTCTTCCAGCACATCGTGAAGACGGTTGTATTCGATTTCCCATACCAGCTGGTTTTCATGCCGCAAGTATCTCCTCAACTGAGTTGTCAACGAGTCTTCCCACGAGGGCGTAGTGCCGGAGTAGTAGTCTTTGAGAACGGAATGGAAAATCGCTCCTTCTTCCATCGGGGAAAGCTCGACAGTCACCACTTCAGGGCGTGGGAGCTTCAGAATATAGTCCAGAAAGAACTTGAATGGGCAGTCATCATAGGTCTTCAGTCTGGTGAAGCTGAATGTCTTGCCAACGCTCTTTTGTAGAGTGTCTGTATCAAGGATATTCCATGAGTAGGGCTGCGCAAACTCCTCGATATCTCCTTTGAGTTCTGACAGGCCGTAATCTTTAAACAGATTCGACTGACCAGTCTTGCCAAAGAGATAGGCAATGGATACCTTCAGTTCCTGTGAACTCATCGGTAGCTGCAATCGCTTCTTCCGCAGGGAAGCTGTTTCTTCAACGGTCTGGGTAACAGAGCCGCCGCTTTCCTGGATCTCTTTCAGATAGGGTGAATGTAGAAGCGGCAAACCATCGATCGTCGACTCTGGCAGGGTTATCAACGCGGCTCTGGTGCATCGGGTTAATGAGAGATACAGGTTGAGCTTCTGCTGTTTCTCTTTTGTAATCAGGAAATCTTTCGGACGCTGTGTTCCGTACTGAGTGGATGCATATAGGGGATTGATACGGACATCCGGGTAACTCCCTTCTACAAAACCAAGGAAGATCTTAATCTGTTTGGTGGAGAATCTGGAGCTCATCAAAGACTGTATCTCTACCCTGTTTCCAACAGAGGAGCTTCCTTTATAGTTCCTGTTCTTCAGGTGCACCTTGAGGTAGCCGAAATACTCTGCAGGTGTTATCTTCTCTTTGCCCATGAAGTAGAGCAAAGTTGACAGTTCCGGGAGTACTTCCTCGAGCAGTTTATTCACAGCGTTTTTCTCAGAGTCATCTTCGAGGTGTGAACTGATTGCGGTTATTCGTTCATCGAAGGCAAGCCTTTCGTAGTTTTCCTTGATTCTCTCCGCGAAATACTCTGCGGAACGTCTTGTGGTCCCGTCGAATGGTTTAAGTAGTTCTAGCAGTTTTTTCATGGAAGGCTTGAACACACTGCCCAGAAGCGAAAGCGTGTCTTCGTAGTTTCTGGCGGTCTCTTCATCGAAATCATCTTCAGCAGAATTGCGTAAAGCCTCTATCTTTGACTTGAGCAAGTCTTCATAGTTTCGTATCCTTCTTGAGAAGATCTCTTCCCTGTGTTTGAGAGAACTGCGTGGAATTCCAAACACAAGACGAGCACTCGAAAATATCCTTTCGAAGAACTGTATGTCAGTATCTCCGCAGTAACCCTGTTCGATCAGGGCCAGGAAGGATTCCGGTGGGAACCCCGAAGCAGCGATCTCCAACGGGAGGACAAGTGCACGAACCGAAAATGATTCGATCATGGGACGATCACCTTCGATACGATAGGGGACACCGTATTCGGTGAGCCTTGATGAAACGAGCTCCGAATACCTGGGGAAATCTGCAGCAACAAGAGCAATGTCTTCCGGCCTTGTTCCGGACTTGATGAGTTCTTTGGTCTTCCGACAGGCGGCATCGATCTCGGTGTAGACGTTATCGAAACGCTCTATTTCAACACCTGAAGCGAGTTGAGTCTTCTTTGTTTCACTGAAGAGATTCGTGAAGAAGCCATGGAGTTCTTTTGGGTAATGAACGTCGGTGAGTTCGACTGTCTGGATTCTCACGTTGTTGGAAAGCCTTCTTACAAAGTCCTTGATAGATGCGGAAGAGGACAGTAGTTCGCTTCTGTGCGAGTCAAATGGGCATGTCAGGAATACAGTATCAAACCTGGGCAGTATGTTTTCCAGGAAGACAGTCATCGCGGGGGAAAAATCATGAAAGCCATCAACAAAGGCTTTGTTGCCAAAAGCACCTTCGGCTATCTGTTTGCATGTTTCTTCTGCCGAAAGGTAAGCATCGAATGTATCAAACATCCTGTGATCAGAAGTATATGCGGAGAAAGCTTCGTAAACTTCCCTGAGGAGGGTGACAGCTTCGTCTTCTTCGCTGAAAATATCAAAGAATGATCCACCATTCTCCTTTACATCTCTGATCATTTCTTCAAGGTAATCGATCATATATGAAGACACGGCAAGATCCTCTCTTCTCATGTTCCTCAAGATCTCGCAGATGATTGTGGTGGTGACGTGACTGCCAATGTGAATGGCCTCTCTAAAGACGCTCTTATATACTCTTACGGCGAACTGATCAAGGGGAAGAAACCGGTCGGAAAAGATACACGAAGCCTTCCTCAAGAAGTCTTCTCGGATGCTACGAACATAATCGCCCGTCGGTCCCACAAACAGGTAAGAAAAGGGATCTCTCTGGTGCTGTTTGAGGAGTTCGGAGAGTACATGAGTCGTCTTGCCTGAAAGAGCAGGACCAGTCACAAGAATAAGATCCATCGATGTCCTCCTATCTTCTTTGAAGATTCTATCATCAGAGCTATCTTGCAGAAAAGGGAAAGTTGAGAGAGATATGGCTCGCTATGCTATGATTGTTTTGAACGATAGGATTAATAATAGTTAACGATCGAACAACTAATACGGAGGATTCCAACTTTGAGAATCCAAAAGTGGCAAATTCATTTTCTTCTCCTCGCCATATGCTCAGCCATGTTGTTTGTCTATTTACTCGGGAGAGATTCCAGGGAACAGGTTGTTTTGCTTTATGATCTTGGCACGACCATGGAGAACTCTTTCGAGGAGGCAATCAGACGATATTCGTTGATATGGGATACAAGGAAAGTCGTCTTTTCGGAGAGCACACTTGAGAGTGAGTTAGAATCTCTTTCCAGGCAAGGATTCAGGATTATCATTGGACCGAGAAACAGCTGTCAGGCAATGGTGCTTGCGCCGCTACTGGAGAAGTTTGGACTGTTTGCCATAGCACCGGCTGTCACATCGCCTGAAGTTCTTAGAGCGAGTAACAGGATAATCAGTCTGGGTGTATCCGATGATTACCAGGTTGAGAACATAGTAGAGGAGCTCATCAGGGAGGAAATTGGTCCGCTGATAATCGTGAAAGACGTTGTGAACAGCATATACACCGACTATGTTGTCGAAGGGCTTGTAAATGCTCTTTCTGAAACCGTTATCGGTGTATTTGAGATTGAGTCGGGATTTGACCTGGAGATTGATGCGGAACTTCTTCATAGAGCGGATGCAGTCTTCTTTGTAGCAAATCCCAGACAGACAGCGATTTCACTCAGGCGGATAGCCAGTATTAGCAGAGATATCAGATTCTTTGCATCAGATTACTCTGAAGGG
>DLVL01000150.1:4129-4318 GCA_003444085.1 Kosmotogaceae bacterium | reverse complement strand
CATTAAACAGGGTGATTCTCTTCATAGGGGAGTGTTGAATGCAATAATCCTTGCGGATAAACTACTGAGTTCTGAAAGGGACCTCAATCAAGTTTTCGCAGAACCCGGAACCCTTGAATTCATCGGATTCGAAAACACAGTTATCAAGTTCAATGCTGAAGGTTTTGCAGAACTTGATATGAAAGGAGT
>DLVL01000150.1:0-4048 GCA_003444085.1 Kosmotogaceae bacterium | reverse complement strand
GGCTGCTGTGATTTTTCTCACCATAGTGAGTGGACCCACGAGTGCGAAGGTGATTCTTCTTCACGACGGTGACCATGGGATGATCAAGGCTATCAGAGATGCGATTGAAAACCGGGGATCGGGTCTTGACATATGTCTTCTTCGTTTTGACCCCACCACCATCTCTGAAGACCTTAGAGTCCTCAGGGAGGAAGGTTATCGCCTGGTCATAGGACCTCGTTTCAGTTCACAAGCCGGTGTATTACTACCTCTTCTCGAAGACCTTGATATCTACGTGATTTCGCCAACTGTGACTTCTTCGGAGATACTTGGCAAAAGCTGGAGATTTGTCACAATGTCGGTGCCTGATCATGTTCAAACACGGATAATCGCAAAACAGCTTAGTGAAAGAGGAATTGAAAGCATCTTTCTTGTTGTCAACGACGACAATGATCCTTATGTCAATCAATACATCTCACTATTCAAGCTGGACTTTGAAGGCACGGTAAGTGCAGTCATTGAAGTCGGTCGTCGCGATCGTTCATTCGAAAGATTACTTGAAGGATCGCCCGATGCGTATTTCCTGGTGACCGAAGGGTTGACTGCCGGGAAGATAACAGCTTTCCTTATGGAGAAAGGAATCGATAAACCTGTTTTCTGTTGTGACTTTGCTGATGATAGCCAGCTCAGACTCTTTTCGCATGAAGTGCTCGAAAGACTGACAGTTTTTGGCTCAACAGCGGGAGAAGCTGGTCAAATAGAGGGTCTGTACTATACGAATACATACAATGCTCTTCTGCTTGCAGAACACATCTTTGAAGCGTTCCATAATGACCTGAGGCGTGCCTTCACGGAGATAGCGGGTGTTACGGTACAAGGCCTGGACGGAACGTTTACGGTGCTTGACAGCCGATATGCCTGGAAAGAAAGCTTTGGTCCAGTTACGGAAGGCGGTCAAAGATGACTAAGGAAGAGCTTTTAAGAAGAAGATCAAGGATAGCCTTTTTCTCGAAGCTGTTCATCGCATTATTCGTTGTTGTTCTTGTTCTTCTGTCTGCTGGTGAGAGGATCATGAGCGGGCGTGTTCTGTCAGAGAGAGTACTGGATAGACTGAGGTATGTATATATGACACTGGGAGCACTTGATGAAGAGCGATCAGGTGTTTTCAGCAAGGCACTGGACGATGAGCAGCTGGTTGACGGAAGTAGGAAAGCTTTTCAACGACACCTACTTTTCGGTTGGTCAGGGCATCTTCCTGGACGGAATAACGCTGAAAATGCTTCTTGAAACTGAAACAGGGATGATGTACAAGGAGATTCCGGAGAACCTTGCCGCGAGATTCCTCGAGGCACCTGAAAAAAGCGTTCTCTTCTTCTCTGATGGCTATAACTGGTTCAGAAGTGATTCAGAAAGACTGCTTCATGTATGGAATCCAGGAAACCTGTTTGTTGATGGCCCGGAGGTCTTCTTCACTTTTCGGGTCGTCGATGATCTGGGGATAATTATAAAAGCAGGGGCACCGTTTTCGCTGCCCTTTGCGATTTCCTTTATCTGCCTCGTCCTGTTGGTGAGTTTTGCTATCCTCATGTTCTGGAGGTCTAATGATTCTCTGTGCAGAGGCTATGAGGATATTCTGACTATTCTTGAAGACTTCCCGAACAATTATGATGAGCTTGAGTTCCCTGAAGAGGTATCCAGTTTGTTTGAAACAACGAGAAGACTCGAAGCAGAACTGCTGGACCACAAACTTGCAAATGCGAAGCTGTCATCAGAGCTTGACGAAGCGAATTCAAAGGTGAATCTGACAAATGAAATGCATCATGCTTCTATGATGGATCTGTTGAGAGGTCTATTTGAAGCTATTGAATGGAGGAACCACAGAGCTATTAGAAATGTCAATCAGATGCTGGAAGTGGTGCAACTGGTTGCACAGGAACTGGGAATGGAAGAAATGGAAGATTTCAGGGTAATTCAGCTTGGACTGCTTCTTCATGATGTGGGCATGTTGAATATCCCGGAGAGGATTTTGCACAAGCCCGGAGAGATTGATTCTTCAGAACAAGACCTGATGATGAAGCATACTGTTGTGGGCGAGAAGAAGGCTCTATCGATCACTGGATCAGCAATGATCTCTGACATTGTAAGACATCATCATGAAAAGGAAGATGGTTCGGGCTATCCTGACCAACTCCGTGATGTGGAAATATCGATCCGCGCAAAGATTGTTGCAGTCACTGATGATTTCTTCTCTCTGACAGAACCAAGACCGTGGAGGCCAGCGTTTTCCACAAGCGAGTCACTGGAGATGATGAGAAGTCAGGTAGGGACCAGGTACAACGAGCGAGTGTTCGGAGCATTTGAGAGAGTGATTAGAGCTTACATAACATAGATCTTGTTCTTTCCAGTTTTCTTGGCTGTATAGAGGGCTTTGTCTGCCTTTGCAACGACGCCGGCACCAGTTGGATCGTCGACAGGGAACTCCGCGATGCCCATGCTGCAGGTCACAGACACCTTCGCATCATCCACTTGTATCAGGCGTAGTCGATCTATCAGTCTCTGTGCAATGGTTATCGCGTCTCTCTTTGATGCATTTGCGATGACCACAGCGAATTCATCACCTCCGTACCGAGCGGCAAAATCTTCTTTCCTGAGAACTGTCCTGATTGTGTCTGCAAAGGCTTCTATGAGGCGATCCCCAACGATATGACCAAAGGAATCGTTGACTTTTTTGAAATTATCGATGTCTATCATGATTATGGAGAATCTTTGCTTACCATCTTCTGCGAGTCTTGATACGAACGAGTAAAACTCCGTGTGTGTGTAAAGTCCTGTGGCCATATCCATTTTCGTTGCTTTGAGCAATTCATCCATCGTTCTGGATTCTTCGATGATTCTGAGAGTCTGGTCTGCAACGATCTCCAGAAGCTCTATATCTTCAAAGCTGGGTCTGCGGCCACTGGTCGGGGCATCTACGGAGATATAGCCTACGATTTCGTTGGATTTCCATATCGGGATAATGAGAACATCGCCTGGGCGCCACGCGCTCTCTTCTTCGATCAGATTCTGATACTCTCCGCGAAAGCTGTAGACGGTCTCAATCGCTGCAGATCCCTCGGGTACGAAATATGATCTGCTAATTCTGTATTTCTCTTCAATGAACTGTTCGACAAAGCGCAGCGGAGGAGCATTCTCCTGCATCTGACGAAAATCCTCTTCTTTGAGTCCCGCATGAGCGATGCGTCGGACCTGGTTCTTTCGCCGGTCAAGCATGCTTATCAGGCAGTAATTGTAGCCCAGGTGATCTCTCACGCCTGCAGCGATTCTGTTGAGCGATTTCTCAAAGTCAGGGTTTGTTCTTAAGAACGAGATCATCTCGAGTAGTTTTGAAAGCTTGTATTTCAGGGAATTCATCGACTTAATGTATTCTTCGCGTTCATGAGAAGTTGTCCTGAAGTCGCCATAGAATCGAAGAAGTATGAGCACCAGTGGAAACGATAGAAAGACCAGCGCTGTCTCAGTTCTGAACCCCGCGTCATTCAGGGTCCACATGAGGCCTCCTGCAACTCCCAGCACGAGAAAATAGGAGAGCTCAATGATACTGGCTGTCAAAGAAGCTTTGCTGATCACGGGTCTGTCAGTCATCAGGAGAAAGACAACATCGCTCAGCAGGAAATTCACAACTTTTGCAGCGATTGCAAAGACAACAAGACACAAATACGGATTCCAGCTCCAGTCAACCAAAAGAGCAGCTGTACCGTACATGACGAAGTACTGAAGCCCCCGGTAAAGCCTTCTCGAAATCGTGAACTCCTTGCTCACCGGTTTCTTGAGAAGAGCCACAATGCCTGCAAGGAAAGGCAGAGTAAAGGGGTTCACGAAAACAACAAAAGGAATTGCCCCTGCGAAATTCGTAACCATCCTTAGTCTTCTTGTTCGGATGTCAACGAGGTCTGTAAGCAAGAAAAAAGCAGCAAAAGGGAGCGCGACGTAGCCCACGTTCAGGGCTCTCGAGAGGATCCCCATCGCTATGATAGTCAGCAATGCCAAAAGCATCAAGTTGATGATGGCA
>DLVL01000119.1:3983-5744 GCA_003444085.1 Kosmotogaceae bacterium | reverse complement strand
TCAGGAACAGAGATAATCCAGGAACTGGGAAGAGAACACGAAGCATCCGGGGACCTGATTGTCTATACATCTGCAGACAGTGTCTTTCAGATTGCTGCCCACGAAGAGGTCATTCCTGTTGAAGAACTCTACCGCTATTGCGAAATGGCCCGAGAGATTCTCAACGAGAGCGAATACAAGGTCGCCAGAGTCATAGCACGTCCGTTTGTTGGCAAATGGCCAGAATACACGCGCACACCGAACAGACAAGATTTCTCGTATCCACCGGAAGACAGGTTGGTGCTGGAAGAACTGGTCGATAATGGTGTCCCCGTATATGCTGTAGGAAAAATCTACGACATCTACGAGGGTCATGGCATCACCGAATATGTGAAGACTCGCAATAATGATGAGGGCATTACCCGAACGATCGAGTACCTTCAGAAGACAGAAGAAGGTCTCATATTCACCAATCTTGTTGATTTTGACATGAAGTATGGTCACAGGAATGATCCCGTTGGGTATGCCAGAGCCCTGGAGGAGTTTGATGAACGACTGCCCGAGATAATGTCGGCCATGAGACCGGAAGACGTTCTATTCATCACCGCAGATCACGGTTGTGATCCGACGATGCCATCAACAGACCACTCAAGAGAGAAAGTCCCTCTACTGGCCTATGGTATGCATCTCAGAGAGAACAGTAATTTGGGTGAGCGTAGAAGCTTTGCAGACCTCGGACAAACAGTGCTGGAGCTCTTCGATCTGGAACAGATGCCGAATGGAGAGTCATTCTTTGACAAACTCTTTGATTGAAGACTGAACAATCACACTGTATAATTTCCATGGCGCGGGGTCGTAGCGCAGTTGGGAGCGCGTCGCCTTCGCAAGGCGAAAGTCGTGGGTTCGAATCCCATCGACTCCACCAGAACCGGGGGAGCAATCCCCGGTTTTTTGATATGAGATCTGCTGTAGTGTACTCTAATTCTTTTCTGGTGTGGCGCTCGAGAAAGATGCACTGGCGTGATGAAAAGAGCTTACCTCTTCTGTGAATAGATGTTGCTTCAGGTAGTGACCCGTGTGGCTTCTCCCAGATGCTGCAATCTTCTCAGGAGGCCCTTCTTCAACGATCCAGCCACCAGCATCTCCACCTTCCGGGCCAAGATCAATCACATGGTCTGCATTCTTGACTACGTCCATATTGTGTTCGACAACCACTACTGTATTACCGGAACTAACCAATCTCTTGAGAACAGCGACAAGCTTTCCCACATCGTCAAAATGAAGCCCAGTGGTGGGCTCATCGAGTATGTAAAAGGTGCTTCCTGCAGATTTCTTCTTCAGTTCCGATGAAAGCTTGATTCTCTGTGCTTCCCCTCCGGAGAGTGTTGTAGCAGGTTGACCAAGCTGAATGTACCCCAGGCCCACATCATTGAGCAGTGACAGTATGCGTTTCAGTGGGGGAATCCTTTCGAAAAACACTGTGGCTTCTTCCACTGTCATATTGAGAATGTCGGAGATGGTTTTACCTTTGTACCTGATTTCGAGTGTTTCCTTGTTGTATCGGCGTCCCTTACACACATCACATTCCACGTAAACATCCGGGAGAAATTGCATTTCAATCTTGATAAGTCCATGTCCCTGGCATGCCTCGCAACGTCCTCCCTTAACATTAAATGAGAAACGCCCTTTGTTATAACCCCTTGAACGCGCTTCAGGAGTCCTGGCAAAGATATCCCTCACAAAGTCAAAGAGCCCGGTGTATGTTGCAGGGTTTGAACGAGG
>DLVL01000119.1:0-3795 GCA_003444085.1 Kosmotogaceae bacterium | reverse complement strand
ACACATATGAACTCCCCCAGTGGGAAGTTGACATCTATGCTCTTGAGGTTGTTCTGCCTGCAACCTCTGATCCGCAAGGACTGTCCTTTCGAGCGTGCTTCATCACTTCTGATACGTGGTACTGAAATCTTCTTTGACAGATAGTTGCCTGTCAAAGAGTTTTCAGGAGGTTTCTCGATAAGTTCCTCAGTAGGTCCTTGAAAGACAACTTCGCCTCCGTGAACACCAGCGCCAGGGCCTACATCTACAACGTAATCAGAACTCCTGATAATCTCTTCGTCATGCTCAACAACGATCACCGTGTTTCCGAGGTCCCTTAGATTCTTGAGTGTGGCGATCAGCTTGTCATTATCTCGTGAGTGAAGTCCTATTGTAGGTTCATCGAGCACGTACGTTACGCCTGTTAGACCTGATCCAATCTGGGTGGCGAGACGGATCCTCTGAGACTCTCCCCCGGAAAGCGTCATTGCTGCCCTTGAAAGCGTTATGTAATCAAGTCCAACGTCGTTGAGGAATACGAGCCGCTTCATTATCTCATTCAGCAGTTCAGCTACAACCTTTAGCTCGTTCTCTGTTGGTTCCAGCGCCCTGAAGAAGAGCAGGAGTTTCTGAATAGTCATGTCGGAGATCTCAGAGATGTTTTTTCCTCTCAGTGTTACTCCCAGAGCCTCGGGTCTGAGTCTTTTACCAGCACATTTCATACAAGTCTGCTGAATCATGTAGTTCTGCTCGAACCACTCGCGTATGTCATTTGATTGTGTCTCGATGTAACGACGTCGCAAGTTGTTCAGTATTCCTTCGAATGGTCTCTTGATCTTGTATGACATGTTTTCCGACTCGTGTGTAAACGAGATGTTGAAGTCAGTTCCATGAAGTATTGCGTGCCTTGTCTCAGGTTTGAGGTCTCTGAAAGGTTTCCTCGGGTCTTCGTTGAATACCTGAATTACTTTGAGCATTGCCCTCATTGTGAAACTTTCTCTTGATGAAGACGCAGGTTTAACTGCACCATCCAGAATGCTTTTTTCTTCATCAACAACAAGTTCTTCAGTGAATTCTCTTGTGAAACCAAGCCCATTGCAGGATGGACAGGCTCCGTAGGGATTGTTGAAAGAGAAGATTTTCGGATTGATCTCTGGAAGGCTTATACCGCACACTGGACAGGCGAAATGCTCGCTGAATATCCTGCGTTCATTGCTATCAACATCCAGAATCTCGACAAATCCGTCTCCCTCATGCAGCGAGAGTTCCACACTGTCGGCAAGTCTTGAGAGGTTTTCTGCTGAGAGCTTCAACCTATCGACGATCAGTCCGATCGTGTGTCTCTTGTTCTTATCGAGTTTCAGCTCTTCTTCAAGGTCGTATATTTCCCCATCAACCTCAGCCCTGACGTATCCCTTCTTACGTAATTTCTCGAGTTCTCTTCGGAATTCGCCCTTCTTTTCTCGTGCAATTGGAGCGATCACTGAAAGCCTGCTGTCAACTCTGAAGCCTTTGAATACCTGGTCGATTATCTCATCCAGTGATTGCCTCTCAACGGTCCTTCCACATTCCGGGCAATGTGGTATTCCTATTCTTGCATAGAGAACACGAAAGTAGTCGTGGATTTCAGTCACTGTTCCCACGGTCGAACGGGGATTGTGACTGACAGACTTCTGTTCTATGGCAATAGCAGGGGAAAGGCCCTCGATGTTTTCCACATCAGGCCGTTTCAGTTCTCCCAGGAATTGACGGGCGTAGTTCGAGAGAGACTCCAGGTAACGCCTCTGACCTTCCGCGTAAATCGTGTCAAGAGCAAGCGAAGACTTCCCAGAACCTGAAAGACCCGTGATCACTGTGAATGAGTTTTTCGGAATGTCTACATCTATGTTCTTGAGATTGTGAACCCTTGCTCCCTTTACTCGTAAGTACCTACTCTCCATTGGCCTCCTCGATTATCTCAACCAGTCTCTCAGCTGTGCTGTGTACTTCCTTTTCATTTTCTCCCTCAACCATAACTCTTACAAGCGGTTCCGTTCCTGAGGGTCTCACTACAACTCGGAGTCCAGGATCTTCTTTTATGATAGCCAGCATAGCTTTCAGTTTCTCATTCTCCATAACTCTCCGCCTGTTCGCAACGGGGACATTCTTCAGAGTCTGCGGAAAGACAGGGAATTGATCGACAAACCCCCTCAGCGAAGTATGCATTTCCTTCAATGAATCCATCGTTTCAAGGGCCGTGATGACACCGTCTCCGGTGGTGCTCCTGTCAAGAAATATAACATGACCAGATTGCTCGCCACCGAGGTTAGAAGATGTCTCCAGCATCTTCTCCAAAACATACTTGTCTCCAACCCGTGTTCTGATGAGTCTGATGCCATGGTCTGCCAGAAAACGTTCAAACCCCAGGTTCGACATCACTGTCGATACAACAGCGGCGTTTTGAAGGCGTCCAGTGTTCTTCATCTTCAGCGCATTGAGCGCCATGATCATATCTCCGTCAAAAAGCCTGTTGCCTCTGAGAACGATGAGACACCTGTCTGCATCGCCGTCGAACAAAAACCCCACCTGTTCGTCTTTCAGGAGTCTTCCTGCCATCTCGTGATGCATTGAACCGCAGTCTTCGTTGATGTTAATGCCATCCGGATCCATTGAAACGTATTCTGCGTCAATATCCAGATTGTCAAAGACTTCGCGAACAACAGAAACAACTGCACCATTAGCGGCATCTACAAGAATGCGCAGACCGGTGAACCGCTTGTCCTTGAAGAGATTCGTTATGTGTTCTATGTAGTCATTTCGATGCCGATCAGTGCTGGAAATCCTGCCAATCTTGGAGAAGACGCTATAGTGAAGAGGAACACTGGTCAATAGATTCTCGATCTCTACTTCCTCTTCATCACTTATCTTCTTTCCGTCTGCAATAAGTTTTATACCATTGTATACCGCCGGATTGTGTGAAGCGGAGATTACCGCTCCAAGAAATCCCCCCCGCTTGGTGCAGTAAGCAAGACCTGGAGTGGGTAGAACTCCCACCAGCTGCACGTTCATGCCAGCAGACGCAGCCCCGGAAGCCAGAGCGGCTTCAAGTGAATCCCCGGAGTTCCTCGTGTCTTTTGCTATGAGAAGAGTATCGTATCGTCCAAGGAAGAACCGACCCGCGGCGTTGCCTATCTTCAGTGCCAGTTCAGGTGTCAGTTCTTCATTAACAACCCCTCTTACCCCGTCTGTACCGAACAGTTTTTTCATTGTTATCTCCCCCTGAAACTGTTTCTATTGCAGAGTCTATCACATATTTGAATTGACAAGTTGGGGGCTTGACATTATAATTGCATGTGACCACGGAGAGATGGCCGAGAGGTCGAAGGCGCACGCCTGGAGAGCGTGTGACGGGCACAACCCGTCCGTGGGTTCAAATCCCACTCTCTCCGCCAGTATATGCAGCTCAGTATTCTAGCGGTAGTTACAAACGAAGTAGGCCGGCTATAGCCGGCCTACTCTGATATGTGAAGCGCGAAGAAGTCTAAAACACTATCGCCAGGTGAAGACCAGGTGCGATAAGGTAGAGTGGACTCTTAGTGAAATCAATGTCGTGAAACCACTCATCAGGAACCAGGTACTGGGCAATCCCGAGGAAAGAGAAACCGATACTGCCACCAAGATTCAGATAGCTGTTTGTCCCAAGAGATAACGCCAGTTCTACCCCGAGATTAATCTTGTTGGGGACAAGAAGCAGAATGGTATCAATTCCCCAATAGGTGTTCAGACCTGGGGTAAGACCCTGTCCAAAATAACTCTGGTACCTCATGCCAAGCCCCC
>DLVL01000097.1 GCA_003444085.1 Kosmotogaceae bacterium | reverse complement strand
ATTATATCCTGATCATAGAGTATCGTCCCGTCTGGATCCATTATCCAGAACTCATAAGGCTCATTACTGTGTGGAAGGATAATCGGAGCAAGGAATAGATCGGGTTTGATAAGAAAACTCAAAGATCCTCCAAGCGAACCGTCTTCCTTGAAAACAGACCACTCCAAATCAGCCGCATAGAATCCTTCAACAGCCAGGAAGTTGCCGCTGAGTACGGGCCTTTTCGTTTCGTGAAGTCTCTGAACTTGTTTCTGGTCTCCTATCCATTCTCCCTCAACATAGCTGTACTCATCCGGATGAATATACATGATGACAGCCTCTTTGTCGATAAAGGAAACATTTACTATTTCAGGGTTTGTTTCGTATAAATGTCTGAGCAGAAGCCTGATTTCGTCCGGGGTATCCAGGAACGCAACCACATCTTCTGCTCCTTTGTAAAGGGCCGAAAGCGAGCTGAAGAACGCATAAGGCACCTTTCTTTTCATGACTATCTGACAGATCTGTATAACCGAGCTTTCATAGAGGAAGAGTTAAGCCGCCTGAGTAATTCTCGAGCCCTGCCACTAGGGATTCTTATGTGTGATGTCAACGGTCTGAAGCTAGTCAATGACGCTTTTGGTCATCAAGAAGGAGATAGATTGCTTCAGAGCTTTGCGAAAGTACTTAGAGGATCTTGCCGAAGGGAAGATCTGATCGGGCGATGGGGTGGTGACGAGTTCCTCTTTCTTCTTCCTAATGCTACTGAACAGAAACTAAGCAATCTAGTTGACCGTATCCGGACGTACTGTAATAAGGTATCAAATGGAAACATCCCAATCAGTGTTTCTGCGGGTTACGCCATGCTAACTGACCCTAAACAGTCAGTCGATGCGGTTATTGATCTTGCTGAAGAAAGAATGTACCGCAACAAGCTCATAGAAAGTCGGAGCGCTCGTTCAGCAATCATCACTTCACTGGAGCGAACCCTTAGGGAGACCACAGAGGAGACACAGGAGCACGCACATCGCATGCGCTCACTTGCAAGGAAGGTGGGAGAAACATTATCTCTTTCTCCAGATGAGCTTAATTCGCTGGAGCTCTTAGCGAGTCTCCACGATATAGGCAAAATCAGTATTCCCAGCTCCATACTTAGCAAGCCAGGTCCTCTTACTAGCGAAGAGTGGAAGACTGTGAAGAAGCACCCCGAGGTAGGTTACAATATCGCAAGATCAACTCCCGATTTGCTTTCTATCGCTGACGCCATATTATCCCATCATGAACGCTGGGATGGTTCAGGGTATCCTCAAGGTCTTCGTAAGAAAGCGGTTCCACTTCTAGCAAGGATTATCGCAGTTATAGACGCATTTGACGTCATGACTTGTGGTCGTCCATACAGAAGCAGGGTAAGTCCTTCTGAAGCAATAGCAGAACTTATTCGTTGTTCGGGAAGTCAATTCGATCCGGATATTGTCGAAGTATTTGTGAAAACGGCCCCCTTTGGGGACCGCAAATAATGTATTTTGTTTGATTACTGACTGCTATAGTCTATACCAGACACCAGGATAAGGTAAGGAGGACTTACGGTTATGATTCCTGAGTTCTGCCTGGAACTCGAGTTCTCTTTCCTTTCTGATTTCTTCTCTTGTTCTTCTTCTCTTCATTGAAATCCCTCCTTTGTCATTCTATTATGATTATATTAGTCGGGCTTAGAAATGTCAATACTTATTGAGACACTATCTCAATAAATGTATTTCACATCATGAACACCGAAAAGTGACACGTCTGCACTCTGAAGCAGGAAAGGAAAACAGAAAGCATTATCAGAAAGCCATGGTGACGAAGTTGCGGCGATTGCTATTAAGAGCTGTTTGTTCTGGGGCTAGAACGATTGAACAAAAGCATAAGGCTTTTTCCTGAGCTACTAAGTTCCAAATAGTTTGATTTAAATAAGAGCACCTGAAACTGGAAGCGAAAGACTGTTTTCATACTGCTCAGCAAAGGCCAAAGAGAGTGAAGACCGTCCCGCGGCACGAGGTTATAAGAGCCCCGTACTGATTCATAATTAAATCTACTCGAAGCTGTTTTTATCCAGGCGTGCTTTGAGCTCTTTTATTTCAGCATTAAGGGTATCACCCTGATCGCTGAGCGCCTCTACCTGAGCTTTGTAAGGGCCACGATGTTTTCGCTCATAGCGGTGACCAGTTTGTATACTTCTTCCGGATTACTACGGCAGAGTTCTAAGAATTGTTCCTTTTTCAAAGCAGCTCACCGCCTGCAGTGTTTTTTCTGAAAGCTGTTGTTGGCTTATAGGCCTGATTTACCAGCGTTTTTTCCATGGTTTAAGCGTACCATGAAAGGGTAAAAATGTACAGCCCTTATTCGGCAATTATGCCTAATCTTTAGTGGCTTTTTAGTCTCAAAGAACTTGGCTCGGCTGGTGAAGTAGCCTATGCCTGAGCAGTAACAACCAGACTATTAATCTAATCGTACTGGACAATCCTGGGGAGCTCTTTTGCCCTTGCGATAGTTTCATGAACCTCTTTTGGAAGGGGTGCAATCCCTTTGAAGCCTGTATTGGTAACAAAGTCCCTCAACATTGCGAGCAATTCATCTGGGTCCCAAGAAGAGAGTTTTTCCACCGTGTCAACACCTGCACTATAGTAAAGTCTTGCTCGGATTCCTTTGACGCCATCAAGTCGCGAAAGGTCTGCCAGCTTGACAAATTCCAGGATTGCATCTTCTGGAACACCTGTCTTCTGCGCAAGTTCTCTTCTCTCACTTGCAGTACTACCGGATTCAAGAATATCTTTGACATTCCTGATACCAGCTCTGTCTAACAAAGTCAGGTAGCGAAGATTAACTCCTCGAAAGTCTCTTAGTTTGAAAACTCTTTGTGTTGCTGCTGTCAGTTGTTGTCTGATATCCCTTGCAAAAGCCGCTGTTTTTCCCTTTCCAATGAAGCTATAATAAATGGCAATTCC
>DLVL01000096.1:928-2736 GCA_003444085.1 Kosmotogaceae bacterium | reverse complement strand
CATCTTCTAGAGTCTTTCGATGATTGGACTTTAGATACTTCTCAAAGTGAGCAACTTGTGACACCAGATTGTCTACGACGTGATCTTTTTTCCCCCGTTTCTTAAGCGATTGACGGAAATCCTGTTCTCTCATGAGGGTCACTCCTTACCAAGCAAAACACTATTTACGAAATGTCAGCCCCTGAATCAATACTCCACAAGTCTATCACTGTCGAGCATCAAAAAAACAAGGAGGGAGAAAAAGCCGGTTTGAAGAGCAGTCACAGGTTGGAGGTTACAGGTTCAAGTAGGAAAACATCTGATAGAAAAAGTTACGAATTGCGAGAGTTCCGACGTTCGACGCGCGAGACCCCGATGTGAAAAAAAATGTCGTGCTGTCAACTATGGACCCTGAACGCGGGACTCGGAACCCTGGACTCTGTCTTTGCAGACCCTGAACTCGGGACTATGGACCCGTAACCGGGGTGTTCGTCCCCCGACTTTGGACTCGAAACGTATGTCTTGCAGGTTGCGGCTGATACTACAACAAGTAGTCTGCGAGCGCGGCAACGCAGATAGGCTAAGAGTCGTGACGGGAATCGGAAAAATGGAGTCCCCACTTTCATTACTCTGTTCTTCCTCAGAGACTTGACTTTGATTACCATAGAATATAAACTATTTATAATATACGCCAATCAATGTCAAATCGTTGAGAGGAGATCAAGTGAGACTAGAACTGTTTTTTGAAGCATGCCCGATCTTCACAACTGATGAACTAAAGGAGTTTCTGAAGAAGAGCGAATCGAAGAACCTTGAGAACTACAGCGTTCTTCTCAATTACCATGTCAAAAGAGGCCGGATTCTCAAGATATGTCGTGGTCTCTACGCAGTCGTACCCCTAAACCAGAAAGCAGAACAATTCACGCCTGACTCATTTCTCATTGCAGGAAAGAGAACAAGCGATGCGATTCTTGCCTACCATACGGCTCAGGAATTCAAAGGAAATGCCTACTCACTTCTCAACTCCAGAACATTCCTGACGAAGAAGAGTGTGCGCCCTTTCGTGTTCAGGGGGATGCAATACGTACCAACTCGCCCCTCTAAGAACCTACTCCGATCAGACAACTACCACATACTCACGGATCCTGCGGACATAAAGGGCAGAACCGTTCTAATAACAAGCAGAGAGAGAACCTTTGTAGACATGCTTGACAGACCAAATCTCTGTGGGGGATTTGAAGAAGTCTGGCGCTCTCTAGAGATGGTCGAGTATCTCGATACTGAAAACTTGCTGAAGTATCTGAAAGCGCTCGGTAATTCCACCACGAACGCCAAAGTCGGCTTCTTCCTACAAAGGCACCCGAGTTCCATAGGCAATGACCAGACCTTTTTGAACAAACTGAGAGGGATGATCCCGGCGTCGGTCCATTACTTCGATCGGTCACGGCTCGGCAGAGTCAGATTGGCAAGAGAATGGAACCTGGCGGTTCCCGAATACATGTGGAATGAAGGATGGGAAGAGCAGTGAGATTATCCAGAGAAACTCTATCCAGACTATCTGGTCAGACGGGTTATCGACAAGAAATTCTCGAGAAGGTCTCGATACTGCTTTCGTGGCTCGATCGCGCATCAAATACTGAGAACCTTTCAGAGAGATTCTCCCTGAAGGGCGGAACGGCAATAAACCTCTTCTTCCTCGAAATCCCAAGGTTGTCGGTGGATATTGATATCAACTATATCGGATCCCCCACGAGAAATGATCTTGACTCTGCCAGAGACAGCTTTGAGAAGAATATCGAATCGGTCTGCCGCCAAGAGGATCTATCTAT
>DLVL01000096.1:0-728 GCA_003444085.1 Kosmotogaceae bacterium | reverse complement strand
CTGTCTATCGATATAAACTACATGATGAGGGTTCCTCTGTTTGAAATAGAAACGATGGATTCAAGGCAGCTTGGTAATCAAATTGCCCGCAGAGTTCCACTAGCAAACAAGATAGAGGTTTTTGCCTCGAAAATCGTGGCCTGCTTCTCGCGAAAAGCTAGCAGAGATCTCTACGACATACATCTGCTCGAAAAGCAGCTGGATACCTTTGATCTTGAAAAGCTGCGGCTTGCCTTCACGGTTTTCGGAGGAATGAGCAGAGAGAACTGGCTCAAAATAAGCGAAAGAACACTTAGAGTAGATAGAGATGACCTAAGAAAGAGACTGCTACCTCTTCTAAGAGAAGTGCCGGACAAAGAAAAGCTGGACAATCTAGCCAATGACATTGAAAGTTCTTGCAGGAAAGTGATAGTGCATTTGCTGCCCCTAAACGATACTGAAGTGGAGTTCTTAAGAACTCTCAACGAAAAAGGCAAAATCAGGCCAGAAATCCTTACCGATGACGGCGAACTGGTGAATAGAATCAGAAATCAACCTATGCTCATCTGGAAAGCACTCAATGTGAAACAACACTTTCAAGGCTGATCAAAAACACCTCATCAACAGGCATACTCCAAGAAAGCATTCAGGCAGAACTAGCGTTCTTAGTTCCAGGTTTTGTTTTTTGGCCCGCAAGTGGCAGAGCCACACAGCGGAACTGGCCGATGACAGAGTCATCGAACTGGCCC